>NZ_CP032485.1:1302500-1602500 GCF_006542335.1 Neokomagataea tanensis | reverse complement strand
ATGTGAAAAAGGGATCGACTTCATTGTCGGCACTTTCTCCAAATCCCTCGGCACTGTTGGCGGCTATTGTGTCAGTGACCATGACGGCGTGGACCTCATGCGCCTCTGCTCACGCCCCTATATGTTTACCGCCTCTCTGCCACCAGAAATCATCGCAGCAACCATTGCGACCCTAGATGCCGTTGAGCAACAGCCCGAGCGCCGCAAAAAATTGTACGACAATGCAGAGCGTCTACATTCAGGCCTCAAAGCAACTGGCCTCTCCATCAGCCAGCATGTGTCGCCCGTTATCGCGGTAACGCTAGAGACCATTCCAGAGGCCGTAACCTTCTGGAACGCCCTGCTTGAAGCTGGCGTGTATGTGAACCTGTCCCTGCCCCAGCGACACCGGATAACCGCCCGCTTCTGCGCTGTTCTGTTATGGCAGCTCACAGTTCGGAAGAAATTGACCAAGCCGTTAAAGCTTTCGCACAGGTAGCACAAACACTTGCGGCCATGGCCTGATTAGTCTTTCAACCTCCCTCATTACAGGGCACCCCCGTAATGAGGGAAAGGCGTTTTATCTTTCCGCAGCACAACCACAATAATTGACAAATCCCACCCGGATTTGCGATCATGGTTTCCAACGGTAATGGATTTCTGCCGGGCCTTTGGGCCGAACTGCCCTCGCAAGGGACGATGATTCCTACCAAGCGCTATAAAAGCAGCACGGAGGAAACATGTCTGAATTGCACGGCAATTTTTCGCAAAACCTGAAAAACATCGGCACTGTGGGTCGTAGTCTCTCGACTTGGCTTTTGCTTTTAGTGCCTTTATCCGCTGCCATTGGTGCGCTATGCGCCGTGTTTCTGTGGCTTCTTGATTGGGCGACGCAAAGCCGCTTTCATTACCCAAACATCCTCTACCTACTGCCTGTCGGAGGCGCTGCTGTCGCATGGATTTATGCGCGTTTCGGCGGTACGTCTGACGCAGGTAATAATCTTATAGTCGATGAAATCCATACGCCATCTGCGGGTGTGCCGCTACGCATGGCTCCTCTCGTTTTCTTTGGCACAATCATCACGCATCTTTTCGGCGGCTCTGCCGGGCGCGAAGGAACCGCCGTGCAGCTGGGAGGAAGCCTCGCAAGCACAGCTGGTAAATACCTGCACCTCTCAAACGCGCAAACCCGCTTGCTGCTCATGGCTGGTGTCGCAGCGGGCTTTGGAGCAGTCTTTGGCACCCCCCTCGCCGGTGCAATTTTTGCACTAGAAGTCTTGGCCGTAGGCCGCCTCGATTATGCAGGTCTGCTCCCATGCCTCTTGGCGTCCCTCATCGCAGACTGGACGTGCCACAGCTTAGGGGCGCACCATACCCTTTACCACATCAGCTATGTGCCCCCCGCTTCAGCACCGCTGTTCCAGCACCCATTGCTTCTTGCCAAGGCAGCCCTGTCGGGGGTCGCTTTTGGCCTCGTCGCTCTAATTTTTGCTGAGGCAAACCACAAATTTGGCGCCTTGATGAAGCGCCTTGTTCCTTTCAGCCCGCTTCGTGCCGCTATTGGGGGCTGCGCCGTCATCGCGCTTGTCTGGATATTCCAGACACGAGCCTATCTCGGCTTGGGTGTTTGGTCCGCCATTCCCGGGGACCCTACAATCTCTGGCTTCTTCGCCCCAAGCACTGATTACTGGAGTTGGGCATTAAAGCTTCTGTTTACAGTGGTTACGCTGAGCACCGGCTTTAAAGGCGGCGAAGTTACGCCCCTCTTCTTCATTGGTGCAGCTCTAGGACATGCTCTTGCAGGCCTGCTTAACGCACCCACAGATTTGTTTGCGGGCCTAGGTTTCGTCGCAGTTTTCGCCGCAGCCGCCAATACACCCATTGCCTGCACATTAATGGGTATTGAACTCTTTGGTGCAGCGAACGCTGTTCCCATCACAATTGCTTGCTGGGTTGCCTATACCTGTTCGGGCCACCACGGCATTTATCTTTCTCAACGTATCGCTACTCCCAAGCATGATCGCCTTACGACCACGCTGAACGATACACTTCGCAGCATTCGGCCTGTAAAATAAGGCCAGACCAAAAGAGCATCACATGGATACGATCAGCCTTCTGGCCATTTTATTTACGATTGCAGCATTCTTCAGCCTTCTTAATCACAACACGCTACGATTGCCCCCGACTATTGGCGTGCTGGTACTCTCACTTATCAGTTCTATTGCCCTGATGCTCTTGGATCCACTTATTCCGGCTTACAGCCTGCAAGCCCTACCCCGAACCGTACTGGGCGCGTTAAACCTGCCTCAAACACTGCTCAATGGCATGCTATCCCTGCTGCTTTTTGCCGGAGCCATGCAGGTGAACATGGCAGATTTTAAGGCTCGCCTGCTATCAATCACAGCCTTATCAGTACTCGGCACAACCTTATCCGTACTTGTCCTGGCCAGTGCAGTATGGGCACTGCTGCCATTAACAGGTGAGCACCTACCCTTTTTGTGGTGTATTCTTTTAGGCGCAATTCTAGCCCCTACAGACCCCGTATCAGTCATTGGAATGCTAAAACGGCTTGGACTGCCGGGCGATCTGCAAGCGCTCTTTGCCGGAGAAAGCCTTTTTAATGACGGCGTGGCAGTCGTTCTTTTCACGGTGGTGCTCACTTTAGCCACCGGCAATAGCGACGTCCTGTCGGCGTCCCACATTGGTTTTACTTTTCTTCACGAGGCCATCGGCGGCATAGTAACTGGCATAATTTGCGGGACCATTGCTCTCTTCTGCATACGCAAAACAGACGACCCACACATTCATCTCCTCACATCCCTCGCCCTAGCAACAGGCAGCTTCAGCATTGCAAACTCTCTGGAGTTCTCGAGCGCCATTGCCGCTGTTACCGGGGGCCTGACTTTTGGCACACGCTTTGGACGTCAGTCCCTACCACCTGAACATCGCGCCGAACTGGAGTCCACCTGGATGCTCTTGGACGAAATTCTGAACATCTTATTGTTCATGATGGTCGGCTTGGAAATTATTGAAGTAAAAGTCCATTCAGGAATCTTCCTGAGCCTTCTCCTCGTTATTCCACTCTCACTTATTTCACGTGGTGCTAGCGTCCTGCTAGCAACATTACCAAACTACATTACCAACTGGGATAAAGGGCGCTCTCTCAAGCTTCTAACATGGGGCGGATTACGCGGCGGCATTTCTGTAGCTCTTGCACTAGGTTTGCCACCCGGCCCTATGCGCGACTCACTACTGCCACTTTGCTATGGCGTCGTGGTGTTTAGCATCATTGTCCAAGGCCTCACGATGGAGCGCGTTGCTCGTAATCTCTACCCCACCGCCGAACCGGGCTAAGACATTCCGAATACTCGTAGACTTCGAAGCATCATCGAGATATTTTGTACTGATCGGTACAAAATATCTCGGAACACCGCATCATGCCACGCCCACCACAGCCCCCCTTCACAGCAGAAACCGCCGCCCTCAAAGCACGCCTCGCTGAAGACGCGTGGAATAGTCGTGATCCGGCCACGGTATCGCGAGCATATTCATCCGATAGCCGATGGAGGAACCGCGATACCTTCCTCACCGGACACGTGGAGATCGTGCGTTTCCTTGAACAAAAATGGGCACGTGAAAACGAATACCGCCTCATAAAAGAAGTCTGGGCCCACGCAAATAACCGCATCGCTGTACGCTTTGCGTATGAGTGGCGCCACGCGGATGGCCAATGGTACCGCTCACACGGCAATGAAAATTGGGAATTCGATGAAGACGGCCTAATGCAGGTGCGCCACGCATCCATCAACGATATTTCAATTACAGAGCAGGAACGCAAATTTCATTGGCCTCTTGGGAGGCGTCCCGATGGGCATCCGGGCCTGAGCGATTTAGGCCTTTAAACATGCCAAAGCCTAACATGAAGGCAAATGCCGACCGTAGAGAAATACTCTCTCAACTTGCGGAAGTTTTTCGTGAATACGGTTACGAAGGCGCCAGTCTGAGCGTGATTACCCATGCTACCGGCTTGGGTAAAGGCAGCCTATATAACCTTTTCCCCGGCGGCAAAGCCGAGATGATGTCCAGTGTTTTAGCGGACATTGAGGCTTGGTTTGAAACCCATCTCTATACACCACTCTCAACATCTAAAAACCACTACGAAGCTATTATCTGTATGCTGGAGGCTGTCGCGCGTTATTTCCACGCCGGGCAGCGAATATGCCTGATGGGAATGCTGGCAATCAGTAAAAGGCATGACCCTTTCGCGCAGGCTATCACCCATTTTTTCTCACGCTGGATCGACGTATTAGCCTTTACCTTGCGAGAAAACGGCCATCCCCCCTCTATTGCCCAGCTTTTGGCAGAGGAAACCATCCTAAACATTCAAGGCGCTATTATTCTCTCCCGAGCACTCGGCGACACTTCAATTTTCCAACGTGCAATAGACCAACAGCGAGAGCGCCTCACCCGCTAGGCCCTCTCACCCCAATTGTTCACACGCGGACTGAATATTATTTTTTCAGGTATAAAAGATCATTACCAAAATCGATGACGGCACGATGCTTAATCATAAAGTCCCCACCGAGCGCCCCACCAAGAGCCTGCCTTGGGTCTACAGGCCGCGTCTCTCCGCTATACGTATACGTATCCTCAAGTGTTCCATTAGCTGTTGGGCCGGAGCGCCAACTACCAATACGTAATTCTACCGGAGCTGCCGTAGAATAAACGCCACCTGTTGCGCCTTTAGGGCCGCCAAAAGTACCCACTTTATCGCCAGCCCCTACATGCGCGGCCTCTGCAAAAGCGCTGTCTATGATCAATTCAGCAACGGTACTTACAACCATCGCCCGCGTCGCCTCACCAATCGTGACGTCAACCGTGAAAGGTTTACCCAGCGTCTCCTGCATAGGTATAGCTGCATAACCTTCTTTGACGAGCTCTTGCTTCAAAGTGGTTATAGTTTGAGGAGTTGGCTCTATAAAAAGCTTGTTATTCCGATAATCAATCACGAGGCGAGAACGGTTGATCCAGCCAAGGCCAAGCATTCCGTAAGTCGCTGCCGTTGGTGTTTCAAAAACTGAAGCGGGTACATTTTCCATATTAGAACTCCCAACCTTCAGCGATTTTATCGTTCCTTCATCACGCCCGAGATTACTCAAACGCCCAACAGCCGCTATCCCGTACTGCCCATGATGGTGCATATTTTCAACACCGATGCGCGAAGCTAATCCATGGCCAACCTGCAAGAACAAAGCCGCGTTTGAGTGCACCATCATTTTGAGTGGAACACCGTTCATCACCGCGACAGCAATGGGGCGATGGCCCGCAACTTCCTCAATTTTAAAACGCGCTTCACCAGCTGACGCCCAAGCCTTAGACGCCCCGCCAGCCCACACTAATGGAATAATACAAAGCGCAGATAAATATCTCTTTAACATTCTAGAATTTATCCTTTTATATTAGAAATATATATAAATAAGCTATATTTTATCGGAGTATAAATCTTTCATTTCTTTTATAAATTTTTGTAACTCTTTCTGACCAATATTAGCGATTCCAACAACGAGACCATGCCTATCTTCACCTATGTAGAAGTTTGATAACGCCCTGACGGCAATGTTGCGAGCATTCAAAAACGCTACCAAATCCTTCTCATCGATCCTTTGGTCACGGCAATACGCAGCAAATTGTAATCCACCACCTCCTGCCCCCACATCAAAATAAGCTGACATTACCTCGCGCGCAGCCTTCATTCGGACTTCGTATAGAGCCTTCATGCGCCTGACATGTGCGCGAAAATGTCCGTCACGTATGAAATCCGCCAAAGCCGCCTGAACGTGAATCGGCACAGCCCCGCCACCCCGATGAATTGCTGCTGAGGCACGCTCCATAATCCACGGCGGTAGAATAGCGTAAGCGACGCGTACGCCCGGCGCCAATGTCTTGGAAAAAGTCCCCACATACGCCACGCGCATATGTTGATCGATCCCTTGTAACGATGCGACAGGGCGGCCCGAATAATGGAATTCGCTATCGTAATCATCCTCGATAATCACAGCATCGAAACGCTTCGCAGCCTCAAGCAGTTGAAGGCGCCGCGGCAAGCTCATCGTCACACCTGTCGGGTATTGATGTGACGGGGTAACGTAAATCAAAGCAGGCTCTTCCACCCCGCTGTCTGGGAGGATAATTCCTTCCTCATCGCATGGCACGGGTATAATTTCGGCTCCACGTGCCTGCAATATTTCACGCGCTTTGACGTATCCGGGCTCCTCGACCCAGACTGCTTTCCGTGCACCCAGCACCAAGCTTGCCAGAAAATCGATGATTGCCGCTGCTGAGGGCATAATGATTACGCGCTCTGCATCTGCATGCACAGCGCGGGAGCGCGTAACATGCTCAATAATTGCTGAGCGCAGCGCATAAATCCCATTTGCTTCGCTATAACCAAGGTCATGCAGCCGTAAATTTCTGGCTCGCGCTCCTAGGTAACGTGCCCACACCTTACTGGGAAAATTGCTTATGTCAGGCACGCCGGGAGCAAACGGCCGGACCTTCAAACCATGCATCAACTGCGGCACGAGAGCGTTCTCTGCGGTATCGCCCTCACCATCTCCACCAGTATCCAACGACGGCAGATCAGCGACACGCGTTGCTGAGCCAGATTGCCCCACAACATAACCCGCCGCACGCAGACGGTCGTAACTGCGTATGACCGTCGAGCGCGCAACCCCGAAAGACGCGGCCAAAGCACGAGTGGATGGTAGCACATCCCCTGCCCTCAACTTACCCGCCAAAATGCCGCCGCGCAGAGCATCGTGAATTTGCTGCTCTAATGTGATGTCAGATGCAAAATTGAGCGTTAACCACGGTAAATCATCCATAAGGCCACATAAGCGGACTCATATTTTTTTCACAAGTGGCAGCATACTGAATACCACTTTTTTGAAACAGTCTCCTGATAAGAGGAGATTGCCATGACCGAACTTACCTACCCCATTACCGAACGGAGCCGGGGCAGACGCTCCCATAACCGCGTCAGTCATGCACACTCGGCCGTACACGAGGTCTTAGATGCCGCTCCGATCTGCCATGTTGGTTACGTCATAGATGGCGAGTCTTACGTCACACCGACCATACACTGGCGTGTTGGCAACCGTGTGTACTGGCACGGCTCGGCAGCAAGTCGTTTTTTACGTAAGGCCGCGGGGCAGCGCGTATGCTTAACCGTCAGCCTCTTTGACGGTTACGTTATGGCACGCTCCGCTTTCAATCATTCTGCCAATTACCGATCCGCCATGGTTTTTGGCCGCGCAACAGTGTTAGAAAATACCAACGATATTGAGGCTGCCCTCAAAGCCATGATGGACGACCTGTTCCCAAACAGGTGGGACAGCCTGCGCCCCATGACCGCGCAAGAATTAAAAGCAACCGCCGTCCTTTACCTCGACATAGAAGAAGCAACAGCCAAGGTGCGATCAGGCCCACCTGCTGACCACAACGATGCTTCTTACCCCGTTTGGGCAGGGGTACTACCTGTCAAAACACATCTAGGGGCAGCAGAGACCGAAACCGAACACCTCCCTTTGCCAGAGGAATTGCTGGCACTCCAAACATCAGGCCAGCTTCGCTGAGAATAAGGAAATCTCCCATGTGCAAGTCATTCTGCATTTGCCAAAGGTAAGGTAGGTACACCACGCCACCCTACAGGCGGGACCCATAAACGGTCCCCCTGTGCCATACGCGCAGAAACAAGGCGCACACTCCCACCACGCGCAGGGTAAACCGCAAAAGCACCGTCACGCCACACCGCAAACCGATCAATTTGAACAGACCCTGGACATGCCCCGCGCGCAGGTGAAACACTCACGAAAAGCGTGACGTCTTTGCATAACTCAGACGACGGAGCGGTATAACCATCTGTACGATCCTTCGTCCTGAGCAAAAAAACTTGCCCCTCAAGTGAAATACGACACAGACCCTCTTGGCAAGCTGTCGGCATAGGCACCGCCCTCAATGCTAGGGCCTGCTGCCATTGCTCCAGCACAAACCGATCCAACCCGCCAACCGGCCCAACCTGCAGCACGGCGCCACTGCGTATAGCCATAACCCCAGCATCTGGTGCTACCAGCATGAGGGGCCTCATTACGTTGACGCTCAACAGCCCCAAAATAATCGGCACAATACCCGCCCAACGCGCGACGCCGCGCCATAAGCAAAGCACGGATAAGCCAAGCATAACGCCGCACAGCCCCCAACTAGGCATCGCTGGCACGGGTACATGCGCATATGGCCACTGCGCTACATGCTCTGCCAGCCACTGAATGCACTCTATTCCCAGCCCCATTCCTCTCTGAGGCAGATGAGAAAGGTGCAGCGGCATCAGTAAAACTGATATGATCCCTAACGGCATAACCCACACTGCCATAAGCGGAACGGCCACCATGTTGGCAAAAACAAACCACGGCTGGAACGCCCCAAAATGCGCCATACTGACAGGTAAAGTGGCTAGACCTGCGAATACAGACGTTGCAGCCAGCATGACCAGATGCACAAGAACACTGCGCCAAAGCTGCCCCTCACCACGGAGCGCTAATAGCGGTGCACGTAAAGCTTCATAACCTGCAATAAGCCCCATCACGGCAGCAAAAGACATTTGAAAAGACACATCCAAAACAGCGCTGGGTGTCACAACCAAAATGCACATTGCGATAACTGCCAGAGAGCGCATGGACATAACTTTCCGGCCACACAGCAAAGCAACCACGAATAAGCCAGCCATGCCCAAGGCTCGCACGCTTGGCAAATGCGCGCCCGTAATCAGCACATAAAATGCGCCAAAAAGAAAACCCCCGAGAACCGCTATTTCTTTACATGGCCAATACAAAGCTGCTCGCTCCGAAAGCGGCATCATAACTCTTATAAAAGTCATCACACCGGCCATCACCAAACCAAGATGCAACCCAGCAACAGCCAATAAATGCGCCAGTCCCGAGACAGAAAACTCCTCCCGCGTTTGCTGGGTGAGTTGCGAACTTTCTCCCGCCATGACAGTTGCCGCTATGGCTCCTGCTTGCCCCGGCAAAGCACCATAAAATCGATGCGCAATACCTTCCCGAATACGGTTTAGCCACGCCCCTTCGGGTCTGCCTTCCTTTTGTGCATAACCAAGCGCGTAGCCGCTGCCCGCAGAACCCGAGAACCACGCCTCACGCTGCATATCCCGCCCCCCCGGCCATGCTGGCCGCTGCGGTTGGCGTAATATGGCGCGCACACTTACTTTCTGACCCGATAACACCTCGGTCGCATCGTCCGCGCGCAGTCTTATAGTCAACTCCCTTCGTAAAGGGAGCATTCCAACATCACTCGGAGTATCAAAAATAGCGCCGACAACATGCAAACGTCGTGCAGCGCCTTCTAGGCCTGCTTGAACCCCATCGTCTCTTGGCGCCAAAAACTCTACTGACTTAACGACACCTGTGACGGTTACAGCACGCATTGGCAAAGCTGGCATTTCAGGTTTTCGCCGCGCCTCCCAAACCGCATCGGCGCAGCCTAGCGCACATAAAAGCACAGCTAGCGCAACGCGCCCGCCTAATGGCGAACCGCGCAACCACCACGCGCCCCCGAAGGCCAGACAGACAGCGCCCCCGATTTCCCACGGTAGAATTTCATAAGGCAGAAAAAAGTAAACAATGACCCCAATTGCAAAAAATACAGGGGACCAATTTAATAGTGCATGACCTTGCTTATAAAGACCTCGCTCAATCCAATTAAATACCGTATAATGTTTCATATTATAAAATCTTATTATATGATATATTACTATTATGCTTGAATATCATAAATAATTATCAGTTACCACCTTGAAATAAGCAAACAAAATACCACATCAATTAGCGTTCCATTACAAACTATATTCCAGGAGAACATTTGTGTCCAAAACCGAAAATGGCGAAAAAATCCTCTCCATCCTTAACCCCGGCGCGGCAGAACAAGTAAAAGCGCTCTTAAACGATATTGCCCCTGATTTCGCAAAAATCTTCGTTGAATTTCCCTTTGGCACAATTTACGCCCGAGAAAATTTAGACCTCCGCTCCAGAGAGATTGCAACACTCGCAGCACTCGTCACCAAAGGTACAGCTCCCGGAGAAATCAAAACGCATATCGTGTGCGCCCTCAACGCTGGCCTCACGCGCGAAGAAATCGTTGAAATCATCATGCAGATGGCCGTCTACGCAGGCTTCCCTGAAGCCATCAGCGGGCTCGCCCTCGCAAAAGAAGTCTTCACCGAACTCGACGCACAGTAAACACACCTTCCCCTCAAGATTACTCTTTTTCTTAAAGAGGGCAGAAGGCCGCAGACTTGCCGCAGGGCGAGCTAGGAAGGGGCCCTCCTATCGTGTCATTTGCGGATAGCGATACAGCCGCAGACTATGATAAGAGGGCCGCATGACAATCCGCACTCGCTTCGCCCCCTCGCCGACCGGGCTCCTGCACGTTGGTAACGCCCGCGCGGCCCTGTTCAACTTCCTTTATGCCCGCCACCATGGCGGCCAATTCCTGCTTCGTATTGAAGACACGGACCGCGAACGCTCCACCCAACATGCCGTGGATGTTCTGCTGGATGGCCTGAAATGGATGGGCCTGACCCCGGACGAAGAACCAGTCTTCCAGTCCACACGTCAACAGCGACACACAGAAGTCGCGCAAGACCTGCTTGAGCGCGGCTTGGCCTATCGGTGCTATTGCACGCCAGAAGAACTCACAGCCATGCGCGAAAAGGCCATGGCTGAAAAACGCCCCCCTCGCTACGACGGTACATGGCGCGACCGTGACCCTTCCGAAGCACCCGAAGGCGTACCATTCGCCGTTCGCCTCAAAGCCCCGCGCGATGGCGAGACCATTATTAAGGACCTCGTACAAGGGGATGTCCGCGTTGCGAATGCGGAAATGGATGATTTAATTATTCTCCGTTCAGACGGCACACCGACTTATTTGCACGCCGTGGTATGCGACGATCACGACATGGGCATTACCCACGTCATGCGCGGCGATGACCACCTGACCAATACGTTCCGTCAGGCAATGATTTATCGCGCTATGGGCTGGGATCTCCCACATTTTGCCCATCTGCCACTCATTCATGGCCCTGATGGCGCAAAACTCTCCAAACGCCACGGCGCCGCATCTGTGGTAGATTTCCGTGAGGAAGGCTACCTACCAGAAGCCCTGTGCAACTACCTACTGCGCCTCGGCTGGGGCCATGGCGATGCAGAAATCCTCTCGCGTGAAGACCAAATCCGCCTCTTTGATCTCGACGGTGTTGGCCGCTCCCCATCACGGATGGATTACGCCAAACTCTCGCACTTCAACAGCGTCTGGATGCGTCAGGCAGATGACGCCCGCCTGACAGATGACGTAATCGAACGCCTGAAAAACCGCGAAGGTGTCGTTGTCAATGATGCAACGCATAGCCGTATTCTCGCCCTGATGCCCGGCCTTAAAGAGCGCGCTAAAACCCTAGTTGAACTCACAGAGAATGCGGCTTTTGCCGGTTACACCCTCCCGCTGAGCTTCACCCCCAAAGCTGAAAAACTTTTAGGGGAAGATGGACAAAGCGTTCTGAAAGGGATCCGCGCATCCTTGGCAGCTCTCCCTGATTTCACGCCAGAAGCCGTGGACGGCGCGTTACGCGCATACGCGGAAGCCAACGCCCTGAAGCTTGGATCTGTTGCGCAGCCACTGCGCGCAGCCATGACCGGCAGCACAACATCACCCGGCATTGACCTGACATTGGCCGCTTTAGGCCAAGACGAGGTCTTAGCCCGCATCGACAGCGCCATAAGCTAAGAGAACGAGCTATGCCAGATTCGTCTCCGCCCCTCCGGCACCTGCTAGGCATTGAAGGCCTCAATGCCGGCCAGATCCTTCCTATTTTGGATCTGGCCGAGAGCTATGCCCTCCTGAGCCGCTCCCGCTCCGCCCCACGGGACGCATTGCGGGGGCGTACACTCATCAATCTGTTCTTCGAGGACAGCACCCGGACACGCACCAGCTTTGAACTTGCTGGCAAGCGCCTCGGGGCCGACGTCATTAACATGACCGTCGCGACCAGCTCGGTGAACAAAGGCGAGACGCTTCTGGACACAGCCGCAACCCTCAACGCCATGCGATGCGACCTTCTGGTCGTGCGCCATGCTCAATCTGGCGCGCCAGCGCTGTTGGCGCAAAAAGTCGAAGCCAGCGTCATTAACGCTGGTGACGGCATGCATGAGCACCCGACTCAAGCCTTGCTTGACGCTCTGACCATACGCCGCCACCTCGGCACCCTTTCCGGGCTAACCGTCGCGATTTGCGGTGACATCGGGCATAGCCGCGTCGCTCGTTCAAACATTCATCTTCTTTCTGCGCTTGGCAGCACGATCCGCCTCGTGGGGCCGCCAACTTTGCTTCCGGGCGCAATGGCTGGCTTGGGCAATGGCAATGTCACAATCCACCACACGATGGAAGAAGCACTTAACGGTGCAGACGTCGTCATGTCGCTGCGCCTGCAAAAAGAGCGCATGGGCGCGGGCCTTGTCCCTAGCGCACGTGAATATTTCCGCTTTTTTGGCCTGAATCGTAAGCGTCTCGCACTTGCGAAGCCAAATGCGCTCGTCATGCACCCTGGCCCCATGAACCGCGGCGTTGAAATCGCCTCGAACGTAGCCGACTCTCCCCAAAGCGTCATTTCCGAGCAGGTTGAAATGGGCGTTGCCGTCCGTATGGCCGTGCTAGACCGCCTTGCCCGCGGACGGAGACCCTCATGAGCACTCTTTTTTTTCACAATGTCCGCATCATAGACCCAGCCAGCAACCGTGATGCTCCTGGCACACTGACTGTCTGTGACGGCATAATTACCGAGCTAGACGCTGCATCCGCCCCCGAAGGCGCGCAAAGCATTGACGGCCAAGGCGCCGTCCTCGCCCCCGGCTTGGTCGATATGCGCGCAGACTTGGGTGAGCCCGGCTTCGAGTATCGTGAAGATGTAGAGACAGGTGCACGCGCGGCCGTGGCAGGCGGCGTAACAACACTTGCCGTCCTGCCCAACACTATGCCCGTTATTGACGATCCAGCACTCGTCCAACACTTGAAAGAGCGTGGAAACGACACGGGGATGATCACCATTCATCCCTACGGCGCGCTTACCAAAGGCTGCGAAGGCAAAGAAACCGCAGAACTCGGATTACTCCAAGAGGTCGGGGCGGTTGCATTCACCGACGGCACGCGCGCCATTGCAGACACCAAGCAACTGCGCAACCTGCTTTCATATGCGCGCTTTATGGACGGGCTGATTGTTCAACACCCGGAAGACCCGTCGCTCGCGCGCAATGCCTGCGCGACGTCCGGCCCGCTCGCCACACGCTTGGGATTGCCCCAAGTCCCAGCCGCAGCAGAGGCCATTCTCATCGCTCGTGACGTCCGTATTGTAGAAATGACAGGTGGCCGCTTGCATTTTGCTCACGTCTCGACGGCAGAGGGACTGGAACTCATTCGTAAAGCCAAAGCAAAAGGCTTATCCATTACCTGCGATACAGCACCGCCATACTTTCTTCTTACAGAAGAAACAATCGGTGACTTCCGAACTTACGCCAAACTCTCCCCTCCGCTCCGCAACCCCGCAGACAGAGACGCAGTGCTGGCCGCATTAAGCGATGGTACAATTGATGCCATTGCCTCAGACCATGCCCCCGCAGATGCAGACGACAAACGCCTCCCCTTCGCGCAAGCGCGTGCTGGCGGCATTGGCCTCGTCACGCTTTTAAGCGCAACTCTGGCATCCGGCTTAGACCTGCTTAGCGCTCTGCGCTTGATCACGTCAGCACCCGCTAAAGTCCTGCGCATCGACGCGGGGACTCTTGCCATTGGCTCAAAGGCGGATCTCTGCCTTTTTGATCCTGAGCAACACTGGGTCGTTGAATCAGGCAAACTTCCGGGGCGAGCGCAAAACACCCCCTTTGACGGTGAGACAATGCCTGGAAAGGTGCTTCGCACCTTCCGTCATGGTCTAGAAGTTTACAGAGCTGGGACCGCACTATGAGCGCAATCCCGCACAACGTTATACTTTACGGGGCCATTGCTTATTTTCTGGGTAGTATCCCATTCGGGCTATTACTAACAGCAGCCTCCGGCGGGGGTGACATCCGCAAGATTGGCTCTGGCAATATCGGGGCTACAAACGTCCTCCGCACCGGGAAAAAAGGCATTGCAGCAGCAACATTGCTGCTCGATGCACTCAAAGGCGTGTTAGCCGTTTTACTTGCCGCGCATTTGTGCCCAGACCACACTGCGGAAGCCATGGCGGCCGCAGCCTTTTGCGCTGTTTTAGGACACTGCTTCCCAATATGGCTTGGGTTCAAAGGTGGAAAAGGCGTAGCCTCGGGGCTCGGCGTCATATGGGCTTTGTCTTGGCCCGTTGGCTTAGCCGCCTCTATTCTGTGGCTTGCTGTAGCTCGCTTTAGCCGTATCTCATCAGCAGGTGCTCTCACCGCCTTTCTTGCCGCGCCCCTGCTTATGATTGCAATGGTTGGTTCTCCGCCTCTGGCCTCTCCCTTCCCTATTGCGACACTAGGGATTTCGACCATTATTTGGCTAAGGCATTACAGCAACATTATTCGCCTGCTGAACGGCACCGAGCCGCGTGTAGGCCAACAAAAATCCTAACAAAAACGGGATTTGTGCTTGGAATAACAACTACAAATCCCGTTTTTATATAACGGTATTCATAAATTTTATGACAATAGAAACTCGCCAATGATGCTTCTTTAAAAACACTGAAATTTTCTTCTCTTACAAAAAATCAATTCACCGAAATAAATACTCTAAAAAATGCATTCTTAATCTAATAAGTTACTTTTTATAAAACCAAATATTTCAACTATTACCATAAGACAACGAATCCAAAAATTTTTCTTTTTGCATCTCAAATTTTGTTAGTAAAAAACTATAGTAATCTCAATTTTTCTTCGTCGCTCGATGTAACAAAGTGTAATTACAGTCACAATTTGCAACGATAAGGTTACGGAATTTTCATATTCCATTTATTTTCATAAACTTACATCAAAGTAAAAGTTACAAAATAAGCCTCAACATAAAACTCTAGAAAATTACTAACGTAATATTTTAATACTTAATTTTAGGATAATTAAATTTTATCCGTTCAAATAACGCTCATACAATTATTTAGTTGAATGATAATTTTATAAAAATTAATGCAATATTAATTTCACAAAGAAAGGAATGGACTGTGACGACTTATTACGTTTCATCCGGGGTTCTTCAACAGGGCCAAGTTGCGGCAGGCGACACCGAAGTCGTGCTCAGCGGCGGCACCTTTCAGGCTACGCGCTACAATGACCCATCCGTTCTCTCGTCAATTGCGGGCACAGTGGTTCTCTCCAATGGCGGTACCCTGTCCGGCGGGATGGTCATATCTGGGGGAGCCGTCTCTGCGGCCAGCGCGGGGCATTTGGCAGGCAATATACAAGTCAGTTCTGGTGGATCTGTATCTGGCGGTTATGCTGATTCTTTAACGGTAAACAGCGGCGGCATAGTCAGCGGTACATCAGTATCCTCTGGTGGGTATATTGACCTCAAAATAGGAGCTTCTGCGAGCACGCTCGATATTAAATCAGGCGGCTGGGCCAATTTGAGCAGTGGCGTGCATCTGGGCGGCTCCACCATCGAAGCAGGAGGCACAATATATGTCGTCTCAGGCGGCTATTTTTACGGCGGCAATAACATCTACGGTACGGCTACTGCCACGGGATCAGGCTCTGTCCTAAACGGATACGTCATGAGCGGCGGTGTCGAAATCGCGCAAAACGGCGCTGAAATTTACTGGAACACCGTCAATGCTGGCGGAACCGCGATCGTCTCCTCCGGAGGTCTTCTATACTTAGGGGGAGTGAACTCTGGCGGTACGGCCATTGTTTCATCGGGCGGTACAGTC
Organism: Neokomagataea tanensis; assembly: GCF_006542335.1. GTDB lineage: Bacteria > Pseudomonadota > Alphaproteobacteria > Acetobacterales > Acetobacteraceae > Gluconobacter > Gluconobacter tanensis. The sequence goes on along the minus strand of NZ_CP032485.1, from coordinate 1,586,527 downwards.
TCTAACTATAACGTCTACAGCGGCGGAAATCTTAATGTTATTTCCGGCGGCGTCATATCTGGTTCAGTATATTTGTCCGGCACTGCATCGGCGACCATCCCGGCAACCGCAGGCGGCACCATTGTACTCAACGGCGATGCCACGACATTAACCATCTCTGGTACCAGCAACCCAAGCACGGTTATCAGCGGCTTTACAGGGTCGTCATCGACTGCCTCTGACGTTATCAAACTTGCAAATATCCAAAAAGCAAATGTCACATCCGTGACTTACCCAGACGCAGATCACGTCACCATTACATCCAAAGATGGTACGTCTATTACTTTAAATATCTTAGGCGTTAAAAGCCTAGGGTACACACTTGCGGCAGATACCAGCGGCGCACTCCTCTATGAAGTATGCTTCTTAGAGAATGCACAAATCGCAACGCCGACAGGCAGCAAAGCCATTCAGGATATCGTCTTGGGTGATGAAGTCGTCACGTATCATGATGGCTCCGCAAAAACAGACACGGTGTGCTGGGCTGGTAAGGCATCATGCGTTGTCCGGACCGACCTTCCCGACGACGAAGCCGGCTACCCAGTCGTCATCTCAAAAAATGCTCTGGCCGACGGACACCCTTACGAAGACTTACGCATTACGGCGGAGCACTGCTTGTTTTTCGATGGTCGCTTTATTCCAGCCCGTATGTTGGTAAACGGCATGTCCATTTACTACGATAAAAACTGTACGGCTTACGAATACTTCCACATCGAAACCCGCGAACATTCTATCGTTAATGCGAACGGTATCCTGACTGAAAGCTACCTCGACACAGGTAACCGCCATCACTTTACGCAGCAGGGCAATGTTTTCCAACTCGGTTCCAACGATAAGAAATGGAGCGAAAACGGCGCCGCAACGTTAACGACTGACCGTGACAAAGTTGAACCTATATTCAACGCCCTTAAAAACCGCGCCGTGAGCATGAATATTCAAACAAGAACAGCTCCACTCGACGTTGAGCACGAGCACAACATCTCTCTAATTTCCAATACAGGATTAAGCATATTACCTGCACGATCTTCTAACGGCCGTTATATTTTTATGGTCCCCTCCACGGTGCAATCCGTGAGGATCGTTACGAATGCCAGCCGCCCTTACGACACAATCGGACCATTCATCGATGACCGCCGTCTTCTTGGAGTACTCATAGGGGACATCACCCTCTACCACAGCAACGTCACAGCCCATATTTCTACGCACTTGCAGGAGGTTGACCTCCCCGGTTGGCACGCTCTGGAAGGCAAGGATTATCGCTGGACAAATGGCGACGCGACCCTCGACCTGCCCGCGCATGAAAGGGAAGAAATTGGTATTCTAGCCATTCACGTTAAGTCTTCGGTGCCTTATCTCAAACACTCAACACCACCGACCATTGCAAACCAAACAAAAAGCGCCTGATTTACTAGAAAGGGCCGCCTATACCAGCGGCCCTTTCCCTAAATTTAGGTAAACACAAAAGAATGTAAATCTTTAACCATTTAGCCCCATCGTGAATACCATGTTCAATGGTATGCTCCTCGACACCCCTCTAAGCGCGGCCGAGCGCGTCGATATGATCCGTCTTTCCCGGATCTCCGGGATAGGCCCGGTAAATTTTGGCAAGCTGCTTCGCAAGTACGGCTCTGCCGTTGCGGCACTTGAGAACCTCCCCGACCGCCTAGCACGCGCAGGGCGCAAAGACTTTTCACCCCCACCAACACGTACAGCCATTGAAACTGAACTGGCTTGGCTAGAACGCAATAATGGCCATGTTCTATTCCGCTCTGACCCTCATTATCCCACCCTTTTGAGCCATGTTCCTGATGCGCCTCCCATCCTGTACGCCCGAGGCAATATCAAACAGCTTTCACAGCCTGCCATAGGTATTGTCGGCGCACGCAATGCATCTGCTGCTGGGATTAGAATGGCTGAGAGCCTGTCAGCCGAATTGGCGGCACATGGTTTTCACGTTGTTTCGGGCCTAGCCTGTGGTATCGATTCGGCGGCGCATCAAGCCGCGCTTCACCCATGTAAAACCATCGCAGCCATTGCTGGCGGGTTAGATGCGTATTACCCGCGCGAAAATGAACTGCTGCAAAACGCCATTGCTGAAAACGGCTGCATTTTAACGGAAGCGCCACTCGGCACCATGCCTCAAGCTCGGCACTTCCCAAGGCGCAACCGACTAATTGCCGGCCTCGGAATCGGATGCATCATTGTTGAAGCTGCTCTTTACTCCGGCACATTAATTACAGCGCGCCTCGCCCAAGACTATAACCGCACTGTCTTCGCAGTTCCCGGCTCCCCCCTTGATCCACGCTCACGCGGCGGCAACCTTCTACTGCGTAATGGAGCGGTTTTAACTGAGGGCGCGCAGGATATTTTATCTGAGATTTCAAGCGACATGCCCGATTATCTGCCTGCGCCGTGGACAACCCAACAACAAAATCTGCTTGGCTTTCAGGAAAAAACAATTCGCTGGAAAGGCGCCACTACACCGCCGGAAAATGCCGAAAACGACCTTGATTTTGTCATTCAAAATATTCGTCCTCTCCTATCTGTCACATCAGTAACAGTTGACGAGGTTGTAAGTCGCTGTCAGTTCTCCGTTTCGGACGTACTTTCAGCGCTGACCGAATTAGAGCTTGGTGGCGTATTGGAGTTCGTACCTGGGGGACGCATCGCGCTCCTACCAACATGAGACAAAAGCGGTAGCGCCGGAGGGACAATGACGGACGTAGTGGTGGTCGAAAGCCCGGCGAAGGCAAAAACGATCAACAAATATCTCGGAAGCAATTATACCGTTCTCGCTTCCTTCGGACATGTCCGTGACCTGCCCCCAAAAGACGGTAGCGTCCGCCCTGACGAAAATTTTGCCATGGCTTGGCAGACCGACGAACGCGGCTCCAAGCAGATTTCAGCGATTGCGAAAGCCCTCAAAGGCGCCAAGAACCTCTATCTGGCCACTGACCCGGACCGCGAAGGCGAAGCTATTTCGTGGCACGTCCGGAGTGTCCTTGAGGAAAAGAAGCTCCTCAAAAACGTCACCGTCCACCGTGTTACCTTCAACGAAATCACAAAATCTGCCGTGCAAGCGGCTATGGCTGGCCCCCGTGAACTTGATCAGCCACTTATTGATGCCTATCTCGCACGCCGCGCACTGGACTATCTCGTAGGCTTTACGCTTTCGCCTGTTTTATGGCGCAAACTGCCCGGCAGCCGAAGTGCCGGCCGTGTCCAATCTGTAGCTCTACGATTAATTTGTGAGCGTGAAGCTGAAATCGAGGTTTTTAAGCCTCGGGAATATTGGAGCGTAACGGGCGGCTTTAACACCCCCGCCAAAGCCAGTTTCCAAGCACGCCTCACACATTTGCGCGGCGAGAAGTTAGATCAATTCACGCTTAATACAGAAACACTGGCTTTCGACGCGCGCGACACTGTTCGTGGCGGCAGCTTCACCGTACAGTCAGTCGAACGCAAGCGCACTAAGCGCAATCCACCCCCTCCATTTACAACGTCGACGCTGCAACAAGAAGCTTCCCGCAAGCTTGGCATGAGCGCTCAGACAACCATGCGTACAGCTCAGCAACTCTATGAAGGTGTTGAGATCAGCGGGGAGACGGTCGGCCTTATCACTTATATGCGTACAGACGGCGTTACGATGGCTCAGGAGGCCATTGCATCAATCCGCGGGCATATCGGGCAATCTTTCGGTGAGGAATACGTCCCAGCGTCACCGAGAGCGTATTCCACAAAAGCTAAAAACGCTCAGGAAGCCCATGAGGCCATCCGCCCTACCGAAATCACACGCACACCCGACCGCGTAGCCTCAACCCTCACACCTGACCAAAAGCGCCTCTACGACCTTATCTGGAAGCGCTCCGTGGCATCGCAAATGCAATCTGCCGAGATGGATCAGGTCGCTGTCGTGCTGGCTGACGGGAGCGGCAAAACGCTTTTGCGCGCTACGGGCTCTACCATCGCCTTTGACGGTTTCCTCAAGCTCTACATTGAAGGGCGCGACGACAGCAAAATTGGCGATGATGAAGAAGGCCGCCTCCTCCCCCCGATGAAAGAAGGGGACCGCATCACAACCCAAACCGTTGAGGCTGAGCAGCATTTCACACAGCCACCGCCGCGCTACTCTGAAGCTTCTCTTGTAAAGAAGATGGAAGAGATCGGCATTGGCCGCCCATCCACTTATGCCTCTATTCTAAGCGTTTTACGGGACCGTAACTACGTCCGCTTAGAGGCCCGGCGCTTCATGCCCGAAGATCGTGGACGACTGGTCACTGCGTTTCTAACATCATTCTTTGAGCGCTATGTCGATACGAGCTTCACAGCATCGCTAGAAGAACAATTGGACGACATTTCTGGTGCGCGCGCAGATTGGCACGACGTCATGGCGGCGTTCTGGCGGGACTTTTCTGCAGCGGTCGATCAGACAAAAGATCTTAAAATTTCAGACGTCATTGACGCGCTCGACGCAGATCTCGGCGCGCATTTCTTTCCCGCAAAAGAAGACGGCTCTGACCCACGCGACTGCACAGCCTGCGGAACTGGCCGCCTAGGACTACGCCTCGGCAAGCATGGCGCCTTCATTGGCTGTTCCAACTATCCCGAATGCCAGTTTACCCGCCGCCTTGTCGCAGATGACGGCAGCGATGACGGCCTTAAAGATGGGATGCGCGTTCTTGGGCAAGACCCGACAACCCAAGAAGATATCACGATTCGGCGCGGACCATACGGGCTATACATTCAGCGTGGAGAAGCTGATCCGAACGATAAAAAAGCAAAACCCAAACGCACAACTATCCCCAAAGGCTTGGACGGTAACACCATTACCTTGGAACAAGCGCTCGGCCTTCTCTCTTTGCCTCGCGTTGTCGGTACGCACCCAGAAACGGGGGAAACCATAGAGGCCGGACTGGGGCGTTTTGGGCCTTTCGTGAAAATGGGCGCTGTTTTTGGTACTTTGGATAAGGACGATGACGTTCTGACGGTTGGTCTCAACCGCGCCGTAGACAGTCTGGCGAAAAAACTTGCCTCCATTCGCACCATTGGCCCGCACCCCAAGGACAACGAAGCCGTCATGGTCCGCAAAGGACGCTTCGGCCCTTACGTCCAGCACAAACAAGTCGTTGCGACTCTCGCTAAAGACCGTGATATGAACGACGTGACCCTTGATGAAGCGCTCGCACTGCTGGCTGAAAAGGGCAAGCCGCTTAAAGGTGGTGCTAAAAAAACCACAGCACGGAAAACAACGACAAAAGCATCAACAAAAAAGACCGAGAAAGCCGAGCCCAAAACCAAGCGTGCGGCCACAACCAAAAAAAGCGCTGACGCAACAAAAACCACAAAAAAGCCTTCATCCCGCACGACAAAGACTAAAACAACAGCGACCAAAGAAGCTGATTGAAACCCATTAAGGCCCCCGAAATGGGGCCCAAAAGCGTGAACACCCCCCTCTTCTCTTTAGAGCGAAGCGGCGTTATGGCGTGTGTGTGGATTCAGACGAATTAGACTCCACGCATACGCCATTTGGAATCACGTCTTTGCGCCACGCTTTTCCCTTTCTCTCACAGTCAAAATCGGCGCCTCTCACTAAGGCTCAGCGCACAGCGTACGCTCTGCGACGTCGTTTCATGGCCTTCTCGACAGTTCTAAGTGTAGGGCTCTGCTGTGGCGTTCATCCACTTGTCGCGCAAACATCGCATTCTGTGCCTGCGGTCATCGCCGCAGCGGATTCATTCCCAACTAACGACACGCGCGACGTCCTGATTGCAGCCCTGAGGTTCCTTATTCCGCGTACGCTAGAGAGCCATAGTGCGCATGATTTCAGCGTTTGGGGCCTAGATGGCCTCACAGCCATTGACCCCAGCATCACGATTCAGGAAGACCCCGCGCCCCAACCACACGGCGCATCAAATACCGAGAAATCCGCTCCTGAAATGGCGTTAAGCGTTCTTCGTGGGCAAACCATTCTCTTCCAGCGGGTTATCCCGGCTGAAAATAATATCCAAGCTTGGGCGGCACTTGTTGCAGATGCCCTCCATGCAGGCTGGCACGCCTCCGAGGCCATTCAACAAAATGGCGCAGATGCTCTTTTGCAAAGCTTCTTTGACGAGTTGTTTAACCACCTTGATCCGTATTCCCGTTACCTCGCCCCGTCTTTTGCGAATAACGACCGTCAAAAACGCGTTGGACACGACGGCTCCATCGGTGTGACTCTCGAGAATAGCGGCCATAATGTCGTTATTTCAGCCATTAACGCCAATGGTCCCGCTTGGGAGGCAGGCCTTGATATTGGGCAGCGCATCCTCTCCGTCGATGGTCACTCCACCCGCAGCCAACCCGCCGAACATATTCAGACTTTGCTCGAAGGCGACACTGGAACAGACGTCGCTCTCGTAACGTCTGGCAGCGGGCGCAACCATAATTCTGTTACTTTAACACGCGCCTCTGTTCCGCCTGAGACAGTCTTTTTGAGCCATTCAGGACGTTACCCCGTCTTGAAAATCACATCATTTTCTTCGGAGACCGCCGAAGAAATGAGCCAGTATCTCAGCCAGCTCCTTCCGCCCGATGATGATATTACGCCCCATAAAGGCCACTCTCACTCTATCCCCGGCCTGATACTCGACCTACGCGGAGACCGGGGCGGTGTGGTTCAGCAAGCTGTCACAACTGCAGCCTTATTTCTTGACCACGGCATCGCCGTTACCACTCACGGACGTTATCCGCAGGCCAATCATATTTGGGCCGTGCAAGGCGGTGACATGACCCAAGGTGCCCCCATCGTCATCTTGGTCGATGGGCAAACAGCGAGCGCATCTGAAATTCTTGCCTCTGCATTGGCAGACCACCGCCGTGCCGTCGTCGTTGGCAGCGAAACACTTGGTAAAGGGCTGACGCAAGTCATCGGCCAAATGCCCAATGGCGGCGAGCTTTTCGTCACATGGAGCCGCAACCAAGCCCCGCTGGGTTGGCCATTACAAGGGCTGGGTGTCATGCCTCAAATCTGCACGTCACTGGGCGGCACATCATTGGATGACCAGATTAAAGCGCTTGAACACGGCCATAGCTTGATGGAGAATGCTCTTCACACAGCGCGAGCAACACGCGCTCCGGTGAGTGTATCAAAAATACTCTCCATTCGTAATCAATGCCCCGCCGCGCTGGGCTCAGATAATGACATGGAGATTGCCGCAGCAGTCCTTGGATCACCCCAACTGTACTCAACCGCTCTCACCGCTATTCCTGACGAAAATAGCGCACCTCTGCATTAAACCTCGGATCGTTTTACAAGGGACGCCGTACTATGCCCCGCCTCAAAACCGGCCTTTGGGTCCGCGCGACACTGCGTCGTTTCAACGACGCTGGCTCCTCAGCCATGGTCCTCAATAAAGGTGATGAAGATGCCGGCGCTGTCCTGATTGTTCTGGAGGACACTGCGCGTAATCAAGTTATTTTGAGAGAAGATGGAAGCGCGTGGGTCCGTACCAATTTACTGAATGACGAAACCATCAACGAATATCTTATGCGCCAAATGCGCTACGATCCCGACTTATGGGTCATTGAAATAAATGTCCCCGATTGCAGCGTACTGATTGAAAAAGATCTAGGTTCACGCACCAGCGACGATGACGAGCCCGAAGAACTCTTCTGGTGAAGGCGGAGCTTCTCACACAGTAGAAACAAGTGTAGAGAAAAAGACACAGATTAGACTGAAAACACTAAAGCCCGTACTCAAGAACCCAACCACGCGCGTTAACGAAGCGTTGTGGTCAAACACAGTTTCAACACGAAACTTCAACAGTATTCGGGCAATTTGGAGAGAGATGACATGACGCGACGTTCCGCCCCCGGACACTTCTTCGCCCGGGTCGGGCTCGTAGCCGGAGCCTCTTTGCTCGCCCTTGGGACAGCACAAGCACAGCCGGTTCGTGGCCTATATATCTCCGGCGCTGGTGGTGTTGGCTGGAATCAGGACCAAGAAGTCCGCCTCTCCCCACATTTCCCCGGCGGCAAGGACCGTTATGACTATGGCGTAACGGGCCTTGGCAGCATTGGCTGGGGCTTCGGTAATGGCTTCCGCGTAGAAATTGAGGGAAATTACCGTAACAACCGCCTTCAGCAATTCCGCAGCAGCCAGTTCCCCTCATCAACGGGTGGCCGCCAGCAGGGTTACGGCACCATGATCAACGGCCTGTTTGACATGGATATCGGCAAGTCCTGGGTCTACCCCTATTTTGGCGCGGGCGTAGGCTATGGTTGGCAGAACATGCGAGCCAGTGTCCGCACTGCAGACTCAACCTTCCAACAATCCATCAATGGCACGGCAGGTAACTTTGCTTACCAAGGCATCTTTGGCCTTTCCTTTCCTGTGCCATGGGTCGTTGGCCTCTCAGCAACGACGGAGTATCGCTTTTACTCCTTGCTAGGTCCAAATGCGCATACCGCGTCTTCTTACGGAACCATTGGCGGTTACGGCCAAACCAAAGCTGCCAGCTTTGCAACGGGAAATCGTACCACTCGTACCGATTTCAACCATTCGCTCCTGCTAGGATTGCGCTACGAGTTCAACCCCGCGCCTCCACCAGCTCCGGTTGCGGCACCTATCGCAGCCCCCCAGCCCCAACCCCAGCGAGAACATATCTCGTTTTCTTTGACTGGGATTCCGCGACACTGAGCGACCGGGCACGTGCTGTTATTACCGAAGTCGCGAAGAACGTTGGCTCTGTGCAAGTCTCGCATATTGAAGTCAGCGGTTACACGGACAATTCAGCCGCACAACCCGGACAACGTGGCGAAAATTACAACCTCGCCCTGTCCGAACGTCGTGCTGAAAGCGTGAAAGCGGAATTAATACGTGACGGCATCGCATCAGGCATGATCGTAACACACGGTTTTGGTGAAACTCACCCACTTGTGACAACAGGCGCAAACACTCGCGAGCCGCAAAATCGCCGCGTAGAAATCGACCTAAAATAATCCGTAACAAGCTGATACTTTAATGAAACAAATGGCCCTTTATTTTCAATAAATGGGCCATTTTTCTTTTTTAAAAATATTTTAATACTTCAGAAATTTTCGCCATATTTCATTATGTTGCCTAAAAACAACATTTTTATGTAACAAGTGCTGATATGCCATAACACCATTGCGGTGATGTTTTGTTGCGTTAATGTCAGAACATTGCGGTTTTGTTACCCGCACCCTGTTCTATCAGTCGTTTTGCGACTGACCCACATTATTGCAACCGGATATACTGATGCCTGCAACGACATCGTTTAAATTACGGCACCGCCATCACGCGCTTCTGCTGAGCGCAAGTGTACTGGCATTTAGCGCCGTTTGCGCAGCAGCTCCGTCCGTCGCTCAAGCAGCTACGGCACACAAGCACGCAGCACATAGCGCCGCTAAAAAAGTAAAAAAGCCAGCTATTGCGCCAGCCGCAGTCGCTGCTACACCACAACGCGCTGCGGCCCCAGTTCAGCATTATGCTGCGGCTCGTCCAGCACGTATGGCGGTCCCGGCGTTTGTTGACCATAGCGTCGAAAACGTCATTGTAACAGGTTCTGCGCTCAGCACAGCACGTAACACCAGCGCAAACCCTGTACAAATCGTTACAGCAAAGCAAATTCAGAACACCGGTGCTAGCACTCTGAGCGAGTTCTTCCAGCGCCTGCCATCTGTCGGTTCTTCCGGCACCTACAACACGCAGACCAACGGCACGGGTGGCGCATCCTGCCTTGACCTGCGTAACCTTGGGCAGAATCGCGTTCTCGTTCTGATTGACGGTAAGCGTACAACGCTTAACGGCGATTCAAACTGCGTCGATCTGAACGCAATTCCTCTGCAGCAAGTTGCAAGCGTCGAAATCCTGAAGGATGGCGGCTCTGAGCTTTACGGTGCAGACGCTGTTTCCGGCGTTGTAAACATCAAGCTCCGTCATGACCTGAACGACGCAAACATCACGATCAAGGGATCCATCACCGGCTATGGTGATAACCCTGTCGGCCAAATCTCTGGTTACAAAGGCTGGAACTTTGACCACGGCAAGGGCAACCTGACGCTGTTTGGTTCGTACATGACGCAAGGCGGCATAATGCAGCGTAACCGCGCATGGGCAGCCACACCTCAAAGCAACAACCCTGCTTCTGCCAGCAGCGTACGTTACGGTTCTAGCATCACGCCATCAGGCTTCCTGATCGGCAATACATCTGGCAACCAGTATTCTATCGCAAACGGCCAGAGCACGACCTATGACGGCAAGCGCTATAACTTCGGCCAAGAACAATCTCTCGTAAATGCTCTGCAGGATTCAAACCTCACCGCAGATACACATTACGAGCTGAACAAGCATTTCGATTTCTACGGAAATGCACAATACGGCCACAAGACAAGCAGCACCTTTATGGCTGCGCAGCCAATCGCGTCTGTGCCTACAAGCATCTACGTACCAGCTAACTACCCCGGCAATCTGACGGGTGAAGACGCAACCCTGTATCGCCGCCTGACCGAGTACGGCAACCGCCGCACAACGACAGCCCTTGATACATTCACGGGTAAGCTTGGCGTTCAAGGCGAGATCGTTCACCAGTGGATGTACGACCTGTCCTACACCTATGGTAAGAGCCAAGACACAATCCAAACGCGCGGCGTTGGCAACTACCTCAACACCATGCGCGAATTTGGACTGGTCCCAAGCAACCTCTCCGACTTGTCTGACCCGAACACAACCTACTCTTACAACCCTAACTCCTGCGCAGGTTACACAGGCTGCGTTCAGAGCAGCGCTCTGGAACCTTTGTCAAAAGAAGCCGCAGCGTACGGCAACTACACCTCACGCGCGCACACAACGTACCAGTTGCGTGACCTGAACCTGCGTATTCACAACAACCACGTTGTGCAAATGCCATGGGCCAACGGTGGTGACCTCGGTATCGCCCTTGGTATGGAACACCGTGGCGAGCAGCTGACACAAACGCCTGACCCAATGGTTCAAGAAGGCAACACGTTCGGCAACCCAGTTGCTCCAACAGGCGGTGGCTTCAACGTTTCCGAAGGTTACGCTCAGGCTCACGTCCAGCTGCTGAAGAACGCGATGCTGGCACATGATCTCTCGATCGACGTGCAGGGCCGTTACTCTTCTTACAACACGTTCGGTAACGCGAAGAACTGGAAAGCCGGTATCAACTGGGCTCCAACGCAAGACATTCGCTTCCGCGGTACAATCGGTACATCTTTCCGTCAGCCTAACGTGTATGAATCATACGGTGGCCAAGCAATCAGCTTCAACGCTGCTACGGACCCATGTGCTCAGGCAAGCAGCTACGGCGCATTGGCCAATGCTGTAACCGCTAACTGTGCGGCTCGTGGCATTAACACAGCGACCTTCCAGCAGGCTGGTAGCGGCCAGATCCCGACCATCACAGGCGGTAACTCCAAGCTTCACCCGGAAACAGGTCGTACATACACATTCGGTGCCGTCCTGACGCCTCACTGGATCCCAGGCCTGTCAACATCTGCTGAATTCTGGCACTACACCGTTAACGGCATGATCGGTTCGCTTGGCACGCAGTACATTGTTGACTCGTGCTACACCGGAACAGACACAGCACAGTGCAGCAACGTCGTCCGTTCTTCTAACGGCCAGATCGCTACAGTCTCTGCTGTGGACCAGAACATCGGCACGATGATCGAAAGTGGTATCGACTGGGATACAAACTATCGCTTCCGCGTATCACCACACGACACTCTGATCGTTGACAACAACTTCCAGCGCCTGCTGACCTACAAGCAACAACAGACGCCTGGTGGCCAGTACTATGACTTCCTGGGCTCCATCTTCTACCAAGGTGGCAGCGGTCAGCCAATCACACGCGATTACGCTACGCTGACATGGCAGCATGGTCACTTCGCAGTGAACTACATGATGCAGTACACCAGCGGCATGCGTTGGAATAACGGTACGAACGACATCGTTGCTAACGGCAATGCACGTATTAGCACCCCAGCCATGGTCCAGAACGACATTTCCTTCGATTATTCTTGGAACAAATGGGCGTTCACCGGTGGTATCCAAAACATCAACAACAAGAAGCCCCCCTTCTTGGTTGATGCCGCAACGAACACCAATACAGCTCAGTACGGTGGCTTCATGTACGGTCGTACATTCTTCCTGCAAGCTGGCTTGAACTTCTAATTCCAGAAGCCAAGCACCTACGAAAAGCCCTCCTCACGGAGGGCTTTTTTTATGCGTAAGACACAAAAAAAACCGGCTGGGTAAAACCCAACCGGCTCTTTTGCAAAGCAGACTTAAAACGTCTTAGTGCTTGCGGTGTGCACGTGTATGACGCACAGGCGCAGCCTTCTTTGCTGCAGGCGTTGCAGCCTTGGCAGTTGTAGGCGGCGTAGGTGCCGTAACCGTAACACCCGTAGCATCAACCGTCGCCTTGACGGTCAGATGATCACGCTTGCCGCCAGAAGCTGTAATCAGCTCAGCGGTGAAGCTATCGGAGCCAACATAAGATGTAGCAGGCGTGTAATCGATGTAAGTCTGGCCGTTGTAGTTATACAAGAAGGCCTTACCGTGGGACGGAGCAGGATTCACACCAAATGATGTGTAGTTGCCACCGCCGGGTTGCTGCACAGCCAACGCACAAAGCCCATCATCACTCCGCACAGCCATCGTGACTGTCATGCTACCATCTGCTGCCGTAGTGACGGGCGAGACGTGACATACAGCCGATACCTTCTGGTAACCGAACGGATTAGGCGCAACCGAACGCTGAACCAGCGGTGTTTGGGCACAGCCCGCTAACAACAGGGCGACCGCACAGGCCGAACCCAAAGAAATGGCAGAACCTCGCAAGCGCACACTTACCTCCGGTACGATTCACACATTTAGAAACTACACCTCTGTAGCTTCCCCGCATGTAGAGCAGTAAATCGCCCAGCGAAAGGGCCAGAGCTACGCTCTTAGCCTTTCGCAGAACAATTTTTATCAATCCGTAAAAAGAAAACAAATTGCAGGAAATTTGCCGCTTTTCCGCCACGAAGTCATGGTCCACACACAAACAGTCTGTAGCGACTAAAAACCCGTAAAGTTTCTTGTTGAAAAACTCTTTTCAGGCTACTGCGCTGCACATTCAGATGATGGCTCAAAACCGTCAGTGCCTTGACCTCGTGGAGTGAGTGAATGCCCTCGATTTTCCGACGTTCTCTACTATTCAAAACATGCACTGGCTTAGCGCTCGCTACAGCCCTCATTGCAGGGCCAACCCAAACCTTCGCTGCGGATTGCAATAATTCACCTGCACATGAAGCGTTTGACGTTGCCGGCCTTAAGTCTGAACTCATGGTTACGGCTCTGTCTTGCAAAACGCAGGACCGCTACAATGCTTTTGTTGCTAAGTTTCGCCCTGCACTGCTCGACGCTGAAACACGCCTGAACACGTATTTCCGCGATACTTATGGCCGCCGCGCCCAAGCTGCTCATGACGATTACGTCACACAATTAGCAGATATCCAGTCCCTCGGCGGATTAAAGTCAGGTACTGTTTTCTGTGAACAGCGCGAAGCGATGTTTGACGAAACAGCTGCTCTGCAAACCGCCTCCGATCTCGCTCACTACGCTGAAGCGAAAGACGTAGCGCAACCAGCATCCTACGAAACCTGCTCCGCACCCGCAGCGACCGTAGACCGTCACTCCCGCCATGGCGAATCAAAGTCCAGCACTCACCGCCGCAGCCATAAAGGCTAATTTCTTTAGCGCAGCCCCTCGCAATGCTTGACGTGTGAGGGCTGCGCAGCGACAACGCTCTAATGAGCGATTTGTTCGAGTCACGCCAGAACGGCACTTCAGAATCACGAGGCCGTGGACGCGGCCGCGGACAGGCCCCTAAAGCAGCGGGTACGTCCAACAGCGCATCTGCTGCGCCTAATTACGATGCACAAGATATTGAAGTCCTTGAAGGGCTGGAACCTGTCCGACGTAGGCCGGGTATGTATATCGGTGGTACGGATGATAATGCCTACCATCACCTTGCTTCAGAAATACTCGACAATGCGATGGACGAAGCTGTCGCAGGCCACGCCAGCATTATCGAAATGCGGCTTGAGAGCGCGACACAACTCATGGTCCGCGATAATGGCCGTGGTATTCCCGTCGATCCACACCCCAAATTCCCGGATAAGTCTGCCCTTGAGGTCATTTTCACGACCCTTCATGCGGGCGGAAAATTCTCGGGCAAAGCTTATGATACCTCAGGCGGCCTACACGGCGTCGGCAGTTCCGTCGTTAATGCGCTCTCGGATAAGCTTGAGGTCGAGGTTGCCCGGGACCGCATATTATATCGGCAGGACTTCTCCCGTGGGTTACCGCTTGCGCCGCTTGCTCCCGTAGGAAATGCCCCTAATCGCCGAGGCACCACTATACGCTTTGCGCCTGACCCACAGATTTTTGGATCACACCATTTTTCTCCAGCGCGGCTTTTTCGTCTGTGTAAATCAAAAGCGGCTCTCTTTCGCGGCGTTACTATCCAGTGGCGGTGTGAACCAAACCTCATCAAAGCGGACGACAACACCCCCACTGAAGCACTCATCCAATTTCCGAACGGCTTGGAAGATGCCCTTGCTGCAGACTTGGGAGAAAATCCTTCCCTACTTTCCCCATACTGGGCTGGAGAAGCAGAACTCCCTATCGCCGCTGATGGACGTACCGGAGGGCGTGTTGAATGGGCCGTAGCGTTCTTAGAGAGCGGGACCTCGGCCCTTGCCTCTTACTGCAACACTATTCCAACCCCCCAAGGCGGCACGCATGAGGCAGGCTTTAGAGCGGCACTTGTAAAAGGTTTTCGCGCATGGGGTGACCAGCGCAAGAATAAGCGTGCTGCAGCCATTACCGCAGAAGACGTGCTTGGGGCCGTAGCAGCCAAACTGTCCGTCTTCATTCGTGACCCCCAATTCCAAGGGCAAACGAAAGACAAGTTGACAACGCAGGAAGCCACGCGCCTCGTCGAAGGTGCACTGCGTGACCGTATTGACCACTGGCTGGGCGGCAATCCCCAACAGGCCGACAACCTTTTGGCGTTCATGATCGAACGTGCGGAGGACCGCCTGCGGCGACGCGAAGTCAAAGAAACCGCGCGTAAGAGCGCGACACGTAAGCTGCGCTTACCGGGTAAGCTTACGGATTGCACCCGTGAAAATGCCGCCGAAACCGAACTGTTTCTTGTCGAGGGTGAGTCTGCTGGCGGATCAGCACGTCAAGCTCGCGATCGTGAAACACAGGCGGTCCTACCGTTGCGCGGTAAAATTCTGAACGTGGCCTCCGCTACCGCAGACAAATTACGCGCTAACCAAGAACTTAGAGACCTGACTGAAGCATTGGGGTGCGGCATTGGTCAGAGCTTTGACGTAAGCCGCCTTCGCTACGGACGCGTCATTATCATGACGGATGCTGACGTGGACGGCGCTCATATCGCGTCGCTGCTCATGACCTTCTTCTACCGCGAAATGCCTGACCTGATCCGTTATGGCCACCTGCACCTCGCGCAGCCTCCGCTCTACCGCTTAACGCATGGCGCAAAAACCATATACGCGATGGACGACATGGACCGCGAGCGCCGTATTCGGAGCGACTTTAAGCCTAACGCGAAGGTTGAAGTATCGCGCTTTAAAGGTCTGGGAGAAATGCCGGTAAAAGACCTGAAGCAAACCACAATGGACCCCGCCCGCAGAACACTCCTGCGCGTCGTTGCTCCACCTGAGGAACGCCACCACACCAGCGAACGTGTCGAAAGCCTGATGGGCCGCAAGCCTGAACTACGCTTCCGCTTCATTCAGGAACACGCGCGTAGCGTTGAAAACCTCGACGTCTGATCATGACAACGCCTCCCCAACCCCCTGAGCGTTATACCCAACTCAAGGCCGTCGGCCTCCTTATAGGGGGCATTTCCTCTTTCCAGATCGGTGCGACACTGGCTAAAGGGCTTTTCCCGCTTTTTGGCCCCTCCGGTATGGTGGGACTGCGCGTCTGTTTGGCCGCACTGATTTTGTTAACAATCTGGAGACCACTGCCCGGACAGCTGAACAAAAAGACCCTGATGCTGCTTTTACCTTACGGTCTTTCAATCGCCGTCATGAATTTCTGCTTTTACATAGCACTGGTACGACTGCCTCTCGGCATTGTGGTTGCCTTGGAATTTACAGGCCCTTTGACCCTTGCCCTCACAGGCTCACGCAGGGTTCTTGATCTCTGCTGGGCGAGCTTTGTTATTCTCGGCCTTTACCTTCTACTGCGCCCTGAGAGCGCCGCGCATGGCAACCTGCACAGCCTAGACCCCGTTGGCATTGCAGCAGCCCTGCTGAGCGGCTGCGGCTGGATTGTTTATATTTTGACGGGCACGCGCATTGGCCGCACCCTGCCTGCTGGCCTTGCAACGACACTTGGCATGAGCACAGCTGGCATTATTCTACTACCCTGCCTTATCCCAACGCTTCCACTTATCGCCACACATCCATGGCAGGGCGGAGCTGCGTTGAGTGTTGCCGTGCTCTCCTCAGCCGTCCCTTACATCCTTGATATGATGGCCATGCGCCGCCTCAAACCGCGCGACTTAGGCATATTGCTCAGCATGGAGCCCATGCTGGGCGCTATATCTGGCCTTCTTTTCTTGGGTGAAAATTTGTCCAGCGCCCGCTGGGTAGGCGTGCTGTGCATTGTTACAGCATCCGCAGGTAACGTCTTAACAAGCCCGCGCAATACGCATCACTAAATCAGAAGATTTCGACGTGACTCCGGAACCCGAGCATCACCGCATCGCGTAAGTTCCGTTGTCCGTTCGGATGATGATAGTATTGGATGTCCGGCTCCATCGTTATTGCACGACCGATCGGGAAGCCATAGTTCAGCTCAATCACTTCAGCGTCAGTCTGCACGCCTGTTGCACGATAGGGCAGCGGCTTATTCTGCATCAGCAGACGCTCTTCGGTTTTCTGAACGCCATTAGCAATATGCATATACGAAAAGGCTAAACCAATCGTGTCCGATGGACGACTGGTCCAGAAACCATTCAGAATCAACCCTGCGTAAAACTGACGGTCTCTCAATGCCGTTTTTGGCGAGTTCAAAACCGCACCAGCAAGCAAGGAAAGACCTGTTTTTGTGTGCTTGCGTGAGGTCCATAGGCGCTGATCCATTAAGAACCAACTGGACCAAGAACCATTGCTCCGCGCTGCCGAAAAGCCGCTCTCGGAATAGGGGTTACCCAAACTATCCAAGAAGTTTTCGTCGCGCGTGACCCTTTCAACTGCAAAACCGAGCTTGTAATGCCCCGGAAATGCCACTTCGCCGGAGCGCCGCCGAAAATTAGGCTGCCAGCCCACCTCAACCGGAAAAATTTCCCCTACGTGATAGGCTCCGCTCAAATGAAAGCCCGAGCGGTTTCTTGCAGGCGAGAAAATTCCTTCCTCGGCAAAATACACACCTGTCTGGACATATATGTCCCGCCGCAAAGGACGAAAACGGACACGCGCGGCCCATACGGAAGATGGATAAGAACTGTAATAGATACTGTCAGATGCCCCCTTAGGGCGCCCGCAGAAACTATTATTCATGAACGTACAGAACAAAGAACCCGTAGCGAAGTCGGATAGCTGCGCCATGCGCCCAGCCGCTATAGCCAACCGGTCTTCAAGCAAATGCTGCTCGCCATACGCCATAACCAAATGGACAACGACGTTCCCGCCACCGCCATACGTTTCCTGACTATGCGCTAACCAATCGCCAAACATACGGTTAGCCGTCGTTCCGTAACGCCCTACCACAACAGCATGGGTCGTAAAGCCGGACCAGCCCAAAAGCCGGTCCCAATCTGTCAGGACATTTAGCGCGTATTGCCCGGCGTTGGAGGAACCTTGGCGATAACCATGCCCCGGCGTAGGTGCTGTGACCGCAGCCATAAACTCATTCAGGTTATCAAACTGCACTATGGTTCCGTGGCGACGGAGCCAGCCGGAGCGCTGATTTACAATAGGAAACAGGGAAGGTGAAACAGGAAAGTTACCGATGACCCGCTCATAAGCTGAAGCTTTGGGCAAAGCCTCTGCCGCACCAGGGGACGGCAGAGGGTCATCTGTATGACTACCTGACTGGTCAGAGGCCGTATCTGTCGCAGGAGAGGGCCCATCTGTGGATTGAGGTTTGGCATTTGCAATCCCGAAGGCTGCAAATGCCATGAGCAACGCGATAGCTGGGACAGGTCTCAAAACGTTCAGAACATCTCGGCCAAGCCTCCCAGCCAGCCGCTCCCCTAATTATCGCTCGTATCAGGCCCAGCACCCTGAGCCTGACCACCTTCAGGCTTTGCGGGTGCTATTCCAAGCGTCTCACCGTTTGGACCACGGTAATCCGTCAAGCGCTCCAGTCCGGAAACTTCCAGTGTCCGGGTTGGGAAAGGAATGTCAATGCCACGTGCTTCGAAGCACTTCTTCATGCGGCGATAAAATTGACGCTGGACCGGCCAACGACCCGCTGTCGTCGTAGGCAAGGTACCCCTTACCGTGACCGACCAGTCATTCAATGAATCAACGCCCCACATCTGGAAGTCATCAATAATGAGGTTTTTGAACTCAGGATCAGCCCGCATTTCAGCAGTAATGTCGTTAATAGCCTTAACCACATCGTCTGTATCCGCCGAGTAGCCTACCTCTGCCACGATAATAGCCCGGGCAAAGTCACGGTTATAATTTATAATCTGGTTCAAGGAGCTGAACGGGAAAATATTCATAGACCCGTCATTCGCCCTTACGTGGACTGTCCGTAAGGAGAGTTTCTCAACCACCCCGTAAGTCCCGCTCAAGGTCACAGCATCCCCAACTGTGAGCGCGTTTTCCATCAGCAAAAAGATTCCGCTGATAAAATCTTGCACTAGTTTTTGTGAACCAAAACCCAAAGCCACACCAAAAATGGATGCACTGGCAAGCAGAGGGGCCGTGTTAACGCCGATCTCTGACAGAATCGTCAAGCCAATTACCGCTGACAGAACGACGAGCAGAATAATGCGCAGCATTGGTTGCAAGGTACGGAAACGCGCAGCCTTGGCCACACCATCATCCGACTTCACCAAACGGTCCAAATGCCGCTCTGTAGCAACGCTGACTACTTCCCACACCAGCACGCCGATCAACAACGCAACAAGTATAGTCAGTACAGACGAGAATATATGCTGCCCCAAACCGCCTTGCTGGAAGAGTTCACGCACGGGCGCACCCCACGCAACAGACAGCGCAAAAACCGTCACAACAGCAAGCAGTATCGTAACAATATGCTGCGCTGCAGGATAATAGCGGCCAATTCGCGTTTGGGCATCTTCCGTAAGTGAAGCCCAGTCTGGCAAATGACGGAACAGTCGCTCCACTCCACCGTAAGCAATGATGCTTACAAGACGTATTAACGCGATAGCAACGCAGGTCCGGAGGAACAGCGATGTGATCGTTGCGTAACCACCATGGATCTCAGCCGCCCAAACAAGCCACAAGGCCAGATCGAAGAAGATTGCGGCAATCCACCAACCATGGCCGACGAAACGGATAATCCCTGGCACCCGGCTACGCGCCGCAGCTTGCTCGCACAGTTTCCAAACCGGCGCGCGTCCGCGCAAAATCATGAATAGAATTTGCAGGTGCAGTAGCAAAGCCAACAGTTTGCCCAATGCCCCAACAACAGCCTCAGGCATGCCAACCGAAGACAGAACTGTCAGCACCGCAATACCGAAGCCCAGTGTGGTCCCAAGGCGCTTAAGCCAGCCGAACCAGAATGCTGCCCCCTTATTGCCGAGGATGAGCAAACGCCGCCAAGAATGCTGAGGAGCAAACAAAGCCTGAATGAGCGCTACAAAGCCACAGGCACCGAAACAACCAATCCATGCCACAGCTTCAATAGCGTCCCCAGTCGCATTGTCCCCCGCAGTATCGACGCCCTCAATGAGGAAAGCCGCCAACGGGAACATGGCAATCGGGAGAATGTCCAAAACGAATAGCCCAAATGCGAAGGGCAAACGTCTAAATGCAAGGACTAGCTTAGACCAAGAGCCTTGATGGTGTACGCGTTGAGCTTCATCGCGCTCTGCCTCTTTGGCGGAACGTACCGTATCGCTCTGTTCGCGCGTTGCTTCTGCCGCATTATGTGCATCACGGGCTTCGCGCCACTCATCTCGCTCTTCCCGGGCATTTTTGAGTTGCCCGCGCTCAGCTAGAGCTTGGCGTGGTTTTTTAAGCAGGATGCGTAGGAGCGCACACAAAGCACCACCAACAACTAAAAGCGCTGCAACACGCAGGAGCACCTTTAGAATCAGAGCCTGAGCAGCCGGGTTGTGTATGACTCCGACAAGCCAAACCCCCAGCGCCCGGACATTTCCGACCGTGCCTACGAGTACATGTGCTTCATGTTGAATCGCATGGCCAAAAGCAACAACGCTATCCAGCATCTGGTTGCCAAGATTATCAGGCTGCGCTTTTGCTGCTGGCGCCGGCGTACCGCCCGGGACTGCACCAGCGCTTTGAGCTGTAGCCAGATTTTTTAGCGTCGTCGTGAATGCGCGTCTTTTGGCATCGTCATTGAGAACCCCGAGCAATTGCTGTGCCTGCTCTTGTGTTAGGCTCGGTACTGGCGGGGCTTCTGCCCGTGCAATGCCACCTTGCAGCAACAAAAACATGCTTGCTGCGAACACCAGAAAAAAGCGAGAGAGCCCTCGCCTTTTGTGTTCTTTATACGGCGGTGCTCGGTCCGCATTCTTGTCTACGCTCGGCGCCATTAAGATAACTCCCGGTTGAACTGCCTTCTAACTGTTCCGAAGATTATTGATGCGGTTAGCAAAAGCTGGCTCAGCCACCATAATCTTCAAAGGCTCAGATTAATTTTGCGCTCGACTCTCAACGCAGAGTTCACCTCAGGGGTTCTATTTTAACCTCTTCTTAAAATATCTCGTGATTTTCTGCTGTTCTGCGTCCCAGCCACGAGTTTTCAAATGCAATACTTTTCTAATTTCAAACCTTACCATGCATGCTGCCTGTTACCCCTGCTCTTGAGCGCGTGCAGCAATCTTGACGATTTAACCGAAATCGGACGCCCCCCTCGTATGACGACTATTTCGGACCCAACGTTAGCGGCAAACTATCAGCCCGTTTCCATGCCAATGCCTACACCTCACCCGCCCTCTCAAGAGCCATCAAGCCTGTGGCGCAGCGGAAGCAGGGCCTTCTTCAAAGACCAGCGCGCCTCTCAAGTGGGCGACCTGATTACCATTATCGTCAACATTACAGATAATGCCTCAGTCAATAACGGAACGACCGCTCAACGGGACGGAAACCAAAAAATTGGTATTCCGAACTTTTTTGGCATTAAAGGAAAAATAATTGATGCGCTAACAGGGGCAAATAGTCTCGCCACAAATAGCAGCAGCGGCAACAATGCGACTGGGAAAATTGCACGAAATGAAACCGTTACGCTACGACTTGCCGGAACTATTACACAGGTTCTTCCTAACGGTAATTTTGTCGTTATGGGAAAGCAGGAAATGCGCGTCGATAGCGAGTTAAGAGAACTAGGGGTCTCCGGCATAGTTCGCCCCCAAGATATTACGGCGGATAATACCGTTACGCATGATCGTATGGCAGAAGCGCGTATATCTTACGGTGGCAGAGGCACTCTGAGCCGCTTGCAGACACCTCGGTATGGACAACAGATTTTAGATGCAATCTTACCCTTCTGAACGAAAAAACCCCCTCCAGTCAGACTGGAAGGGGTTTCAACAACCGAAAAGTAAAAACTTATCAGTGCGCCGTGGGTGACAACAGCAGCGCCCAGAGGGCTGCTACATCACGTGCCGGGCCAGGGTTCTTAATGGAATTGAACGTCTGGATAGCATCGGCTTTATGCCCGGCATCCATCTGAGCCATACCATACTCCACAATTGCCAGATCCGGGTAACGAGGATTCTTACCCAATCCGGTTTTCATGAGGTCCAAGCCAGCATCCGCCTGCCCGTTCAGGACAAGGTTGTAACCAGTGGTTAGAGCTGGCCCTGCATTTGGCGCTGTTTTTGCAGCGGCAGTGCTTTGCGGCAATTGAGCCCGATCCGTCGCAGCGCGTTGCGCTACGAAAGCATGGAACTTCGCGGTCGCTGGTGCGGACGGACCGACCCCCAGAATTTTATCCGCGTAACCCTGATCCAATAGCTTCAGCGCCAACTGAGCGAGACCCATTTGGACAGCGCGCTCACCCATGTCCTGGAAGTCAGATGGATCTTTCAAAACACCAGTCTGAAGACGCAGGCGCTCGACATATAGTACGAGAGGCGGCTGAAGATTTGGATTGGCCACCAGATCATGAATCAGCATAGCCCAGTAATCAGGCTTATTATAATATTTAGCCAGCAGCACGTATGTGTGTGCCTTGGCATCAGAATCTTTTAAATTTGTGTAGGCAGTAGCCAGCATCTGCAAGTGATTTTCAGCTGGAGCCTTGCCCGCTGCAATCGTTGCATCAACCTGCTTCTGTGCAGCTTGGGCACAGCCCTTCCAGTCGCCTTGCAGGTAGTAGCTCTGAATGAGCACTGTCTGCATGCGTGGATCCAAGCCGTGGTCCTTCAGGTAGCGTTCCGTTGCCTGAATAGCTTGCGGGTAGTTCTTGGCAGAGTAAGCCATTGTGGCTTCCGCCATCAGCATCTGGCTTTTGGCAGCTGCTGGTGTGCGTGAGCTATCAATTAAAACATCATAAGCTTTAAGAGCAGCTGCAGTATTACCGGACTGAGCGGCTACGGCAGCGCGCATTTGAGCTGTCGTATACGCTTCGTACTCGGTCTTGCCCTTAACAGCGTCCGCAGCATCTACTGCAGCCATGGCCTTTGCGTAGTCTTTGGATGCAAGGGCAGACTGAGCCTGCTGCAGATCCTTACCAACGGCCTGCCCTAAGACATCAGCAGCCGAAGCCGTACCAAAGAACGCGAGACTCAGGGCAGCACTACCGGCCATGAGCGAGTTACGGGTAAGGTTGAAGCGGTTAAGGGACAAAGACACGAATTACTGTCCTTCCATGAACTGGTCCAGACCAACGATGCCAAGTTTCGTGACACCAAGGCGCTGTGCATCAGCCATAACATGAGCAACCGTCTTATAATCTGCAAGACGGTCAGGGTGAATATGCATTTCTGGTTGGGTCGCTTCTGACGCAGCTGAAGCCATGTGAGATTGCAGAGACGCCTCTGAATCAATCGCTTCACCGTTCCAGCTAATGCTGTTGTCGTAACCAATGCTAACCGTCACCAGCTTTGGCTGCTCGTTTGACGGAGGCGGGTTACCTTGCGGCAGGTCAATCGCAATGGAGTGCGTCTGCAGCGGAATGGTAATGATAAGCATGATCAGCAGCACCAACATCACGTCAATCAATGGCGTGGTGTTGATATCGACGATACCTTCGTCTTCGGAGCTGCTTCCAACGTTCATACCCATGTCGGCGGTCCTTCCTAAAAAAACTGAAGGGAGCGCAGGGCCTGAATTTCAGACCCTGCGACCAACCTTACGAGTGAGGTTGCTCAGTGATGAAGTCCACGTGAGCGATGCCTGCCTCTTGGCACGTAGCTACGACCTGACCGACCGCCATGTACTTTGCTGCGCCATCACCACGAACCTGAATTTGTGGCTGTGGCTGCTTCTTAGCAACTGTAACCAAGCGGTTCAGCAACTCGTCGCGTGAGCGTACTGGTGTTGTATCCCAGAACACTTGTCCATTTGCAGTCACTGCCAACACAACGTTGCCCGGCTTCGTCTGCGTCGGTTGATTGGCATCAACCGGCAGCTTCAACTTAACAGTGTGTGTTGCGACAGGGATCGTGATCAAGAAGATGATCAGCAGCACCAGCATGACGTCGACGAGGGGAGTGGTGTTGATAGCCGACACCACCTCGTCGTCACCGCCGCCTCCTCCGACGTTCATTCCCATGGGATTAGCCTCGGTTGCTGGTTGAAGAAGCCATCTTACCTGCTTCTGGTGAAGAACCGTGACGGAAGCCACCAATCAGGATGGACTGAACGTCAGCTGCGAAGTTACGGATGCGGTCCATAGCGCCCTTGTTACGGCGAACCAGCAAGTTGTAACCCAGAACAGCAGGAACAGCCGTTGCAAGACCGATAGCTGTCATGATCAAGGATTCACCAACTGGGCCTGCAACCTTGTCGATAGAAGCCTGACCGGAAATACCGATAGCTGTCAGAGCGTGGTAAATACCCCAAACGGTACCGAACAGACCAACGAACGGAGACGTTGAACCAACTGTACCAAGGAATGCGAGGCCACCTTGCAGACGTGTGTTTACCGTCTCGACTGAACGAGAGATGGACATTTCGGTCCATGAGTGCAGGTCGATCGAGTCACGCATTGAGCCATCGTGGTGCTCAGCAGCCACAATGCCTGTTTCGGCAATGTAGCGGAAAGGAGAAGATGCCTTAAGAGCAGCCGCACCTTCTTGGATTGAAGGCTTCGCCCAGAATTCACGAGCAGATTCTTTTGCAGCAGAAAGCACACGTGCCTGCTCAAGGAATTTGCTGACCATGATGATCCAGGTACCAGCTGACATGATGACCATGATGATCAACACGCCACGTGCGATGATGTCACCATTCGCCCACAGAGCGCCGAGGCCGTATGGGTTGCCCTTTGGTGCTGTGTCTTCAGCTGGTGGTGCAACTTTTTCAGCTGCAGCTGGTGCTGAAGCGTCTGGTGTAGCTGCTGGTGCGGCTGCGTCAGGCGCAGGCGCTGCTGGTGCAGCTGCGTCAGGAGCTGCTGGTGCAGGAGCAGCAGGTGCTGCTGACTGATCAGCTGGAGCCGTCGCAGGTGCTGCGTTCTGGGAAGCATCCTGAGCATAGCTGATAGCAGGTGCTACAGCGCCCGTCGCCAGAGCCAGCGTCAGAGCCATAGCGCTGGCCCGAACGGCACGCGCCTTCGTAGGAGCAGCAAGAGCGGGAAGGCGGAACAGTCTGGTCATGAACTCCATATCCTCAACTAAAATGCTCGGAGCCGAGCGATCTTAAACTTGGCAGCTCAAAAAATATGTTTCAGAGCCGAATTTTTATAATTCCTCTTCCCGCCAGAAAAACCTGACTAGGAAGAGGAAACCTTAATCATCGAAGCCTGAGCTTGCGTTTTAGTCGCCCAGATTAAAGTCAACGTGCAGAATGTGATGATGCTCTGTAACTGGTGCACCATTAACAATCGCAGGCTGATACTTTGCTTTACGCAGGAACTCGAGCGCGCTTTCAACAAACTCGTGACCACCGCTTGAGCTGACGATCTGACAGTTTGCTGTGTAACCCGTTGGAAGAATATCGCAGCTGGCGGTTACTTTGCCTTCGCGGTTTTCTTCTTGAGCTTCTTCCGGATACTCAGGCTTTGCCCCGTTAATTGGGCGTGCGCCTGCGCTGTGGTCAGGAACTGCCGGGACCGGGTTCGGTGAAGGCGGAGCTGGCGTCGGCACTGGTGTCGGCGTCGGGCTCGGCGGTACCGGATGCGGCGGCTTCGTGTGTGTTACACGTTGCACAGCCTTCGGTGGCGGCGGAACACTGATCTTCGGCGGCGGAATATACGGCGGCGGCGGCTGTTCCATCTGCGGCGGTGGCGGCGGTGGCGGTGGCGGCGGCGGCTTTGGCTGCTCTTTGATCACTTCAGTTTTGATCGGCGGCTGCTCGTGGGTGAGCTTGCCCACAGCACCGCTCATGAGCGCATAGACGATGCCGCCCATAGCCAGCGCGGCTACGATGATTGCGACAAGATAATCTGCCGGCTTGCGCTGCTGTGCGGCGTAGCTCTTCATGTCGAAACCTTCTTACCCCTCACTGACAATAAGCAATCGGCACATATTTCAAAACATGTGACGAACGATCGAACGCTTTTTAGCAGACAATGCGCAAGACAATTCTGCATGAACGTCACATGCCTTGCACACATACCCGATATGCTTAATTGGGCAGGCTTCACCGCAATGTGTCAAGTCGATAGTTCATTTCAAATTTGTGAAACTGTCATCTTTTTAAAACATTTAGGCTTTTTGAGGACCTCCGATGGCAATTTTCGATGCTTTTTCACCACATAAAAGCTTTTTTTAAATCATTATGGCAAAAAAAACGGCCACCTTCTGGGGGTGGCCGTTCTTAACAAATTATAACGGAATTTAGATTCGAACGCTCAGATCGGACCCTGCCTATTTATTGAGCAGAGGCACTGGCTTCCGAACGTGTTGCACCAACCCTTTGCGCCAATGATGCAGACATGAAATCGTCCAATGCACCATCCAGCACAGCGTCAGGATTACCCTTTTCCACCCCTGTACGAAGGTCCTTAACCAACTGGTAAGGTGCCAGTACATAGGAACGAATCTGGTGCCCCCAACCAATATCGGTTTTCGCAGCTTCCGTCTGCGCAGCGGCAGCTTCACGCTTCTGCAACTCCGCCTCGTATAGGCGCGCACGCAGCATTTCCATAGCCTTAGCACGGTTTCTGTGCTGCGAGCGGTCCGTCTGGCACGCAACGACAATACCGGTCGGTATGTGCGTAATACGGATAGCGGAGTCCGTTTTGTTAACGTGCTGACCACCTGCACCTGATGCACGGAATGTGTCTACACGCAGGTCTGAATCGTTTACTTCGACTTCGATTGAATCATCTACCACAGGGTAGACCCAAACCGATGCGAAGGACGTCTGGCGACGGGCCGCTGAGTCAAACGGCGAAATTCGAACAAGACGGTGCACACCGGCCTCGGTCTTCATCCAGCCATAGGCGTTAGGCCCACTGACCTGAATCGTCGCTGATTTAATACCTGCCTGTTCACCTTCACTGCTTTCGATGAACGTGACCTTGTAGCCGTGCTGCTCTGCCCAACGGGTGTACATCCGCAGGATCATCTGAGCCCAATCCTGGGCTTCCGTACCGCCTGCACCCGAGTTCACTTCGAGGTAACAGTCGTTACCGTCCGCCTCACCCGACAAAAGGCTTTCGATTTCACGCTTGCGCGCGTCCTCAGCAATGGCCCTCAACGCAGAGATAGCTTCTTTGACCATCCCTTCATCATTTTCCATTTCGGCCAATTCGACGAGTTCAAGGGTCGCACTGACCTCTTCCTCGATTTGTTCAACACCTTCGATTTGGTTAGCTAGCGTGGTGCGCTCACGCATCAGCTTTTGCGCCGCAGTGGCGTCATTCCAAAGCTCGGGGTCTTCAGCGCGGTGGTTTAATTCTTCAAGCCGGGTTTTAGAAACATCCCAGTTAAAGATGCCTCCTCAGCAGTGCCACCGACTGCTTGATTTGCTCCGCAAGGGCCTCAGTTTCGGCCGACATATTTTTCTCCATTCGCAAAGAGGGCTACACCAGAATGGTGCGCCCGCAACGAAAGCGCCCCTCAGTACAACCCACCGACGCCGATGTCACCCTCACCCGAATCCGGTTTTTGGGGTGCCGGGGCATTGGGCTGAGACGTGTGCGCAGTTGATGCCCCAGTATTGGCTGGAGCATTACCCATATCGTTTTCGCTGTCAGACACGACGGAATCAGCACCCGTATCTGTTGCCGTAAGCGCTTCAGTACCAGCACCGAACCCATGCAAGGCCACAGATTCGCCCGGGACCTGATCTGATTTAAAGCCATCAACAGCTTCAATTCGGCCCGTATTGTAACGCGCCAGAACAATGTCAGACGGAACGCGAAAATCAACGCGCGGCCTATCGGCCAACGCAACTTTCATGATTTTATTCCAGATAGGCGCGGCAATACGCCCACCATCCGCATTTTTACCCAGAGTTTCAGGTGTATCGAATCCTACCCAAACAACCGTAACGATGTCCGGCGAGAAACCCGCAAACCATGCATCGTGAAAATCTTGGCTTGTCCCTGTTTTACCCGCGATAGGGCGGTCAATCCCCTCACCGGCAAGGCGACCAGTACCGTTCGCAATCACGTCTTTTAGCATTCCTATAACCTGATAGGAGCTTGCTTCACTGGCCAACACTGGCCTTTGGTCCGTAAGCAACGGCACTGGCGGCCCTGAGACGACCGGCGCAGCTGTTGGGGCAGTCGGCAATGTTGCAGCATTTGCCGCACCCCCAACTGGTACGATTGGTGACGTCGCGCTGTCTGCTGGCGCTGGTGGCTGTTGTTGACCAGAGCTTAGGGCAAGAGCCGTTGAGTGCCACAAGACATCTCCGGCCCGGTCCTGAATGTCATCAATCAAGCTGGGCTGCACAACATGCCCACCATTAGCAATACTGGCGTAGGCCGCTGCCTCTTTAAGCACGGTAGTCTCTACTGCGCCCAAAGCCGCAGGAAGCACACGCGGCATCTTGTCGACCAACCCTGCCTTTTCTGCGGTTTCGGCCACAGCCTTCATGCCCAGATGTGCCGCAACACGAATGGTTACAAGGTTACGGCTCTCACGGAGGGCATCGTGCAGGGTCGTTGGTCCCCAGTTATCGTGCTCGTAATTGCGCGGATGCCAGTTGCCATATGAGATAGGAGAGTCGTCAAACTTTTCAGAAGGAGCAATGCCCTGCTCCATCGCCGCCAGATAAACGAAAGGCTTAAAAGACGAACCGGGCTGACGTAGCGCCTGCGTTGCACGGTTAAATTGACTTTCCCTGAAAGACCACCCGCCGACCAGCGCTAAAACGCGCCCGGTTCTGGCGTCCATCGTAACCGCAGCGCCTTCTACCTGCGGGATTTGCCGCAAGGAGACAGTGCCATTTGGTTGAGGCTGCACCATGATGGCATCACCGGCCTGTATCAAGCGCATGCGCCGCGCCCAAACAATATCTGACCACAGTAGCGTGGCGATACGGGGCACACCATGTTCCACCCATCCGACACGCGTACCGCCGGGTAAGAGCATTCCAAGCCGCCATTCGGGCAGCATACCTGAGGGCGCTACAATCCGGTCGAGTTGGGCTGTCCAGTTAGAATCTGTGACGTTATCGACGTGACGTACCGGGCCGCGCCAACCTGTCCTTGCCCGATCATACGTCACCAGCCCTTCGCGCAGGATACGCGTCGCGGCCGATTGCAGAGACTGGTCAAGACTTGTGTGTACTTCCAGTCCGCCGTTTAACGCCCTGTCCTCACCGTACTGACCGATAAGCTGGCGGCGCACCTCGGCACCAAACCATTCAGAATCTGCAAGCGGTCCAAATCGCGGGCTTCGCTCTGGCAGAAGCGGTTCTTGCTTATCCTGATCCGCTTGCTCGCGTGAGAGAACCCCATTCTCAACCATAAGATCCAGCACCAAATTCCGTCGAATAAGGGCCGATTGGGGATGCAAATAAGGATTATAATGCGTTGGTGACTTCGGGAGAGCCGCCAGTGAGGCAGCTTCCGCATCGGTAAGCTGGTCTAGAGGTTTGTTGAAGTATGTCTGTGCTGCGGCAGCAACGCCGAATACACCATTCCCAAGGTCAATACCGTTAAGATAGATCTCCAGGATCTTGTCCTTGGACAACACCTCTTCCATCTTAATCGCAAGGAGCGCTTCTTTGAACTTACGCTCAAGCGTAAGGACATTGCTGTTTAACAGCATGACCTTCGCTACCTGCTGCGTAATAGTCGAAGCCCCTAATGGGCGCCGTCCATGGCGCGCAAACAAATCCGTCACACCCGCACGCGCAATAGCCATCATGTCTACACCGCCATGGCTGTAGAAATTATGGTCTTCTGTCGCGAGGAACGCTTTCTTCACCCGGTCGGGTATCGCGTCAATCGGTACGAATATCCGGCGCTCTTTGGCGAGTTGAGCCATAAGCTGGTCGTCAGAAGCATAGATACGGCTGACGGTAGGCGGCTGGTAAATCTGCAAACTGTCTATACTTGGCAGATCTGCAAGCAACTTAGCATATGTTGCCCAGGCCAAGACGCCTGCCCCCAGCGCACCGACTAGCCCTACGCCAGCGGTCACCGCCAAAGCCTGACGGAAACGACGAAAACGCGGCCGTATTATTGGCCGACCCTTATTGTCATGTGGATGACGGGAGCGATAGCGAGGATGCGTCATAAAGCGTTTGATAACATCGTTCAGGCGCGCCGTCGCCCCTTCTAACGCCGAATCTGCTTCAGAAACGAGACGTATCCGCCAATTTTTTGATTTAAAGGAGAGAACTGGTGCTGCTGGCGAGGATTGAACTCGCGACCTCTCCCTTACCAAGGGAGTGCTCTACCACTGAGCTACAGCAGCCTGTTGTCTTGGCGGGGTTCGTATCGTTTAACCGCGCCAAGCGCAACCCCCAATTAGTCGTCGCGGTGAATTTTTTCCATCCGCTCGTGACGTTCTTGGGCATCAATCGACAGAGTCGCAATGGGACGCGCCTCAAGGCGCTTCAAGCCGATAGGGTCACCGGTTTCTTCACAGTAACCGTAAACATTGTCTTCAATCTTCTGAAGAGCCATGTTGATTTTAGTAATGAGCTTACGAGCACGGTCGCGTGTCCGTAATTCAAAAGCCCTATCCGTCTCGACACTTGCCCGATCAGAAATATCGGATTCGTGAATACCACCTTCAGAGAGGCTGGCCAGCGTTCCGTCTGCTTCCTTCAGCAACTCTGCGCGCCAACGCAGCAGCTTTTGGCGAAAATATTCGACCTGAAGCGGGTTCATGAACTCTTCGTCGTCGGAAGGGGTATAGTCCGGCGGCAACGTAATCATGCGCATCCAATCCCTGCAATCCTGCCGCAAATTCGGCGTCGCCACCCATGAGTGACCTCGAGCGGCTTATAACCACCAGCGGCGCTTTCGCCAAGCCCACCACAAAAGACAAAAACAGATAAAATCACGCTCATATTAGTAATTAATTTACTTTGTAGGGGCAAAATTTTTCCTGACCGTTCGTTTTCCCCTCATGTCAGGACATAATCCTCCCCTATGCCGCACCAATGCCACCATATTGTGAAACGCTTAGGAATATTTTTTGCTATTTTTTTATTATGTTCTTTACTTCCCTGCCACAGTAGAGCGGCAACCGTTCGAATAAAAGACATTACCGATATGGAAGGCGTGCGTAGCAACCAGCTCATCGGCTACGGTCTGGTTGTCGGCCTGAATGGTAGTGGAGATCGATTAACCAACTCCATTTTTACCCGCGAAACGTTGATCTCTATGTTGAACCGCCTAGGGGTCAATATCCGCGACCAAGAGCGTCAATTGCAGACACACGATGTCGCCGCCGTTATGGTCACAGCTGACCTCCCGCCCTTCGCACATGGCGGCAACCGCATTGACGTCACCATTTCTGCTGTGGGCGATGCCACATCCCTTACAGGTGGCACGCTGTTAGTCACACCTCTCATGGCTGCTGATGGTGAAGTCTACGCAGTCGCTCAGGGAAGCATGGTGACGAACGCCTTCAGCGCGCGTGGTGCTGCAGCGTCTATCACACGCAATGTCCCAACAAGCGGCCACATCGCCAATGGCGCAATTGTAGAACGGGAGGTGCCCTTCAACCTCAAAAACCGTCAAAATTTGCACCTCAGCCTCCGCAACCCGGACCTGACGACAGCCAGCCGCATCAGCGCCGTAATCAATCGGACATTCGGACATATCGCTACATTGGAAGACCCTCGGACCATAAACATAGATCTCTCAAACAGTGACCCAGTATCGACACTGGCCCGGATTGGCGATTTAACCGTAACTCCTGACACCCCAGCCAAAGTGATTATTGATGAGGCCAGCGGCACCATTATTATGGGAGCCAATGTACGCATCAGTACGATTGCTATCGCGCAAGGCAACCTTACCGTCCAGGTTACGGAAACTCCGGCGGTTTCCCAGCCCGGCCCTTTTGGGAATGGTCAAACAGCGGTCGTCCCGCGCACAAATGTCGCTGTAGATACCGGACACAACCACCATCTCACCGTTATGCCAAGCGGCACAACCCTACACGATTTGGTAGCCGGACTTAATGCCTTAGGAGTTGGCCCCCGCGACCTCATCAGCATCCTTCAGGCCATCAAGGCAGACGGAGCCTTGCAAGCAGAATTGGAAATTCGATGACAGGCGCTTCGCTCATCACTCCAGTCCAAACTCCTTCAGTCGGAGCAAGCTCTACTTTGGAGCAGAAAACTACCAAAGCTGCTCATGACTTCGAAGCAATGGCCATTAACCAAATGCTGCAACCCATGTTTGAAACGGATGACAACAGCGGAAGCATGTTCAACGGAGGCATTGGTGAAAAGCAGTTCAAACCCATGTTGGTTGAGCAAATTGCCCACAGCATGGAACAAAACGGCGGTATTGGCCTGAGCGACGTTATACAAAAACAGATGCTCGCCATGCAGGAGCAGGCATGAACACGATTATTTCTCGCCTTGCGGCTCTTCTCGCCATTCTCAAATCTGAAAACAGCGCTTTGGAGAAAGCCAATATTTCAGCTGCCTTGGCGCTCCTTCCTCAAAAAGAAGCTGCTGCGGCTGCGTTAACCGAAGCCATCGCCAATGTGCCTCAGCGTGATGGTGCGCACACAGCAAGCCCCTACCAAGCATTACTGGACGAGTTTGAGGCTTTGAGTGAGCGCAATGGGGAGTTGCTTCACCGCGCAATCTCGGCACAACGCCATGTAATAGAATTACTGACATCATCGGCGTCACAGTCTGAGGCGCAAGGCTATGGGCAAAAGGGCCTCTACACCCCATCGCACACAAACAGCAATGCGCCTTTTTTCGTCAGCAATGCTTGAGCTAATTTTGCGCAAGCACCTGACGGCTGACTTTCACTTTCGCAACCCTGCGCCGGTCCATTTCGAGAACCTCAAAGAGCCATCCTTCGAAGGCCACTTTATCCCCGACGGCTGGCACACGGCGCAACATAGCCAGCAAAATACCGCCTAACGTGTGATAGCTGCCACCGCCCGGCAACGATGCAAGATCAAGGCGGCTGCGCAACTCATCTGCGGGCATAAAGCCGTCGAAGAGGTATTCTTCCTCTCCGGGTGTTGCTTGTATCTCGGCAATACCAGTCTCAACCGCTTCTTCCCCGACGATCGCCTCAAACACGTCCGACGCCGTCACAATACCCTCGAACGAGCCGTATTCATCCAGAACGAACGTAATACCGAGGTTCACACCCCTCATACGCTCAATCATATCTTGCGCGCTCAAACTATCTGGAATGACCGGTGGCGTGCGCAACACAGCATCAACAGAGATGGATTTTTTCTGCAAAAGCCGATCCATGATGTCCTTTGCAAGGATAACACCAATCGGATGGTCTACATCCCCTTCGCAAACGACAATTCTGGCATGTCGAGAGTCCCGCAACTTTTGAAGCAACGTGTCTTCGTCAGCATCACGGTCTACCCAAAATAGCTCATTCCTAGGCGTCATGATTGCTCGGACAGGCCGGTCCGCAAGACGAAGCAAACGCTCAATCATAAATTGCTCGTCCGTTTCCAATACGCCGGCGCGGGCACTCTCCGCCAAAACAGCTCTGAGCTCTTCCTCCGTCACAGCAGCACGCGGCATTGAGCCGACACGCAGCAGGCGTAATACCAAGGAGGACGCACCACTTAACAGCCAGACAATCGGCTGCGCCACCCTTGCCACGGCAACCAACAGCCACGACAGGCGTGCCGCAATACGTTCGGGCTTTTGCAATGCGATTTGCTTCGGCACCAACTCGCCAAAGACCAACATTGCAAAAGTAATAGACGCAACAACAAGGACGGCCGAAATCTCGTCCGCGGCAGGGCGCAGAAACGGAATAAGTACGATTTTCTCGCGTACTCCCGCCTCAATTGCGCTACCGCCGAAAGTCCCCTCCAAAATTGACACGAGGGTCATACCGACCTGAACAGTCGGCAAAAAAGAATGAGGATTTTCTGAAAGCCGCAATGCGGCCGCAGCCCCGCTTACCCCCTGCCGCGCCAAGACCTCAAGCCGTGGCCTCTTGGCAGAGATAAGTGCCAGTTCTCCCATCGCGAACACAGCGTTGATGAGAATGAGCAAACCAATAATCAGGATAGGGGTTAGCATAATCGAACCGATATCATGCCTATCAGCATACGAGGTTCGTTTGAAAAACGCTATATTTTAGAGCAACACGAAGTAACCACATAAAAAAAGCCAGCCACAATGGGCTGGCTTTTTCCAAACAGGACTTAAAATGATCAGTCCGCAGCGTTTGCCGTAACAGCGTCTGCAACGCGTCCATTCACGCGTACGCGTGGGCCACGTGCAGGCTTACCATTCGTGCTAAGGCGCTCCATCTGCTGCGCAACCTGTGCATCATAATCGTATTCTGCAGAGCGTTGGTTCGCGAGAGAGATCTCAGGCACCATTGGCTTTTCTGTCTCTGGCCCGAACAACGCAACCTTCGCAATGTGCCAAGGACGACGAACAGCATCCATAACAGCCGTAGATTCGTAGCCGGAGTGCACCATGCAGTCAGCGCATTTTTCGTAAGCGCCTGTGCCGTATTGCTCCCAAGCTGTGTCTTCCATCAGCTCTTTGAAGGACTTGGCATATCCCTCACCCAATAGGTAGCAGGGGCGCTGCCAGCCAAAGACTGTACGTAGCGGCTTGCCCCAAGGGGTGCAGTGGTAATTTTCGTTACCAGCCAAGAAGTTCAGGAACAAAGGAGACTGCGTAAAGCGCCATTTCTTGCCCTTGCCCAGACGGAAAACGTCACGGAAAAGCTGCTTGGTTTTCTGGCGGTTCAAGAAGTGCTCTTGATCAGGCGCACGCTCATAAGCGTAGCCCGGAGCCGTCATGATACCGTCAACGCCCATCGCCATGACTTCGTCGAAGAAGGCAGCAACGCGCTCTGGCATCGCTCCGTCAAACAACGTGCAGTTGATCGACACGCGGAAGCCACGTGCCTTCGCGGCGCGGATAGCGGCCGTCGCACGTTCAAATACGCCTTCCTGACACACTGACGAGTCGTGCATCAGCTTGTCGCCATCCAAGTGGATATCCCACGAGAAGAACGGCGAAGGCTCGTAATCGTCCAGCTTCTTTTCAAGCAGAAGACCATTAGTGCACAGATACACGTATTTTTTACGTGCAATCAGCCCCTTAATGATCGTGGGCATGTCTTTGTGCAGCAGAGGCTCACCACCTGCCACAGCAATGACCGGTGCGCCCGCTTCGGCGTCCGCGTCCAAACATTCCTGTACGCTCATACGTTGGTTCAGGATCTGCGCAGGGTAATCAATCTTACCACAGCCAGCGCAGGCCAAGTTACAACGGAACAGCGGCTCAAGCATTAGCACCAGCGGATACCGCTTCCGACCCGTAAGGTGCTGTTTGACAACGTACCGTCCGACCCGGACAGCCTGCATCAAGGGTACGGCCATTCTAATCCTCAGATTCTGGACACCAGAGGTACCCATTGGGGTTAAAAAACTCTAGCGCCTTACTTTGACATCGATCACTTCGGTAACAAGTACCTGCTGTTACGTCTTTATGCAAAAAAGCGTATTGGCAGACATCGCCTGTCTGAAAGGTGCAGCGTTGAAACGCTCCTTCCAGAATACCCAGCAATCATTTACCAACGGCTATACCCCGAGAGCGTCACACCTCTCAATGTTCTTCGAGCCCATTACCCTGCTTCCTGTGGCATATTCATCACATTTTTGCCTCAGCTAGCACCTATGCCACCCAAAATACGGGTTGATTTTCAGCGCATGGCACACGAACTCTTGCAAAATGCGCCGTTGAGGACGAAAGCACTTTCCATGATTCCAAGCATTTCCAGCCGCTTCCCACGTTTCCTGCTGAGCACCGCCTTGGCTATTGGCACACTGGCTACCCTTGGCAGTGCGCCAGAGGCATCAGCTCAGGTCGCCGCCGCAGCGACACCCTCCGCGCCAGCGGCGGAAAATGCATCCGCCCCCATCCGCGAATTATACAACGCACTGCGCTCTGCTCAGACCACCGGCAGCACTGCACAAAAGCGGGTCGCCATTTTATCCCCTGCGGTTGATAAAGCCTTTGATTTGGAAGCCATTCTGCGCCGCTCAGTCGGCTATCGCTATGACGGCCTTTCAAGCGCGGACAAGGCACGACTAGTGGCATCCTTCCGCCAGTTTACAGTCGCGCGCTATGCTTCCTCCTTTAAGCCCGGCACAGGTGCTGTCTTCACGCTTTTACCGCAGACCCGTCCCAATCCGTCCGGCGGCCAAATCGTGGACACAACCATCGGCGGGGGCTCAGACGCGCCAACCCCGATCAACTATGTCATGACTCAAGGTGCCACGGGCTGGCGGGCGACGGACGTACTGCTCAACGCGCATATAAGCCAAGTCGCCGCTCAACGCGCCGATTTCAGCTCTGCGCTCGCCAAAGGTGGGGCCAGCGCACTAGCTGACCTGCTCGACAGCAAAACCGCGCGTTTCCTGCGCGACTAGGCGGGTATTCAATCGTGCTTCCTAATATCCTGACACAGCCTTCCCAAGATTAGGCTGTGTTATCTCCCTCCTTCTTCGCTGCCGCGTTTTGTTCAGCAGTTTCCTTCGCTGGCAACGCGCAGGCACTGATTGGCGCCATCCTGCTCCACCGCTTTCGGAAGCATGAAAAAGCCGACCAAGCTGAAATCATTCATGACCAACGCGAATGGCCTGCCGTAACCCTGCTCAAGCCACTTCACGGTGACGAGCCATTACTGCGACAAGCCTTGGAATCCCTCTTCCACCAAGACTACCCGCATTATCAGATCGTCTTCGGTTTGCATGCTGAGGATGACACGGCGCGGCCTGTCGTCGAATCGTTGATGGCCGCTTATCCAAACGTCTCTGCCGAGATTGTGATTGACGCCACCGAACATGGGCCGAACCGTAAAGTTGGCAATTTGATCAACATGTATGGCCGCGCCAGACATCACATTATTGTGATCTCAGATTCCGACATTCAATGCAGTCCCACCTACCTGAAACAGGTTGTTGCAACGTTTGACGCACCTGACACAGGCTTGGTTACTACGCTCTATGCTGGGCAACCGGGCAATAATACTGTCATCCAACAATTGGGCGCGTGCCAAATCAATCATAATTTTCTGCCCGGTGTGATGATGTCACGCCTCCTTGGACGGCAAGACTGCCTCGGCGCTACCATGGCCTTGCGCCGCGCAACGCTTGAGGCAATTGGCGGCCTTAAAGCCCTTGTTGACCATGTTGCAGATGATGCCCAGTTAGGCCGTTTGGTGCGCGCAACCGGCCAAAACATTGCGATTGCACCGACCCTAACGCACACGACTGTATCCGAAACGTCGTTTCGGGATTTGCTGCTCCACGAACTACGCTGGGGCCGCACAGTCAAAAATGAAGAACCCGTAGGCTACGGCCTCTCGGCAATTCAACTTCCGCTTTTTTGGGCCACTGTTGCCGTGCTGTTCATGCCGACGGCACATTGGTCTTGGCTTCTGTTGGCAACAAGCTGGTGCATCCGTGCAACCGGTAGTTACACAATCGACCATGCAACCCAAACCCCCCTTCCCGCGTCTATACCCCTTCTTCTCGTAAGAGACTGGTTCTCCGCGAGTATAATGCTCGGCAGTGCACGCGGCTCCCGCGTTGCATGGCGAGGAAGAACAGTCCATATCGCTAAAAGAAAACGGTCAGACACGACATCGGTCTCTAAGTGTCCGTAGAAGGCGTATATTGAAATGCGCCACTATGCCACTGGGCCTGTTATTTTATGGAGACTTCGCCAATGATGAGAACACTCTTTCTCCAGCCCCCTTCCTTTGACGGTTTTGACGGAGGTGCTGGCTCACGCTATCAGGCGAAGCGTGAAATCAAGTCCTTCTGGTTCCCAACGTGGTTGGCTCAGCCAGCAGCTCTAGTTCCCGGCTCACGCCTGATTGATGCCCCCCCGCCAAGATGGGCATGGAGCCAATCCTAGAAGATGTGAAAAACCGCGACCTGGTCATCATCCACACCTCTACTCCATCTTTTGCTTCTGACGTCCGCGTCGCTCAGATGCTGAAGGATGCAAATCCTAAGCTGATGATTGGCATGGTAGGCGCAAAAGTTGCTGTCCAGCCACAGGAGAGCATGGAGCAAGGCGGCCCAATCGACTTCGTTGCGCGCAACGAGTTTGATTTCACGATTAAGGAAATCGCTGAAGGCAAGCCTCTCGCTGAGGTTGACGGCATCACTTGGCGCACTCCAGAAGGTGAAATTATCGCGAATAAAGACCGCGCGATGATTGAAGATATGGACAGCCTGCCGTTCGTGACTGAGGTCTATAAGCGCGACCTTAACATCCAAGACTACTTCATTGGCTATCTGAAGCACCCCTACATCTCTATTTATACAGGCCGTGGCTGCAAATCCCGCTGCACGTTCTGCTTGTGGCCTCAAACCGTTGGTGGCCATCGTTACCGCACACGCAGCCCCGAACACGTGGCTGCAGAGGTCCGTCTGGCGAAGCAATACTTCCCAGAAGTGAAAGAATTCATGTTCGATGATGACACTTTCACAGACGACCTGCCACGCGCCGAAGCTATTGCGCGCGAAATGGGTAAGCTGGGCGTTACATGGTCCTGCAATGCCAAAGCAAACGTGCCTTACGACACTCTCAAAATCCTAAAAGAAAATGGCCTGCGCCTGCTTCTCGTTGGTTATGAAAGTGGCAACCAGCAAATCCTTCACAACATTAAGAAGGGTATGCGCGTTGAAACAGCTAAGGAGTTCACCAAGAACTGCCATAAGCTGGGCATCAAAATCCACGGCACCTTTATCGTAGGCCTGCCGGGCGAAACGAAAGAAACCATTCAAGAGACGATTGAATTCGCAAAGGAAATCAATCCACACACCTTGCAGGTTTCTCTCGCAGCACCTTACCCCGGCACATTCCTGCACAAGCAGGCAACCGAAAATGGCTGGTTGAACGTTGCTGAGGCTGAACTGATTGATGATAACGGCGTGCAGATTGCACCGCTCCATTATGATCATCTTTCGCACACTGAAATCTTTGAGAGCGTTGAAGAATTTTACCGCAAATTCTACTTCCGCGGCTCCAAGATCGCATCCATCCTCAATGAGATGATCCGCTCACCTCAGATGATGAAGCGCCGCCTGCGCGAAGGTGTGGAATTCTTCCAGTTCCTCAAAGATCGTAACGCCGCTTAACATCAGTAGACTTTATGACCCGCCGCGCAATCGTTTCTGCCGATGATTTCGGCCTCAGTGTTGAAGTCAACGAAGCCATTGAGCAGGCTCATAAAGAAGGCATCCTCTCCACCGCCAGTTTGATGGTGGCTGGGGATGCCGCTGCGGATGCTGTAAAGCGCGCAAAAAGGATGCCTACCCTCAAAGTAGGCCTCCACGCCGTGGCCATTGAAGGGTTATCTATTCTTCGTGACCCGGATATTACCGATACAATTGGCTGGTTTGGCCGTGACCAACTTGCCCTTGGCATCGGTTATTTTTTCAGCCCGGCACAACGCCGCGCTCTCCGACGCGAGATAAAAGCCCAATACAGGGCCTTTGCAAAAACGGGCCTTCCGCTGGACCATGCCAATGCCCATAAACACATGCATTTGCACCCGACGGTAGGGCGGTTTCTCATAGAAGCGGGCTTAGACCATGGCGTCCCCGCAATTCGTACCCCAATGGAACCTTCGGCGCCTTTTGGCGAAACTGAAAAATTCCCCGACCGCGCTTTGAGGTACTGGACACAAGTCCTACGGTTACAAATCCGCCGCGCAAAACTCAAAACTAACGATTCCTGTTTCGGACTCCGGTGGTCCGGCAAAATGACGCCTGAACGCGTTGCCAAACTTATTCCATCCCTGCCGAACGGTATCAGTGAAGTCTACTTTCACCCCGCCACAGCACAGAATGCTGAAATGGCTTACTACATGCCGGGATATGACCAAAAAGGGGAGTTAGCCGCCCTCCTTTCACATGATGTCCGAAAAGCATTTGACGAATCTGGCATCCAACTCATCGGCTGGAACGACATTTAAAATTACCCTCCGTTTCATTGGGGCAATCTTTTGAAATATTTATCTGATTAAAGATTCTGTAATTTCCGGTTAATGAAAACCATTCTCAATTTCATTCGGAAATAATCCATGTTTTTTCGTCACAAAAAACATCTGCCCTGCATCATGCTGTTACTTAGTAGTACAGCTATGGCAGAGACGCCCGAACATCTTAAAAAAACACATGTAAAACACACATCTCATAAAAAAGAGGAACATTACCTCGTTGAAGCACAGCGCCGAACCTACACGGCGGAAGAAAGCTCAATGGGTGATAAGCGCGCCACACCGTTCCTACAGCAGACCCAAACGACGAACGTTGTTACACACCAGACAATCGTCGACTTCTCCCCGGCAACGATGGAAGACATGGCCAAGTATGCGCCGGGTATTTCAATCGGTAACAATTTTGGCGGCACACAAGATGCCCTCATAAAGCGTGGCTTCGGCGCTATCGACGACGGGTCCATTCTTCGTGATGGCATCCGCATGCCAGTAGGCCGCAACTACCAAGGAGCGACCACTGAGCGTGTAGAAATCCTGAAGGGACCTGCCTCGCTCTTTTACGGCATGCAGGAACCGGGTGGCGTGATCAACGTCGTGACGAAAGCACCGCAGCCTCACTGGGGTGCAGATATCGGCACACAGTGGAGTTCACTCGGCGGTGGTAACGGGCATTTCGATGCTACGGGCCCTGTATCCAACACATTGTCCTTCCGCCTTGTCGGTCAGTACCGGAACGAAAACTACTGGCGTAACTTTGGCTCCAACCGCCAGACGCTGCTCGCCCCTTCCCTGCACTGGGCACAAGGACGTTGGGACGCATCGGTCTCGTATGAGTGGGCAAAATATAATAATGCTCTCGATCGTGGTGCTGTGTTCGTTGGGAACAATCCTGTTTCAGGCCCCAAAAACCGTTTGGATGAAACATGGACGGCATCTTGGGGTCAGCGCCACCTAGTTGCTGCTCAAACAAATTACCGTATCAGCGCGAATGACCGTCTGCGTCTTTCTGGCGGTTATAACCATGACGATTACCATGACCGTCAGGCTGACCCGAGTGCCTACAACGTTCAAACCGGTATCCTGACACGCCGTTACCGGTCCAATGGCGGCACTATTCGTGCCAATGGTAGCGTTGCATTAGATTATATCGCCACTCACAACCTATGGGGTATGAAACACGAAATTACTTCTGGTGTAGACTACGAAAACCGTCGTCAGGACCAAGGCAATTTCTATCAAGGCCCAAATATTGGTGGCTTCCGCCCATCATCACCTGTCTATGGTTTGGTGAAACCTGTTGGAACGGTTAATCCTGCCAGCAGCGGCCTATACCAAAACATCAACAGCGCTTCAGGCTACTTCAAAGACAATATCCACGTAACCAAACAAATTATCATCAGTGGCGGTGTGCGTTACCAGTGGTTTAGACTGAAGTACGGCCAAGGTATTCCGCGCAGAATCACCACAAACTCCAGTTACAAAAAGG
The DNA here is from genome assembly GCF_006542335.1 of Neokomagataea tanensis. GTDB lineage: Bacteria > Pseudomonadota > Alphaproteobacteria > Acetobacterales > Acetobacteraceae > Gluconobacter > Gluconobacter tanensis. Next base: position 1,544,990 of record NZ_CP032485.1, on the reverse strand, counting down.
CTCTGCCTTTTGCAGCAATCGTATGGCAGCCTCTCAAAACAGTCTCACTTTACGGCGACTACTCTCAGTCATTCGGTGCAAACCAATTGCCGACTGGCAGCACGCTTGAAGGCGGATACAAGCCAACATCAGGCCGCGAATTCGAAGTCGGCGCGCGTTACGATAATGGCTGGCTCACCGGGGATGTCGCACTTTACAACATCCACAAAAAGAACGTTCTACAGACTGCGGGCCTAGATAGCTCAGGCAACACAATCCAACGCTTGACCGGCCTAGCTGGATCGAAGGGTGTGGAAGCGAGCCTGAACGGACAAATCACGCAGCATTTCAGCGCTATTGTGACTTATGCCTTCACAGAAGCACGTACAATGCGGGACACGCCACAAACAAACGGCAAGCCACTTATCGGCGTGCCTAAGCACACTGGCAGCGCATACCTGACTTGGCATGACACCCTCCCTTGGAAGGGCATCAGCATGCGTGCAGGCGGTGGTGTGCACCTTGTCGGCACACGTGCCGCGACGCTTACAAACTCCTATCAGGTTCCTGGTTACGCTACCGTCGACGCTTTTGCTTCATGGCGCATCCCTCACCTGATTGGTCGCCAGACGACCCTTCAAGTCAATGCCGTCAACCTCTTGAACCAAGGCTACATCATCGCGCCGACAGGCTCAGCGATGCGTAATAGCTGGGGACAAGGCCGGACCGTAATGGTTGGCCTCGATAACAGCTTCTAATTCAATACCGTTAGGCCGCATCTCATGCGGCCTAACATCTGATCTTCAGGCTTGAAGCGTGAAGTCATCGGCCGGACGTGCGCCCAAGCGGGTTATAATCGCTCCGGCCGCTTTATTTCCCAACTCTGCACAGACCGGCAAAGAGTGGCCTTTTGCCAACCCTGCCATGAAACCCGCCGCAAAAGCATCGCCTGCGCCTGTCGTATCCACGAGTTTTACAGGCTGCGTTGCCACGTCATGACGGACACCTTCCGCCATGACAACAGCTCCTTCAGCGCCGCGCGTCACAGCCGCTAAAGGCACGTCTTTGCTGACCAGAGCCAGAGCTGCGTCTGTATCTTCAACCTGATACAAAGCCTGCAACTCGGCTTCATTGGCGAAAAGAACGTCAATATGTTCGGCAATCAGTTGACGGAATGCGTCACGGTGGCGCTCTACGCAAAACGTATCGGACAACGTCACAGCGACGCGCTTTCCTGCCTTCCGGGCGAGTTCCGCTGCTTTGATGAGAGCCGCCTGCGCCTGCGGCTTATCAAACAGATAGCCTTCTAGGTAGGTTATTGAGGCGCTTTGCACTGTTTCAGCAACCACGTCTTCGGGGGTGAACTCTGTGCATGCTCCGAGATATGTGAACATTGTGCGCTGACCGTCCGGTGTCACCAAGACAATGCAACGCGCCGTTGGTACTGCCTCTGCTCCCGTCAAAGGGCTGGACGGGAAATGCAGTCCTTGCGCTTTCATGTCACGGGCAAAATCATCACCTGACGGATCAGCCGCCACTTTACCCAAATACGCCACTTTCGCACCCATACGCGCTGCGACCGCTGCCGTATTCGCACCAGAACCACCGCCGGCGACTTGCTCAACGCTGATGCGAGCCTGAATGCTTTGAGCTGTTTCAGCATCAATAAGCGTCATGCTGCCGGGAGCCGCACCAAATGCTTCCACCGTCTCATGTGGAACAGCAGCGAGAATATCGACAATAGCATTGCCGATGCAGAGAAGGTCAAAAGAGGAAGACATGCAAGTTTCCGAAACAAAAGTGGAGATTTATGCTCAAAGACGTTGATGCGCCATCAAATCAACACGTTTTTATACCTTCTCTAGCCCCACGCCAACACACCTCCTCTTTCCCCTCGTCATGACATTCCCAGAAGAATAATTCTTTACGACCGTTCAACGGGTTGTCCGCTTAGGGCGAGAGCGTGTAAGCGTAGTTTAGGTCTTGTCCCGCCCGCGCCCTCTAGCGTTTGTTGGGATTCACGTCCGAGGCTAAGTATCCTTCCTTCAGATCCGTAGCGGGGTTCCTTTGTTCAGAAGACGCAAACCGGAAGAAGACGCCAAGTCTGCCGAGAACAGCAAGCTCTCGGGTCCACCCATCTTCTCTCAACAACAGAATACGCAGCAAACGTCTAACGCGCCTGCCCCGTCGGACAATGCAGCACAGCCAAACCAAGATTCCTCACATCCAAAGGACGCAGCCATGGGTCGCTCCCCCTTCCCTACACCTCCTTCTCCTGGCAACGCTCCTGGCGCGGCACCGCGCCCCGGTGTGACCCCGCACGGCGCGGCACGTCATAGCGGCCCAGAGCGCCGCACCCTTGTGGTAGGCCGTGGCATCAGCGTTCAGGGCTCCGTACAAGACGCTGAGCGCCTTGTCGTTGAAGGCACAGTCGAATCAAGCCTGATTACTGCATCAGAGCTCGAAGTGGCTCAGGGCGGCGTATTCCGCGGTGCTGTTGAAGTGGAAGACGCAGAAGTTGCAGGCACGGTGGACGGCACGTTGACTGTCAATGGCAGCTTGACGATCCGCGCCAGCGGCCGACTGATCGGCAAAGCGAAATGCCGCCGCCTCCAAGTTGAAGAAGGCGGCCAGATCACAGGTCAGTTGGAAATGATTACGGAAGGCTCAGCGCCTCGTCCGTCTTTCAGCGAACCCGCTGAAAGCGCAGAAGAAAAGACAGAAGAAGCCGCTTCTTAAGCCGCTTCAAGCAAGTGGGTCAGTTCTGAAAAGACTGACCCGCAGGCCGCCATGAGGAATGGGCGCTTCTGGCGCAACAAATGGTAGGCCCGTTTCATGCGCCAAGCGCGGAACCGCACTAACCATTCCAACACGCCAGCCACTGAAACGCTCGCGCATTATTCTGCCAAAGCTCCGGTACAGCGGGATGAGAGCCTCTGCTTCGCCGATACGCGCACCATAAGGCGGGTTTACGATCACTAATCCCGGCTTTTCAGTCGGCGGTTCAAGCGCACTGACAGGCTGCTGTGCAAAATGAACTGAGTCGCTCACTCCTGCGCGCTTGGCATTTTCGCCTGCCATGCGAACTGCACCCGCATCACGATCATACCCAAAACACATGGCGCCGCCGTCACGTGTGCTTTTTACACCGCGCATCATTTCCCAGCGCTCAGCGTCATAAGTCGCTAAATGTTGGAATGCGAAAGAACGTCCACGCCCCGGATTAAGACGCGCCGACATCTCCGCCGCTTCCAGAATAAATGTGCCAGATCCACACATTGGGTCTACGACTGCTTCATTTCCCGTAAAGCCGCATCGCATGAGGAAAAGCGCAGCCATCGTTTCACGCATAGGCGCTTTGTTAACCGCCTGCTTGAAACCCCTGCGGTGCAAAAGCGCGCCGGACGTATCAAGGCTCAGCGTGCAAACATCTTTATCAATGCGCGCCATAACCGTAACCACCTCGGCTGCATCACTTTCTGCGAGGGGTGCTCCAAGCGTTTTATGAATAGCCCGACCAATACGCTCCGAGACGGCTCCGCTATGATACAAACGTGATCCGGAGCAGTGAGCCTCCACAAATACCGGCACGTCCGGGCGCAACACGGATGCCCAATCCACCGCGCAGGCAAGATCATCCAGCTGTGCCAGATGGCGCACGTGAAACGATGTTAGACGCGCAAGCACACGACTCGCACCCCGAATCCACAAATTCGCACGCCAGACTTCTGGCCACCCTCCACGAATGGTTACACCCCCCGGCACGATCCGGGGGCGCTTGAAGCCTTTGAGCCGAATTTCATCAGCCAAAACCATTTCCAGCCCGGGAGGAGCCGCCAAAAAAATCTCGAAATCAGTGGATGTCTTCATGATGCCGTGCATGACAGGAAGCAACGCGCGGAGCAATGTTGAAATGACGCAAAACACACTATAACGCGCTACACAGCACAACACACTGGCCAGCACGAAAACGATAAGGCATTAAGACGGCATGAAACTGCGCTTTGCACCCTCCCCAACTGGTTACCTGCACGTTGGTAACGCGCGTCAGGCCGTTGCTAACTACCTCTATGCCCGCCGTCACGGTGGCCGCTTTATCCTCCGCATGGACGATACGGATACATCCCGTAGCCGCCCTGAATATGTGGATGCGATCCGCCGCGACCTGTCATGGCTTGGCCTGGAATGGGATGAAGAGGCCCGCCAGTCCGATCGGGGCGCCCTCTATGATGCTGCCATCGAGAAGCTCAAAGCCTCTGGCCGCCTCTATCCCTGCTTTGAAAGCGAACATGAGCTAAACGCCAAGCGCGAGATGCGTATCCGCGCCGGAAAGCCACCGCTTTACGACCGCGCTATGCTCAAACTAACCGCCGATCAGCGCGCACGTGCTGAAGCGAACGGGAAGGTCCCCTATTGGCGCTTCAAACTGACCGATGGCAGCAGAAAATGGAACGACCTCGTCATGGGGGAATGTTCCGTAAAGCTGACAGCCATCTCTGACCCGGTTTTGATCCGCGCTGATGGCACGATTCTTTACACGCTTGCATCCGTCATTGATGACCTTGAAATGGGCATCACGCACATCATGCGCGGTGAAGACCATATCACAAACACGGGCGTGCAAATCGACATCGCAGAAGCGATTACCGGCAAAACGGCTCCGTTCACGTTTGCTCACCTGCCCTTGCTGCTCGACACAGATGGCGGCAAGCTTTCAAAGCGCTTTGACTCGCTTGGTTTGAAGTCCCTACGCGCAGACGGCATTGAGCCTATGAGCATCGTGTCCTACTTGGCGCGTGTTGGCACTTCGGACGATCCGGATGTCATCACACTCCAAGAAGCTATCGATTCTTACGACATCTCACACGTTTCAAAGTCTGCCGCGCGCTTTGACATGCGCCAGCTTCTCGCGCTGAACCGCAAAGCACTGCACAACTTGCCGTTCGAGCAGGCTAAAGCGCATCTCCCAGCAGAAGCGACGGAAGAGTTCTGGAACGCTGTACGCGGTAACGTCGATATTGCCGCAGAAATTCCACATTGGTGGGATGTTACCCAAGGTGCAATCATTCCACCTTCGCAGCCTGATGACAGGGACTTCCTGCAGAAAGCTCTGGAAACATTGCCAGAAGACCCTTGGGGTGAAACAACATGGAAAGATTGGACGAATATTCTCAAGGAGCAGACTGGCCGCAAAGGCAAAGCGCTGTTCATGCCGCTTCGCCTAGCGTTAACCGCTGAAGATAGCGGGCCTGACCTACCTACACTGCTAACCCTGATGGGCCGTGAGCGGGTTTTATCACGACTACACGATGCAATTCGTGCTTAAGACATTTTCTTGAGTCGAAAATTAAAGCCTCACCCACTTTAGGTGAGGCTTTTTTTTTCAGCACTTGGACGGCTGAAACAGCCTGTAGAAAGACATCCCTGCCAGCATAGCGGCAAGAAAGACCCAGACCTGCCAACTTCCAAGCGCGAGGGAGGCAATTACCGGTCCGGGACACAAACCTACCAGCCCCCATCCGAGCCCAAAAATACAACTCCCGATGACGAGCCGTGCATCAACCGTTTTGCGCGGCGGGGTTTGAAAACTCTCCGCGAAAAGCGGTCGTTTCATCAATTTTTGTAAGCGTACAGCGACAAACGCCACACACACCGCACCTCCCAGCACGAAAAGTAAAGCGGGCTTCCACGCGCCAACAACATCCAAAAATCCGAGAACATTTGCCGGATTGGTCATTCCGCTCAAGATCAGCCCACAACCAAAAATCAGCCCACATATCAGCGCGATGATGCTTTGCACGAAATACCCCCTCCCCTTAGAATTTGAGTCTCACCATAACAACACCATGCGGCTCGACGGAATCTGAATAGTTCTGCGCGTCATGTGCAACGTCACGTTTTTTCCAAAGGTCCCGCACAGTTGCCCTAGCGGTCAATGGATAACCCAGATCACTCCACTTTGCTGTGACAGTAAGACGTTTGGCCGAACGATTAAAAAGCACAACAGCACGCCCACCGTCGGATAACGGTTTGGACCAGACTTCCCACCCTTCTCCCCGCGCTACACGGTGTCCCTGAATGCCCAGTGCATCTTGGTCAACAGCAATTACTTCTTCGTTTGTTAGTGTCGCTTTTACAAATGGGCTCATTGCCGTCAGGTCGTTTCCGGCGATGAGGGGCGCGCTCATTTCAGCCCATAAGCTGAAGTGGCTTCGTTCTTCTGCTTCAGTCATCCCACCATTACCGACTTCAAGCATATCGGGGTCATTCCAGTGACCCGGCCCAGCATAAGAATAAAGCGGTTCCATGAGATCTATAATCGGCAATACGCCTAAGGAGTAGTTTTTCATACCATCCCAGCGGTCAGTAATATCCGCGCTGACCCGCCAGAGGTTACCGCCTTGGCCTTCGCCCCATGTCCAAGGATTTGCCGTTCCCCATTCACAGATTGAAAAAACTATAGGCCTCCCAGTTTCGCGCAGGGCATCGGCCATTGTTCTGTAACTAGATGGCCCGTCCTGCGTGCCGGTAGAGCACCAGTCATACTTTAGGTAATCAACCTGCCATGCGGCATATTGCCGGGCATCTTGAAATTCATGCCCGCGGCTCCCTGGCTTTCCACCGCAGGTCAGTGTGCCAGCATCCGAATAAATCCCAAGCAATAAGCCTTTTGCGTGCACATAATCTGCCAGAGCCCTTATCCCTTTCGGGAAACGCACTGCATCAGCGTGAATATTGCCGTCTTTGTCTCGGACACCCTGCCAACAATCATCAATTAAAATATAGCGATATCCTGCTTTCTGCATGCCGGATGCGACCATTGCATCCGCTGCACGCTCGATTTTTTCTGCCGTGATATCGCATGCAAATTTGTTCCAAGTATTCCATCCCATTGGCGGCGTCATAGCCAAATGGTTGGGCTTTAACGATGTCACCCTTTGCCCGTCTACATTGTTAGGCGGCGCTTCTTCCAAACCATTGGGCGGCATAACCGCCACACGCCGGACTTCCTCAGCAATAGAGCACTTCGGTAGACACAAACAAAATCCAGATACAACAATAATAAATAGAAAGATTTTATTTGGTTTATATACAGAATAATTAAGCCGATTATGGGTATTTATATTTACACCACCAACAAAATTATACTGAGAAAATATTTTGTTGGTGGTGTAAATTACCGAATTTAATATCGATAATATATTATATAAAGCATTTACTGACATTTTACTTCCTTAATAGATATATACAAAATTTATTTCATAATAATTTGGATATTCCGTATAAGACCGATAGGAGGAGCGCAAAACTGCGCTTTCTCAGCGTAATCCGACAATATGTCTATAGTATACAGTTTATTATTACGAAATCAAATTAAAGAAGGTAACGCACCAGCAGAGGACCTTGGCCTGCTGGCCAAGCCCTCAAGAAAAGTTTTACGCTAATGCTGTGCGTAATAATGCATCAGACAGGCTGTAAGTATTCCAGTACCCAAAAAACAGAATACTGCCACAAAAGACCTTAGCGACAATCGCGCTATACCCATCACGCCATGTCCACTCGTGCAGCCATTTCCCATGCGCGTGCCAAAACCAACTAATAAGCCCGAACACACTATGAGGAACCACGGGATCTGCACACTTACACCGGGCCAGTACCCGCAGACTACCCGCCATAAGATGGGTGCAATGAACACTCCAAAAAGAAAAAATCTCTCTACCCATCCTTTCTGGTATGAGAAAGCACGTGCCAATAACCCGCTAATTCCCGGTATTTTACCATTTAATAAATAATAAAGACCGCATGACAGACCGATTAAAATACCACCGGCTAAACTTGTCCAATACCCCATCATAAATCATGTCCTTTACAATAAATATTATAGAGATTTTTTACGAGTTTTCCTGTTTTCTCATCAGTTAACGTATAAAAGACGTTCTTACCTTCTCTTCTGGAAGACAACGTCTCCTCTTTTTTTAAAATCGTCAGATGCCGCGATAATGCCGGCTGGTGGATACCAAGTTTAGTTTCTAATTGGGCGACCGAATATTCCTGCTCTGCTAGCGCACAAGCAATTTGCAGGCGCTCAGCATGGGCAAGCATTTTTAAAATCCTCGCCACATATTCTGCACGCTGTTTAAGATTATCCATCATAGTTTTACATTATCAGATTATCGATAATATAAAACTATTAAGCAACGCGCTCCCGAGATACCGCCACTCACAACAAAAAAGGCCTTCCCGTAGATGGGAAGGCCTTTCGGAAAATGCCGTACGGTTCTTGTAAAGTCAGATTAGAACGCTGTGGAAACCGTGCCCGTCATGCTGAAGCGTGGCTCAACATAGAATTGCGCACTGGAGCCCGCCCCCGAAAGGTTACCGTTCATCAAGCGCACGACGGTCGCATTAGTACCAACGCCAATCGCACCCGTACGAACGACTGCACCTGTAAGGTTTGTGAAGTTCAAACGCACTGTCGGCGACTTCGCATACCATACGGGTTTGAAATGGTAACCCAAGGATAGAGTGTTCGTTAGGTAACCGGGCATACGTTGATCACCGGCAATGGTCACTGATTGCGGGCCGGTATAGTGCAATGTGGCATTCGCGAAGAAACCAGCATTTGTATAAGTCAGGCCGAAATTGGCCGTGACATGAGGTGCCATCGGCGCTTGCGTACCTTTGGTACGAAAAGCCGTCAGATTGCCGCTCGCATCCGATGCCGCGATATTGGAATCGAGGCGCGCGTTAAGATACTCAAACGACACATAAGGGCTGAAACCATAAATCGGCTGCAAAGACGCCATCATGTCAACGCCGCGCGCCGTTTGGTTACCTGCATTGACCACACCGAACTGGTTGTTTCCGACGTAAGTCGACAACAGACGGTTGGTAATATTGTAATTAAAGAGATCGAGGTCGAACACAACGTACTTATCGTTATAACGATAACCGAGTTCTTCCTTAATAGAATACTGGTTCTTCGGAAGCGTACCTGTATATTTTGTGTTCGCAATCGCTGATGGGTCCGGCTGACGGAAATCCCCTTCAGCATTGATATAAACTTGATGATGCTCGTTAATATTGTAGCTAACCGACAAATGCGGCAACGGAGCGGTAAGGTTTTGCCCCATATGAGCATTCCCTGGATACGTAACAAACCAGATATTGGTCATCACATACTTAAAGCCTGCACTGATCAACAGGCGGCTATTAAGGTATTTAGCAGTATTGTTTAAGAACAGGGAATGGACTTCGTACCCAGTCGTGTTTCCCGGGAATGAACGCGTACCGTTTGAAAATACCTGATAGTAGCCATCATTCGGGCTGGGGTTAGACCCATCAGCCTTTGTTACGCTCGTCGGGAAATGCTGGGTGTAATTTTGGTTTTCATACCAGTACCCAAACTCAAAGTGGTTATGTCGGTCAATGTCATAACCCAACTTCGCTGTGGCACCGACATCCAACGCACCGTCTTCCAAGAAGTAGCTTGTCAGTGGTGTACCAGCCGGGATGACCTGCCCACCAGCATAAGTCGTCGTATTACCTGACGAGAAGCCGCCAGAAGAGCCGTCCCAACCGCGACCCCAGTTATAGTAAGGCCGCAGATCAAACTGTAGCTTGTCGTTCAGCACAAAATGCATTGGCGCCGTCAGGAAAAGCTGGTTCCAATGGTCGATGTTGTTTTTCCAGTAATCGTTTCCGGTTTTATCAAATTCTGCTTTCCGGCCGTAACCCTGACCAGTATGCTTATATGTGAAGAACTCTGATGCTGTCGGGAAACGATCAATGACAAAATCTTCGGAGTTCCAGGACATGAAAACCTTGGCGAAGGAGCCGTTGTCCCAATCTTTACGCAGACCAAAATCGAGGTGACGGCGTTCATTCGAACCAGCCCCCATCCAAGAACGCGCGTGGGTATGTGAGAATGAAATATAACTCCGCACGCCCGTTCGCCCAATATCGCCTGATTCAAGGCGTAAAAACTCGCGCGACATATTATTTGTGCCGTACGAGAAATCCGTCATTCCGCCGAATTTATGACCCGGATCGTATGACGTTTCATTCATGACGCCTGCCGCTGCGGACGTCGCAGGCAAATCGATTGGTGAAGAGCCCGGCATCATGCTGACGCTCTCAAGATTTTCTGAATCAATATTTTCAGAAAGATACTTGGCGCTCGCCGCTGGCGCATTATCGAGCATGAGAGCCATATCTGCATCGGTCAGGCTTCGGCTCTGAATAATCCCACCCTGCATACCAGACGTATCGGGGTCTGACACACTTACGCTGGGCAGATTTTTAATGAAATCAAGCGCTGTGCTGGTTGGGCTTTTTGCAGCGATAAAAGCCTTTGACACCGTTTGCACAGCATAAGGCGCTGTTTCAACGCGCATCATCCCACCGCCACGGCTATGCACCTGACGTGATGACGATACGACAACATTTTCATCGCTAGCCGCGTTGATAGATGTAGCCTTCGGCCTCCGCGCTACAGTCGCGCTTGAAGCTTGTGCTGCGGATGGTTGATGCGACGCCGGAACATGTTGTGCATGACGCACCGTACCATGACCATGCGTTTTGTGTGATACGGCGGCGCTGACAGAAGGCGCGTAAACAATTGGTCCAAGCCCGGCCAAGCACGTCATCAAAAAAAGTGCTTTACGCATGGAATGTGGGGTCGAGCGATACGAATGCATAATGTTTAGGCTTCTCCTGCCGCGAGGCTGAATATGATTTTATGCTGTATACGGCCCTTTATGGGAGGCCATCCCATAACGAAGCCGTAACATAATGACTTGGACCTCAGAAGACGAATATTTGCTTCCAGTCATCCGAAAAAACAGAGCGCCACCGAATCAAGTCACGATAGTGTCGCTTTTCAGCCATAAAAATACATCTTTTGCAATATAAAGGAGTGTAACTGGATCGACACCGTTACTATTGTTGTTATAAATCAATATCTTATGAATTATTTTTTGTTTTAATTGCTTTAATTATATTTTCGAAACATTCCGCTCATTCGGCGCGTTTCTTTGTGACATGAAAGCCACAAACCCTGATTATTCGGGCACTCTCCCAACGAAAGAGCGCCCGAATTCTCGTCATGGTTTTGGTGTGCGCCCTGCTTTACGCGCTCGCACTAGCTCGCTCACAACCCCATGCAGTGTGCGCAACTCCTGCTCTGTTACTTCTCCACGCGTGAAAAAATGTCGCAAGTTGCGGACCATGCCCGGTCTTTTCTGCTCGTTATGCAAAAAGCCACTATCGTCCAACTCACGCAGCAAATGCGTCATGAAGTTTTCCAAATCACCTTTCGTGGCAATTTGCGTCTCATTCGTCATCAGCTCACGCGGTAGAGTGGTGTCTTCTGTTAGAAACCACTCATACGCCATGACGAGCACAGCCTGAGCCAGATTCAAGGACATAAAATCAGGATTTAAAGGGTAGCGTATTAGCGTATCCGCCCGCGCCATATCCTCATTATCAAGTCCCGCGCGTTCTGGCCCAAACAACAGACCGCAACGCAAACCGCGCATGGCATGCACGCGCAGCTCAGACGCTGCGCCGCGCGCGGTCATAATCGGTTTAATAATATGCCGTGGACGTGGACACGTCGCAAAAACATGATGCAGGTCCGCAACAGCTTCATCTACCGTCGGATATACAGTGGCCGCATCCAAAATCCGATGCGCCCCTGAAGACGCAGACCACGCACGCTCCTGCGGCCAACCATCACGCGGCGCAACAAGGCGCAGATGGAACAAGCCACCATTGGCCATCGCACGTGCCGTTGTACCAATATTTTCCCCTAATTGTGGACGAACCAAAATTACAACAGGGTCAAACTCACCGATTGGGCCAATATCCGCCCCACCATCACGCCCGGTCATGCGCTTGCCTTTCGCCAGGTTGTCCCACCCGGTCCGTCCTCCAAGAGAATACCGTCATCTGCCAGTTGCTTACGAATTGCATCAGCACGTGCAAAATCTTTAGCTTTGCGTGCAGCAAGGCGCTCTTCAATCAAGGCTTCAATGGCAGAGCCATCAACCCCGGCGCGGAACCATTCTTCTGCTGTACCAAAAAACAGACCCAGCAAACGTCCACCGGCTAAAAGCCCTGCTGCAGCCTGTTTGTCCCCTTGCATTGCAGCATCTGCCAGACGGTGAAGTGCCGCTAAAGCGAGGGAGGTGTTGAGGTCATCTTTCAATGCGTCCAGCACAGAAACCGGAATCTCGGCCTCGCTTTGTTCGAAAGCCTTCCCGGCTTCCAAGGCACGGTACAACCGGTCCAATGTGTGCTGAGCTTCCGCCAGTTTCTCCCACGTAAAATCCAGCGTAGAGCGATAATGTGCGCCCAAAGCAAGCAAACGCAATGCCTCCGCTGGCGCGCGGTCCAGCACCTCCCGCACAGTATAGAAATTGCCCAAAGACTTGGACATTTTCTCACCATTGGACAGCAACATGCCATTATGCAGCCAATACGCCGCAAACTTGCCTTCCGGATTACAGCACAGAGACTGAGCACGCTCATTTTCATGGTGCGGGAAAAGCAAATCGTCCCCACCGCCATGAATGTCGAAACTCTCACCCAAGTAACGCCGCGACATAGCCGAGCATTCAATATGCCAGCCCGGACGCCCCCGCCCATACGGGCTGTCCCAGCCCGGCTGCTCTGCGTCAGACGGCTTCCATAACACAAAATCCCCGGGATCACGCTTATACGAAGCTACTTCCACACGGGCCCCCGCTACCAGCTCATCCAACGAACGACCAGACAGGGCTCCATAATCCGGGAAATGCCGCACCGAAAACAATACATGCCCGTGTGCTTCGTACGCATGGCCACGCTTAATCAGAGTTGCAATCATATCAAGCATTTCTACGATATGATGCGTGGCCCGAGGTTCAATGTCGGGCGGCAAAATGTTTAAAGCCGCCAAGTCTTCGTGAAAAGCGGCCGTCGTGCGTGTGGTCAGAGATGCAATATCTTCGCCATTCTCGCGTGCGCGCGCTGTGATTTTATCATCCACATCCGTCACGTTGCGCACATATGTGACCTTCGGGAAACACACACGCAGCAAACGCACCAGCACATCAGCGCACATCATAGCACGCAGATTGCCGATATGAGCGCGGTCATACACCGTCGGTCCACAGAAATAGACACGAACATTCTGCGGATCGAGGGGTGAGAAAACCCGTTTCTCACGAGTCTGGGTATCGTGCAAACGCAGCACGGACATCGTATGTTCTGGCATAATCTGTTCAATGCGACAGCGCCGCGCCGGACGCAACCACCTTTTCAGTGCTTGTTTGCAAAACCACGCCCTGCAATAGGGTATCTTATGTCCAGCACAACGCCCCTCCCCCCGACTTACCTCCGCCACGCAAGCGCCCTGTTACTGCTCGCAGCCCCTTTGGCGCTCTCTCAGCTCTCCGAAATGGCGATGGGGGTTACGGACACCGTGCTGCTCGGCGGCCTAGGGGTTACAGCTGTTGCCATTGGCGGCCTTTCAAGCGCGTTTTTCTACACGACCATGATCATCTTTCAGGCCATTCTGGGGGGGCAGGCGTTCTACTCTCGCACGGCCGCGGCGCAACGGACTACGGACAAGCAGGAGCCGCCGACGGGCGCAGCGTCGTGAGTGCGACAGTGACGTTGGCATTTCTGGTTTTCATCCCGTGTTTTACACTTCTGTGGTGCACGCACGGGCTTTTCGCTCTTTTAGGGGAGCCAACGGCAGTCATAAGCGAAGGTGGGCACTTCGTTCGAATTCTTCTGAGCGCCCTTTTCCCCAATTTGGTGCTGCTCGGGGTTCTTCGCGTTATTTTGCCCTCGCTCGGAGCCGCGACATTATTATCATGGACCATGCCTTTGATGGCCATCGCAAATGGCCTCACCAACGCTGGGCTTATTCATGGTTTATTTGGCCTACCCCGCATGGGCCTGTTCGGGTCAGCGACAGCATCGGCATTAACAGGCTGGACTGTTACGCTAATATTGCTGGCGCTAAGCCTCTGCCACCCTCGCGTGCGGCATGTGCTAAAACCGCAGCTATTCCCCAGACACGTTCTCGGAAGGCTCATCAGTCTTGGCTTCCCCATGATGATGGGCGCCGCTGCAGAAATCCTGATGTTTCAGATTACCGCTCTGCGCGCTGGACAACTTGGCACCAACAGCCTCGCAGCGCATCAAGTCGCCATCAACGTAACTGCACTTTTGTTCATGGTTTCTCTAGCATTTGGGCAAGCCACAAATATGCGCGTTGCCTATTGGCGTGGCGCGGGTCAGCGCTCACAAGCCCGGCGCGCTACCCTCATAGGCTTGGCGCTGGTCATGACGTGGAGCCTACTTACGTCTATTTTGCTTCTTATGTGGCCTGAAAAGATTATTGGGCTTTATTTTCGCAGTACACCCCCCACACCAGAGGCCCTTGCGCTCATGAGCGTCCTGTTGAAAATCGCAGGCGTTTACCAGATCGTGGATGGTACCCAGACCGTATGCAATGGCGCGCTGCGCGGTTGCGGAGATACGTTTACCCCAATGCTTATTGCCTTTGGGTGCTTCGGCTTTATTGGCGTGGGGTTTGGGGGGTGGTTAGCCTTCCAAAACCACATGGGCGTGGAAGGCTTATGGATCGGCATGGCATCAGCGCTTGCAGCAACAAGCCTCGGCTTCGCTGTGCGTTTGCGCCGTGTTTTATGGTCAGACTGACGCTTCTTTACGGGCCAGCCAAATCGTAATCAGATAAATAATCAATCCGCCAGCAGAGAGCAAAGCTCCACCCCAACCAACCGACCCCAAGCCAAATTCCAGCCCTACAAGCATCGCTCCCAGCCACGCGCCAATAGCATTTGCAATGTTAAACGCCGAGTGATTGAGCGATGCCGCCAAGGTCTGTGCATCACCCGCAACTTCCATCAATCGCGTCTGCAAAGCGGGTGATAGACCAATCAATACAGCAGGCACGAGGAAAACGAGGGGCAGCATAGCCAAGGCCGAGGGCAGAAATAGCCAATACCCCAACATCACCACAACGCTGAGCCCTAGGGATAAAATTACAGCCCGGTCAACGCTGCGGTCCGCAATAGCACCCCCCACACTATTCCCGGCCATCATGCCCAATCCCCACACGACCTGATACGTCGCCACCGCCCAGACGGGCAGATGAGTTACTTGAGCCAGACCAGTTGTCAGGAATGTATAAATTCCAAACAGGCCGCCAAAACCAATTGCGCTTGTCAGGAGTGTCAGCAACACCTGTGGCCGACGGAACGCCCCCAGCTCCGATAATGCGCTCCCCCCTGCTGTGGGCTTGTCTCGCGGTGCAAAAAACCACAACGACGCCAGACATACGGCCCCAAGCAGCGCGATTGTGCCGTAAGCAAAACGCCAGCCAAGGTGATTGGCCGCATAGGTAGAGAGTGGGGACCCTAAAACCGTAGAGAACATAATGCCCGACATCACACGGCTAACCGCACGCCCTCGACGTGCACGCTCAACCATAGAAGCCCCTACCAGCGCCGAAACACCGAAGAATGCTCCGTGCGGCAAGCCCGTGATAAAACGCATGATCTCCGTCGTCAGAAGATCCGGCGCTAAAATCGTTCCGACATTACCCAGAACAAACAGTACCAAAAGCCACATCAGCAAAGTGCGACGGGCCAATCGAGCGCCCAAAATGGCCATGATAGGCGCACCAATTACAACGCCCATGGCATAGGCGGAGATAACGGTACTGGCTTTAGCGATTGATATACCCAATGACTGAGCAAACTCAGGCAACAACCCCATCATGCCGAATTCGCCTGTGCCTATGGCAAACGTTCCCAGCATAAGGGCGTACATTGCAGGCTCGACGCCATGAGGCGGGCGCACCCGTTCAACGGTTAAAGAATCGGTGGCTTCCATTGCGGGGTCCGAACATGAAGTGGATCAACGCCACTTAACAACGGACCCCTTGCACACACTTAGGTATCAGTGGCCTGTCGGTAAGCGGATAGTCTGTCCCGGATAAATGTCATCTTTGGCGCTGACAAGCGGAAGATTAGCCTTCAGCAAATCATCGCCGGTTACATCTTCCGGTATCACCGCGGCCACCTCGTCCAGAGTTGCGCTTTCACCGACCTGAACAAATTTTGGTTCCGGTGTTCCCGGCGGCACAATAATCTCTGCCTCCACAGCGGCAACACCTGCCACATTCCCCGCTGTGAGAATCATCTGGTCGCGGTCTTTTGCCGTATCCGCGCGGCCCCTGAGCATGATGGTCCGGTCATCAATAACAAGATGCGACATGTGCATACGGGCCAAACCAAAGCGCTTGAACGCACGTTTGATGGCGCTACCCTTAGGCTTGGGCGCGGTTTCTTCCAAAGACTGGATCAGCCCCTCTAAGGCCCCCTCCGCAATGCGACCAGCCCTAGCATTGAAACGGTACGTTTTTTTCTGCGAACTCATATTAAGGCGCTCTTCACAGATGAGACAAACTCCAAAACACGCTGGAGCATTTACAGCGCAATCTATACTCTAAAAACACCGTTTTGTGTGCGGTTAAACAGGCATTATCACGAGATTCGCTACACTTATAATTGACTCTCGCCCTCAAGCACGCTAATGCGCGACCCCATTGCCGGGAACGTGGACGAACCGGCTACTCCTCACACGACACAGGGCTCTGCACCCGGTCTGGAGTGGCTCATGGTTTCGCGCCCGTCTGACCCAATTCGGGGGAAGACCTACCGGCGCAACAAAACGACCTGCCACGCAGCTTAGGGTAGGTCTGACGCGAACAAGGGATCAACCCATGTCAAAGCGCCTCGAGAGCAAGTACAAGATTAACCGCCGCCTCGGCGTCAACCTGTGGGGCCGCGCTAAGTCTCCGGTTAACCGTCGTGAATACGGTCCAGGCCAGCACGGTCAGCGCCGTAAGTCCAAGCCATCTGACTTCTCCATCCAGCTGATGGCTAAGCAGAAGCTGAAGGGCTACTACGGCAACATCAGCGAAAAGCAATTCCGTAAGTACTATGACGAAGCAGTTCGTCGTAAGGGCGATACGTCCGAGAACCTGATCGGTCTGCTTGAGCGTCGTCTGGATGCGGTTGTATACCGCCTGAAGTTCGCGATCACACCGTTCGCTGCTCGTCAGTTCATCAACCACGGCCACATCACGGTTAACGGCAAGCGCGTTAACATTCCATCCTACCTCGTGAAGGAAGGTGACGTGATCGAAGTCCGCGAGAAGTCCAAGCACCTCGCAATCGTTCTCGACGCTGTTCAAACAGCTGAGCGCGACGCACCAGAATACGTTGAAGTCGATCACCGCCAGATGAAGGGTTCTTTCCTTCGTATTCCGGCTCTGTCCGACGTACCATACCCAGTCCAAATGGAACCAAACCTGGTGGTCGAGTTCTACTCCCGCTAAGTTTCGGCTCTCTTTCCAGCCTTCGGGCTGGATCGACCGATCCATACGACCGGAAACGCCGGGCGGGTTCCCCGTCCGGCGTTTTTGTTTCACACCGCTTCAAACACCACACGATTTGCCTTCCGGAGAGACCATGTCCGAAGCCCTCAGCGCTGACATCAACCGCGAGATTGCCCGTCGCCGGACCTTCGCGATCATCTCTCACCCGGATGCTGGTAAAACAACCCTGACAGAACGCATCCTCCGCGCGGGTGGTGCTATTCAGCTCGCTGGTAACGTCCGTGCCAAGGGCGAACGCCGCCGTACCAAATCTGACTGGATGGGCATCGAACGCGACCGTGGTATCTCCGTCGTAACTTCGGTTATGACGTTCGAATATGGAGACTGCGTCTTCAACCTGCTCGACACACCGGGCCACGAAGACTTCTCCGAAGATACCTACCGTACACTCACCGCTGTTGATTGTGCCGTCATGGTCATTGACGCCGCCAAAGGTATCGAAGCCCGCACGCGCAAACTGTTCGAAATTTGCCGTCTGCGCGATATTCCCATTATTACCTTCATCAACAAGATGGACCGGGAAGCGCAAGATTGCTTCGCTCTGCTTGATGAAATCGCCAGCACACTCGCACTTGATACGTCACCCGCAACATGGCCCATCGGCCGTGCAGCAACCTTTACAGGCACGTTTGACCTCCGTACGCGCAAAGTCACGACCAAAGATACACTGCCTGAAAACGATCCACGCCTTGAGCAGATGCGCGAAGACTTAGAACTCGCTGAAGCAGCCCTCCCCGAGTTCGACCGTGAATCTTTCGATGCAGGCCACCTAACCCCTGTTTTCTTCGGTTCAGCAATGAAGGAAATCGGCGTTACCGATTTGCTTGACGCTCTGGTCGCCTACGGCCCCTCTCCTCGCGCACAACCTACAGACAGCCGCGACGTTCGTGCGGATGAAACAAACGTCACAGCCCTCATCTTTAAAATTCAAGCGAATATGGACCCTAACCACCGGGACCGTATGGCTTTCGCCCGCGTGTGTTCTGGTCGCCTTACCCGCGGTATGCGCCTAAAACATGTCCGCACCGGCAAACAATTCGCTCTACACACGCCCCAATTCTTCTTTGCTCGTGACCGTCAACTTGCAGAAGAGGCTTTCGGTGGTGACGTGGTCGGTATTCCAAACCATGGCACCCTGCGTATTGGCGATACGTTGAGCGAAACTGAAGACCTGCGCTTCACGGGCGTCCCGCACTTTGCACCCGAAATCCTGCGTCGTGTTCGCCTTGACGACGCCATGAAAGCAAAAAAGCTTCGCCAGGCTCTCGTTGAGCTCGCCGAAGAAGGCGTGGTGCAACTTTTCCGCCCGCAAGACGGCTTGCCACCCATTGTTGGTGTTGTCGGCACCCTGCAGCTCGACGTGCTTCAATCGCGCCTTCAGGCTGAGTACGGTGTGTCCATTGGCTTTGAAAGCACACCCTTCACGATGGCACGCTGGGTCACCGGCGATCACAACAAACTCGATTTGTTCGCACAGACCAACCGCTCTTCCATGGCTGATGATTTGGACGGTGACCCAGTCTTACTTGCCAGCTCATCCTTCATGATGCGCCGTACAGTCGAGCAAAACCCTGATCTTGCTTTCCACGACATCAAACAAATCGGTATTGGTACCGAAAAATAACTCACAAAAAAGGCGGCCCGTTTGGAGCCGCCTTTTTTTAATCGTGCTTGCGTGCACCCAAAGAGCGGCGGGGCTACCCGCCACCACTTCGCTGTTTAGAAATTAGAGCGCAGGGTCAGCATAAAGTTACGCGGCGCACCGTAATAATTGTAGAAGCGTGTATTGCCCAAACGCTCATAATAACGCGTGTTGGACAAATTGTTCAGCGTTGCTGCCAGTGCCAAGTAACGGTTCCACTGATAACCAACCTGCGCCGATGCCACTACATAGCCCGTCTGCCGAACAATGCGCGTCGTCCCAAAAGTGCCGGTTTGCGCATTGAAACCACCGCCAATACTCCAGATATTTTTCTCTGCACCGGCATATGGCTCAAAGCGGTAATGGGTCCATAGCTTCCACAAGTTCCGTGGTGAGTTACCCGCATAAACCAGACCAGCTTCCGAAGCCGTGCCGTTATTTACAATGAAGTTCTTGTTGTAGGTATAGCTGCCGTTAATATCCCAGCCTTGCAGCGGACGGCCCAGAACCTCAACTTCAGCGCCTTCACTGCGCGTCTGCCCCGTTGCTGCATAACAAGAACTCGTACCCGATGGCCCACAAATGGGGTTAACGGACGACAGATAGACGCCTTCATTATGGTTAATAATCCGGAACCCAGCGACCGAAACACTTAGACCATGATGGAAGAAATCACCCTTCACACCACCTTCCAACTGCTTCCCACGCATAGGCTGCAACTGATCACCGCTCAGCGTCCAGCTTGATTGCGGTTCAAACGTGGAGACATAGCTAACATATGCCGTGATGTTCTTCACGATGTTCCATGTCGCGCCCATGTACGGCAGCAAAATACCTGACTGATCAATACGTGTGGTCATAGCCAACGTCGTCGGTCGACGAGTCTGCGTCTGGCTCAGATAACCACTGACACGCCCACCCAGCATAATAGCGACATTATGAACTGGCTTAATACGCGCCTGCCCATAAACACCCCATTGCGTCATAGGCTGATAAGTCTGGCTTGTAATCGTCGGCAACAGGGCCGATGAAAGACCGTTCATATCTGCAAGAGACATGTTTTGCAGCATCTTATTCGTTGATGACGTTACGGACGCACCAGCACCGTTATAAATATAACGGCTATAGTTTCCACCAAACACTAAACTATGCGTCTGCCCAAAAAGATGTACAGGCCCGGTTACATAGCCATCAACATCATTATTGGTTTCAGCATATTTTGTGTTTACAATAGCAACATTACCACGCTGCGTTGTTGAGTTCCATGTGGTCAAATACGCGTATTGAAACGCTGTATCCGTTGAACGGTGCCGGCCATTCACCAAAGCGCGCCAACCATGCCCGAAAACATGCTCCCACTGCGCGGATAATTCAGTCATCGGAGCGTGAACACTATTAAAATTCGCTCCGGTCCACGTATTTCGTGCGTATTTTAAATCGGACCCGTCCGCTGCTCTGGGGACACCCATAAAACGACGTGTCTCATTGCTCTGAGACGCGACAGAAAGCGTCAACGTATCATGCGTCGTTGGGCGGATATCCACAACACCGTAAACTGTCCAACGACGGTCACGGCCATTATCGTAGAAAAAGCCTCTATCTGTCCCCGCGACAATCAAGCGGCCTGAAATATACCGCGAACGCGCTAAAGGGCCGCCAATATCGAACGTGGCATGATTATTGTTCCACGAACCGTAAGAATAGGACGCATTCCCTGAAAACTGCTCCGTTGGGCGCTTGCGAACAAAGTTTACACTCCCGCCCGGCGATGCAGCCCCCTGAAACAAACTCTCCGGCCCGCGCGCAACCTCTAAGCGGTCATAAATCGCCAAGTCGAATTGCTGAACGAATGTTAACCCATTCGCAGAAGGCACCCCGTCATATTGCGGTGCTAGACTGAAGCCACGGGAGGTATAACCTGACGTTCCATCACCATAATTATTGACGTTCAACCCCGCGACTTGCTTGAGCGCTGCGTCCACCGTGAAAAGATTTTGATCTTTCATTTGCTGGCTGGTGAGCACCGAGACCGATTGCGGCACATCCTGCAATTTCATCAGCATCTTGTTTATTGAAATAGCAGGCACGGTGTACGTTCCCGTGCCATCTGTCGATGCTTTTAAACGGCGTCCCAACACCAGCAATTGTTCGACACTTTGGGGTGTTTGAGTGGTGGCGGGATCGGCCTTCTGTTTTGGCTGGACAACAGGTTTTATCTCACCCGCCATCATTGAAACCGGCCAAAGAGCAGAGCCCCCCATAAGAGCCACAACCAGACAACGCCCAAACTGCATTAGATTTCCTCCGTCAAAAAACCCCCTCCTTTTATGCAAATGAGAAAAATTCTCAACAACATTATAAAAATAAATTCATGCTGTGTCATTAATGTCAAACACAATAATCCCGAAATTGTGCGTATAGATTAGATCTTTATATTATGTATATGTGATGAATTTATCTCAAATTTAGATATCATCTAAATTTTGAAAACATTTAAATGGGAGCATAATAAAATGCTCCCACGGTATAATCATTGACCCAATGACTGATTTAATACACCAGCCAAACGAACACCCGCCTGCTCTAATCTTAATTGTATTATTGGCCATGCCACAGCCGTATAAGTATCGCCTAAATCAGGATGATCTTGTGAGGGCAATGCACCGTAGGCAACACTCCGCGCCAATTCGTGGCTTTCATCCACCCAGTCCATGACTGCACGATAGGGCGCACCCGGCGCACTCAAATCCTGCGTCCAATAACGGACCTGCTCCGGTGTTATCTGCGCTGATAATTGCTGTGCCGCCGCACCCGCTGCAGAATAATCAATGGAATAATGTGGACCGACGACTAAATGGTCCTGACGATTTAAAATACCCTCGTCCCACAATGCATGTAAATTCATATGCCCATGGGCAGATTCACCGTAATACGTCAGATGAATCGTATTTCCCCCCATGTCATGATCACGCTCCGCGGCATGGAGAGGCTGATGCAAATCGCCCACCAAGTGCACGACCCATTTTAATGCCTCCAACCTCACTGCCGGAGCGGCATGGACATTGCTTAAAAGCGCTATTTCTTCCGGCAGGCGCTCAACGACGCAATTTGAATCAGCACAGTCCCGCTCATGAACATAAGCCGGGTTCACGACATCTGTATCAACGTAATGCCACTTCAAAGTCTCTGGGTGCCCTCCATGCCCTACCGGGAGATGCCCCATTGTGTCAGGCCACGATGCCACCTGATCGAGAGACTTATGCCCCTCCAACGCTAAGAGCTGATGGACAGCCGCTGCTGCCTGCGGCGTGAGACGCTCTTGAGCAATATCCGCAACCATTGCATGCCCATAAGGTCCCCACGCATAGGCTGACGTGTGAAGAAGCCCTAGACCCAAAACTGTGCTTGCTACCCCGAGAAACCAACGCCGCATAAAATATCTCACCTAACTAAAACGTACCAAAGACTCAGGCCTAAAGCCCCGAACCTTATTTTCCTAAAAGTTTACAAGACAATAGAGCACCTTGTCAGTGCTAGCGTACACCCTGCTGCTCAATTAACGCGCAGACTTCCGCGTAAAAAGGAGCGGCATCAGCAGCTCCATTACGCGTTGTAGCCAACGCACCGCACGCTGCCGCAAAGCAAACAGCTTCACGAAAGGACTGTCCTTTGGCCAGCGCAAACGCCAAACCTGCGTTAAAGCTATCGCCAGCCGCCACTGTATCAATAGCTTTAACCACAAACGGCTGGCAGAAACCTTCGTCTGCGCCGTCACGCCAAAAGACACCCCGGCTGCCCATCTTGATTAAAACCCTGCGGATATTTTTTTCTTGCAGTATTTTTGCTGCCTCGGAAGCTTCTTTCGCGGTCGTGGGCGTAATGCCCGTTAACAGCCCTGTTTCCGTCTCATTGGGTGTAATTATATCCGCAGCCCCCAAAACTGCGTCAGACAGTCCGCCATTAGGCACCGGCGCAGGATCAAGTATAACTGTGCCCCCTGCGTCCCTTACGCGCTGAGCGGCCGTTAAAACGGCAACTTCAGGAATTTCAAGTTGGAGCAGCAACACCTGCGTCTGACCAAACCACTCTTCAGCCGCAACACTATCACTCTCATCAACAGCCATATTGGCACCACCAATAACCGTGATGCTATTTTCGCCCGTACCCGATTCAATCCCAATAAGTGCAACTCCTGTTGCGTGGTCCGGGTCTTCGCGCAAAGGCGATAAATCAACTCCAAATTTTTCCAATTCGCGGCGTGCACGTGCACCAAAGTCATCGCGTCCAACGCGACCCACCAGCGCTACTCTCACGCCTTCTGATGCAGCAAGCCGTGCAGCTGCGGCAGCTTGGTTGCTCCCCTTCCCCCCAAGCATGATGCCATAACTCTCGCCATGCACCGTTTCACCCGGCTTTGGCAAACGACGAGCCCGCGCTGTCACATCAATGTTCACACTACCAAATGAGACGATAAGTGGGGTGGCCATCTGCTCTGACATTCCGCTTACTCCAACATCAATATTCAACTGAAAACAAAAACGCGCGCTGAATTTACGCCTAGAAAACAACTCATAGGCTTCACTTCTTCGGCAACAGCAGCCACTACGTCTGGCCACGATTTAAAACAGCAAAAAGGCGCGGGAATCCGCGCCTTCTTACAAACAAACTCGACAATGCTAGGAAGCCTCAGGCTTGCCCCAGAATAAAGCCGCCACCCAATACACGGGAGCCTTCATACAACACACAAGCCTGACCCGGTGCAGGCGTTGCGCCGGAGGTCAACTCAACTCGCGCCCCACCATCTGGCAACGGCACGACCAATGCTTCACGGAGACCTTCACGCGCACGGATCTGAACACCACAACGCACCCCTTCCGGAGGCGGATTGCACAGCCAGTTCATATCCCGCAGGTGAATAACCTTACGCGCTTCCGCGCTCTGAACAGAAACACGCGGCCCTACGACGATGCGACGGCGCGATACGTCTATTTTGGTGACCATTTGGCGCTCACCAACAGCCGTGTGAATATCACCCAGTCGCTTGCTTTGACCGACTGTATAACGCGCCACACCCTCATGCTGTCCAAGCACGCGTCCCGCCTCATCGACGATTTCACCCGGCCCGCGAATTTCAGGGCGAAGCTTCTCTACAATTTCAGCATAGGAGCCATTTGGAACAAAGCAGATGTCCTGGCTGTCAGGTTTAGCTGCAATTTGCAGACCGAACTCTTCTGCCATTTTACGCACCTGTGCTTTGTCCGGCACATCTCCTAGCGGGAAGCGTAGATATTCGAGCTGTTCGCGTGTTGTCGCAAACAAAAACCAGCTTTGGTCCCTGTCACTATCAATCGGGCGATGCATTTGAACGCCATCTGCCGCCTCAACACGGCGGACATAATGGCCGGTTGCCATCGCCTCACAGCCAAGGTCCCGTGCCATACCAAGCAAATCGGTAAACTTTACGCCTTGGTTGCAGGCCACGCATGGTACGGGGGTCTCCCCCCGTGCGTAAGACGATGCGAAACTGTCAATCACACTATCGCGAAAGCGATTTTCCGCATCAATGACATAATGCGGAAAACCCAAACGGTCGGCCACAGCGCGCGCATCCATGATATCACGCCCTGCACAGCACGCCCCCGGCTTGGCTGCTTGACCATGATCATACAACTGAAGTGTAGCACCTATGACCTCGTGGCCCTGCTGCTGAAGGAGCGCAGCCACGACAGAACTGTCCACCCCTCCGGACATGGCAACGAGGATACGCATAATTTAACCCTGCTTCGGTAAGTGGATAACAAGACCGTCCAGCGCGTCAGTCATGACGATCTGGCAGCCCAAACGGGATGTCTCTTCGAGGCCGAAAGCGAGGTCGAGCATATCTTCTTCATCGTCCGTCGCATCTTCGAGCTTCGCAGCCCATTCCGGGTCAACGATGACGTGGCATGTCGCGCAGGCCAAAGACCCTTCACAAGCACCTTCTAGGTCAATGTCGTGCTTATGCGCGATCTCAAGCACCGACAAACCATTTGGCGCATCAACATCACGACGTGAACCATCACGTTCAACAAAGGTCATCTTAGGCATGGACGATTAGTTTCCTCTTACTCTTTAAACGTCAGGAACACGTGCAACATTGGTCAGAAGAGCCGCCGCACGCTCAATTTCGGCATTGGAGGTATAGCGTCCGACCGATAGGCGCAAGCACCGTGCCGCTTCATCGCTTGGCAGGCCCATCGCCGTTAAAACATATGATGGTGCCAGCTCCGCCGCTGAACAGGCAGAACCTGTCGACATGGCGATGTCGGGCAGTTGAGCCATTACGTCAAGGGCTGACACCCCTTCTGGCAGGCAGAAATTCAATCCACCTGGTAAACGTGATGCTTTTGCACCATTTAGCACAACTCCCGGCAGGCCTTCACGCAGTTTCTTCCATAAAAGATCACGCAACTCAGAAATCTGTGCTGCATCTTGGGTGAGACGTACCTTTGCAAGACGTGCGGCCTCTCCGAACCCCACGACAAGAGGGGTCGGCAGAGTTCCAGAGCGTACTCCCCTCTCTTGTGCGCCACCGGAAAACAACGCCTCAACTCGCGCCCTTGGCCGCCGACGCATGTACAAAGCCCCAACGCCTTTAGGCCCATACATTTTATGAGCTGATAACGACGCCAAATCGACGTTTTCCAGAGTGACAGGCAGTTTCCCTGCCATTTGCGCAAGATCCGTGTGAAACACTGCTCCCGCCGCACGGCTTACGGCTCCTAATTGCGCAATATCCTGCACGACGCCTGTTTCGTTATTAGCCGCCATGACGCTTACCAAAGCTGTCGGCACCAGCAAAGCTGCACGCAAATGTTCAACATCAACCAGTCCGTTGCGGTCTACCCCTAGGATAACGACCTCAAACCCCTCCGCCTCAAGGGACTTAACCGACTCTAAAACGCATTTATGCTCCGTCGCGCACGTAATCATGCGTTTGCGTTGATTATTCACGCGCCGTGCATGGCGCGCAGCGCCTTTAATCGCGATATTATTTGCTTCCGTCGCCCCAGACGTAAAGATGATCTCTCGCGGGTCTGCCCCCACAAGCTCCCCAACTGACTGACGAGCACCCTCTATTGCTTTTGCCGCTTTCTGGCCGGGCGCATGAGTACTGTGCGGATTAGCGAAATCTTGCGCAAACCAAGGCAACATTGCGTCCACGACCTCTGTTGCGCAGGGAGTGGTAGCGAAGTAATCCAGATAAATCATACACTACTCCCGTGCTTTAGGTTTTGCGTAACCGCGCGACCATTTGGCCATAGGCCGCTATGAATCCATCGACATGGTGCTTTTCAACATTCCAAGGCAAAGAAACACGCAGCGCCTGCGTCGCTCCATCACATTCGCCCATAGCGGTCAGCACATGTGACGCAGCCACTTTACCGGAAGAACACGCCGATCCAGCCGAAACCGCAAAACCTGCCAGATCCAGTGTCATAAGCTGTATCTGCGCTCCGACACCATCAAGGATGATATTGCTTGTGTTAGGCAGACGCTCACTTCCAAACCCGGCTACACGAGCACCAAGCTGCATCACGGCCTTATCTATGTCCCGCCGCAGGGAATCCACCTCTGACCAGTCTTGCTGCCTTGCTGCGGCAAAAGCCGCCGCCATGCCTGAAATTGCGGGCAAGGCTTGCGTACCGCCACGCCGTCCACGCTCTTGCCCACCTCCGGGCATAAACGCATCAATCGGCTGGGCATCAGGCAGTAACAAGGCTCCCGCACCCTTTGGCCCGCCCATTTTATGGCCTGAAAGAGCAATACTGCACCCATCCAAAGTCGGATTAATTCTACCCGCACTTTGTACCGCATCAACGTGAAGCAAAGCTCCAAATTCGCGACATATGGCCCGTATATCTTCTAAAGGAGAAATAACGCCGGTCTCATTATTTGCGGCCATGACACATACCAGCGCAGGGGGACCATCCGCTAATTTTTGCCGCAAGACGGTACAATCCAGCGCCCCATTAGGCAGAACAGGCAGAATTTCAGCACCGGCCACAGCTTTTCGGATTGCGTCGTGCTCCGTTGCGCCAATCAAAATGCGCCGCCCTGCCCCATATGTATGTAAGGCCAGTGCATTTGCTTCCGTCCCTCCAGACACAAAGACGCATTGATCCGCATCACGACCGAAACCACCCGCAATGACCGCACGGGCATTTTCAAGAGCATGGCGCGCTGCACGCCCAAATGCGTGAACTGAAGATGGATTACCAACCAAGTCCAGCGCCGCGATGACAGCATCCCTCGCCTCCGGGCGCATTGGCTCCGTCGCGTTGGCATCGAGATAAATTGGAGTGGCTAAATTTGTCATACACACCACATCGGACCGAACAACATTTTAAGCAAGTTTCGGATTGACGATTCGTGAATTTAAGGCAACGTGTCGATTTTGGTGGAAATCTTCGCGCTTGAGTCGATATACAATCGCACATCGGAAGGCAGGGCCGTAATCCTGCCGGACACAGTGTGAGAGAAATATGCCCGAAGTGATGTTCGCTGGCCCAGATGGCCGGCTTGAGGGACGTTATCACCACTCTAGCGAACCTAACGCTCCCCTCGCCCTGGTGCTACACCCCCACCCCCTTCACGGTGGCACCATGAACAACCGCATCACCTACACAATGTATCGCCATTTCGAGAAAATGGGTTTCTCGGTGATGCGGTATAACTCGCGCGGTGTTGGCCGGTCACAAGGCCGGTATGACGGTGGCATTGGCGAAATTTCCGATGCTGCTGCTGCGCTTGACTGGATGCAAATGGTCAACCCGAACTCATCCGAACTTTGGATAGCGGGTTATTCTTTTGGTGCGTTTGTTGGCATGCAATTGCTAATGCGCCGCCCCGAAATCAGCGGTTGGATCAGCGTTGCTCCTCCAGCCAATGACTACGACTTTGGTTTCTTAGCACCTTGCCCATGCGGTGGCCTGATGATCGCCGGTGGAAAAGATGAAATGGCACCAGAGCCAGGCATCCGTAAGCTGGTAGATAAACTCAACACGCAAAAAAACGTGTCTGTTGACTACCGTATCTTTGACGATGCCGACCATATTTTTGCAACGCAGGCCGATCAGGTCGGTGCAGCCCTTGAAGACCACGTAACAACAATGCGTGGCCGTAAGGCGCTTGCCCTCGCTGCGGACTAAAGCACGATTACCCCCGCAATGGAGAGTGTTCTACGCCACTCAACCATTGCGGGAATAATTTAAAAATAAAGATATTCCAAACATAAAAATAGCGCTGTTAAAGTAGGGATTATTCAAAAAAATTCTTATTTAGGCTCCTTATTTTATGTTGGATTACCACCCACTCACACACCTAAACGATACTCAATGGAGTGTACCCGGCCCGTCACGGATCGTGACTGCCCGCTATGATGGGCAAAAAATGTGCTCCTTTGGGAATATCCAGATATCCGAAGACAATCTTTTAAAAGCCTTACCTTACTACTCACAGGACAAACTTTTCAGTTTCAACGCCCTCTATGATGGCTGGAAAGTCACGACGCTCAAGTCTTTTCGTCCCCTAATTTATTTTTGCGCCTTCAGCGATCCGGTCATATTAGATTGTGTCGAAATTGCTGTCCAATCCCTCATCACATACGGAGGCTGGACGTACGACATTGCCGTACTAACGGATGAGACCTCGGCCAACACTCTAAGGCAGAAACTCTCCATCCCCGAATTTTCCGGTACGATCACAATCATTCCAGTTTCTAACACTTCTGACAAATTGGACTGGTGCCTCTCGCGCTACGACCTCAGCCTTTCAGAAGTTTTTAAAAATGCCAGCCCTATTCTCTACCTGGATGCCGACATCGTTTGCGACCATCCGCTCCACGCCCTTTTACCTCAACTGGCAACATCACCTTTCATCCATGTCTGCCCAGAGGGACGGCTCGACGAAGGATCGCTCGAATCAGAAGGGCATTGGTTTGGCTGGCGCTTGCTGGCTGGTGACAATGTTCCTTTCGAGCCTTTTAGTAGCGGCTTTTCATCTGGTGCATTGGGGTTTTCTGGCGCCGAAAGCGCTAACACTGCTTTTCACCTGATCAGGCAAGCCGCTTATGGCTGGATGAAAATTTTTGGCGGTCGGGACACTCTTCCAAGCTTTGATCAAAGATTTGCTAATTACGTCTTGCGGAAAATGGCTTTAGCCAACCTAGATTTGATGCCTGATTTTATTAATCTTTACCGCATCCCTCATGCCGGTGCACCCTATCCTTCAGTCCATGCGCGCAAGGGTATCGTACATTTCCTTGGTGTTCCCCTCGCGCAAAAGCGTGACGCGATGGCCGCGTATTACAGCGCACTCAGCCAGAACTTAGGCCGCGACGATTGACCCCAATACTGACTGCTATTGAGCATTTTTTTATGCCTTTCCCTGTCACGACGCTGTTTCAATATGAAAGCGTAAAGACTAGCCCAACCCTGCGCTCGGCTGGCTATAGCTCCAAACGGAGCACAGGCGTGCGCCATATCTTGGCGATACATATAAAACCTCACCCGTAAATATTCTCTAAAGTAATAATTTGTAAAAAATAATTTTTCGCAAACGTAATAACATTGTTATTTGATTATTCGTTTTTTTGTTACAAAGCCTTGTAATATTGTTCTCAAATCGAACCAGCGGAAAATTTATGAGTCCGGAAAATATTATCGACGTTTCAGAGCTAACTAAAAAATTTGGTACATTTACTGCCCTTGAGAATATTTCATTCTCCACAAAACCGGGAGAAACAATAGGGCTTCTAGGGCGTAACGGTGCCGGGAAATCGACTCTAATCGGCTGCCTGCTTGGCTTCCTCCTTCCCAGCACAGGCGAAATCAAAGTTTTTGGCCAAGACATTGCAACGCTCCCGAGAGAAAAGCGTGCCTGCACTGGATATGTACCGCAGACAATGAGTGGATTTGATCACTTTAAAGTCGGTAAGCTGATCGATTTTATTAGTGCTTTTTACGGCCCCCTCCCACCCGTCTCACCGCAGTTACTGGCATGGGCTGATCTAGACCCCAAAAAAATCGTCAAAACTTTATCGGGTGGGCAGAAACAACGTCTCGCCATTTTATTGGCGATGCGACACAACCCGAAATTCCTTCTTCTGGACGAACCTGTTGCCAGTCTCGACCCGCAAGCACGGCGCAGCTTCATGAGTTTGCTTGAGGAATTTGCTCAGGTCAGCGGTGCAAATATTATTATTTCCTCCCATATTTTATCAGATATAGAGCGTGTCTGCTCCAGATTGCTTTTTCTAAAGAACGGGAAGCTTATTCTTGATTGCAGCACACAGACCTTTCAACAAACAACACGCTGGCTGCACAACACTTCAATAGAAGAGATCAGTCTGTTGCCTTTGAAGGTTTTAGCAAAAAAAGACCGCGATTTTCTCGTTTTCGGCTGGAACACTGACCTAAACCTCTCCCCCGAAACCCGCGTAAGTATCCCCGATTTCGAAGATGCATTCCTTGACATTACGGAACCTGAGGAGACACAAGCGTGAGCGCCTCTTCTACCGTACCCTCAGCATTCAACGCTACACTTATTAGCCTCCGCAATTATGCGAGCCCTGTTTTCTTACGCGCCAACCCTCTCAGTGTTGTGACTTTTTTTGAATTAATTCTTATTATTATAAATACCGTCTCTGGAAATATCAGCAAATACACATTTGAAAATTTTACCATTACCAGTATTACAATGTTCTTAGCGCCTCTTTTTTATTTTAATCATCAAATAAAAAGTCCACAATCTGCTTCTATACCAGGATTTTACGGCGCAGAGGCACGTGCCGCGGCTATATTTTCGATAGCCAGTATCCTTATACTGACGTCGTGGTTGGCATATCTGGCGCTACCATTCTATTCTGCTCTTCTATTAATAACAATGCAAAGCCAGTTCGTATCGTTCCAATGGTATTCAAAGAAAGTATTTAAAAGTAAAAAAACAAACCCATTCCGTTTTATAACTTTTATAGTATCACTTGTTTTTCAAATATTTTTATCCTTTATTTCATTTAATAATGATTTTATTATAGGTCTCCCTGCGCATATTGCCCTTCCCATAGCTGCTTTCCTAATAGTTTTTTTGATATTTTCTATCCTAAGCTCCCAAAACCGTACTGTTTCTTCAAATCTTTCAATAAACGACTATCCTACAGTTAAGATGAAAAATACTCAGCAACAAAATAAAATCTCTAATACACAACTAAAATATAGTATTTTAGGAAAAGATATACAAAATCACTGGCTAAAATTTTTATTTGATATTTCATTAATTCCATTGTTGTCTGTTTTCATGTCTTTAACAAATACAATAATTTCTCACTATAACTTTAGTGAATCCCTCAAAAACACTCTACCAAAAATGTTTATACTACTTTTATTTCCGCAATCTTTTGTTAGTGACCGTACCCACTGGGCCCCCCTCTTCGCAACGGGCTATTTTGGCTCTCGGGAAAAGTTTGTACGAACTCTCTTCACGTTACGTTTGAAACAAATGCTGCTTCAAACATCCGCACGAACGTCAAGTTTTGTCGTTTTTTGGTCTTTGGTTTTTGGAAAACTTCCTGTTGAAAATCACCTAATTTTATTATCTATTTTCTTGCCCGCAGGTATATCTTTAGGTTTTACTGAAACAATTCCCTTTATTTTCAATAAAAATGCATCAAAACAATCTTTTTTATTTTTTTCATTAATACCATATGTTCTATTATCTGCCTTCGGTAATCCTTTTAACTCGCCTCGTAACTTAGTCCTAATCACGGTATTAATTATTTGTTCTTTAGGTGCTATAGGTTTTTTCCTAGCACCCAAGTATATCCAAAAAGCAGATTGGCCTTATGAAACACCTTAGACAGGTTTCCTCTGCGCCTGTCTGTGCTATGCAAACCCTCGTTTTATTTCATATTAAATAGTGTTGATCGCCCATGCCCCAGTCCCCGTTCCTTCGTGAAGCTCAAGCGCGCGGCCTGATTTTTCAGTGCACTGATCTAGAAGCGCTAGACGCAGCAATGCTCGCTGGCCCGATCACAGCTTATGCTGGCTTTGACCCTACGGCGGACTCCCTGCATGTCGGAAACGCTGTTTCCATTATGATTTTACGCTTATTGCAAAAGCACGGCCACCGCCCCGTTGCACTTATGGGCGGTGGTACAGCACGCATCGGCGACCCGTCTTTCCGTGATGAAGCACGCTCGCTCATTACAGCCGAGACAATTGCGCACAACATTGCTGGAATTGAAAAATCCCTCCGTCAATTTATCGATTTTTCGGACGGGAAAGCTCTACTAACCAATAATGGGGACTGGCTGAATAAGCTGTCTTACTTAGATCTACTGCAAGACGTAGGCGTTCACTTTTCAATTAGCCGTATGCTCTCTTTCGAGAGCGTCAAACAACGCCTCGACCGCGAACAAGGCTTAACCTTCCTTGAGTTCAACTACTCCATCTTGCAATCATACGACTTCCGCGAGCTAAACCGCCGCGAAGGTGTAACGCTCCAAGTCGGCGGTTCAGACCAATGGGGCAATATCGTCTCGGGGATTGACCTGACACGGCGCACCGAAAGCAAGCAGGTTTTCGGCCTCACCACACCGCTCGTCACCACAGCATCCGGTGCTAAGATGGGTAAATCCGCCGGCGGCGCAACATGGGTTCGTGAAGAAAAACTACCCATCTTTGAATACTGGCAGTTTTGGCGGAACACTGAAGATGCTGACGTCGAACGCTTCCTCAAAATGTTCACAGACCTACCCGTTGAAGAATGCGAGCGCCTTGGCGCTCTAGAAGGCGCCGCAATCAACGATGCGAAAAAAATCCTCGCGACAGAAGCTACCGCCATCTGTCACGGGCGCTCTGCAGCTGAAGAAGCCGCAGAAACTGCTCGCCGCGTCTTTGAGCAGGGCGCAGCTACAGCCGCCCTGCCCGAAGTCAATGTTGCTGCCGCTACGCTCGACGAGGGCCTACCCATCTTCCGTCTTTTGCAAGATGCGGGCCTCGCCACAAGCGGCGGTGAAGCACGCCGCCTCATCCGTGGCGGCGGCGCGCGCATAAACGACGTCGTTATTAGCGATGAAAACCTGGTCGTTAGCTCTCAGGACCTCCAAAATGGAGCTCTGAAACTCTCATCAGGCAAGAAAAAACATATCCTCGTTCGCCCTGCATAACCCTAGATATGACGGGTGTCATGTTTCCTTCATGACACCCGGCACTGTTTTGCGGCTTGTCGCCTCTCCATAGTGACTACACCCATTTTTGGGCCTCTATGGAGTCTTCGCCATGGCTACTAAATTGCAAAAACGCCTTTTTACTACCGAAACACTTACGCTTATTTTCGCTGCTTTTTGGGCATTACGTGGCGGCAAGGCTGCTCTCGTTCCGTCCCTGCCACTTTTAGTCTTGGTGGGGCTAATCTCCGCCCTACTGTTGAGCGGGTGTGTTGCCCGATACTTTTACCTCGACCTACCTGAACCCCACTGCAATCAAACACTCTTAAAGCGTGTACAAATATGGCGGGGCGTATCTCTCTTTTTCGTAGGATTTTTAACCAACGCAACGCACCACGCAGAACTTATGTACCCTTTCATTGGCGGCATTATTGGCCTGACCTTAATACCCATGGGCCGCGCCCTAAGAGAGCCCGTGCATTATTTCAGCGGCTGTATCATTGTTTTCATCTCTTGCTTTTCGTGCATTTTATCGGCCCCAATGCATATGACACTCGCAGGCCTTGGTACTGCTATTACGCTATGGCTAAGCGCTGTAATTCGTCTTGCAAAAACGCGCACATACACCACACCCGAAACAGCGATTTAACGAAATGACCTTAGTTGAAGTAGACCAAAATCCGACACGCAAAAGAACTTACCTCTACCACTCGGTTTTCTTAGTCTATTTGTTCTTTTATCCGCTTAACTGGATCCTCGACAAAACACCGACATTGCTTCAGGCGACTTACGGAATTGCCGCCTTTTTTGCATTCCTAACCCTTTATTTTGCTCCGTATCGCCCAAGCAAAAAGAACGGTTTCATCGAAAGCACTGAACTCGAAATTATTCTTACCGCATTATTAGGATTTTCGGCATCGTGGACCAATGCCGGGTGGATGACATTTAATATTTACGCTTCCGCCATGTGTATTCGTATCAACAACACGCGCAGAGCTATTACCCTCCTAGTCATACTACAAATCTCTCTCATAGTATTTTCTTGGGCTGTACGGGGCGTACCCATATCGGGCAGTATTTCAATCGTCATCAGCCTAGCAACCTATACGATGTCGTGGTTCCAAGGCCGACTTGCCCGCCAAAATCAACGATTGAAAGAAGCTCAATCAGAAATCCGGACGTTAGCAGCAACATCAGAGCGTGAACGTATCGCGCGGGATTTGCATGATTTGCTTGGCCATTCTCTTACAGTCATTGCCATTAAAAGCGAACTCGCAGCCAAACTCCACAACCGTTCCCCTGAAAGAAGCCTAAGCGAAATTAATGACATTACCTTGATTGCACGCGAATCCCTGCGCGATGTCCGCGCCGCTATCACAGGTATGAAAAAAGCCACCCTTACCCGTGAACTTGAGCAAGCCACACAAGCGCTAAAGGCAGCTTCTATAGACGCCACCGTACAAGGGAGAGAATGCCTTGCACATGAAAGCACTGCCTCCATCGAAACCTGTAGCGTGCTTGCTATGGCTCTTCGTGAAGCCATTACGAACGTTATCCGCCATTCCAGCGCCACACGTTGCCAGATCACCATTCACGGCCCCCCGGACCAACCGCCACAGGGCATTTCCGTAAGCGATAACGGCCTTGATTTAAAAAACTCTCAATCTTTGCTCGAGGGCAACGGTTTGCGCGGCATGCGCGCGCGCCTTGCTGCAATCGGCGGAACCATCACACTAAAAACTAACAACCCCGGCCTTACTCTCACCGCGAGCCTGACACCATGATCCGCCTTCTCTTAGCTGAAGACCAAACCATGCTTATTGACGCCTTCGAAACGCTGCTCAGTTTGGAAGACGACATGGTCATTATCGGCCGTGCTCATGACGGCAGCTCTGCACTCACTCTCGCGCAAGAGCTCAAACCAGACATCGTCATGACTGATATTGAAATGCCAAACATGACTGGTATTGAACTGGCCGAACGACTCAAAGCAGAAAACAGCACAACAAAAGTCTTTATCGTCACCACTTTTGGCCGCCCCGGCTATCTCCGCCGCGCACTACAGGCTGGCGTCCGCGGCTACATGCTGAAAGATGCCCCCATCACCCAACTCGCCAACGCCATTCGCAAGGTTGCTGGCGGTGGCCGAGCCATTGCCTCTGACCTCGCGGAAAGTGTTTGGGACGCACTACCAGACCCCCTCAATGACCGCGAACGCATCATGCTGCGCTTGGCTGAGGCCGGGAAAACCAACCAAAGCATCGCCGAAACAATGAGTTTATCAACCGGAACCGTCCGCAACTACTTTTCTGAAATCGTTCAAAAGCTAGATGCCAAAAACCGTATCGAAGCCAGCCGCATCGCACGGCAAAACGGTTGGCTGTAAAGAAAAATACCCGCTCGCTGTTTACCAGCGCAATTTTATCTTTTCCGCGGCCCGCATACACCCTGCGCTTCTTGTTCGATCAAACGCGCGACACGCTGCAAAACGCGTTCCTCGGAATAGAGAGAGACCGCCCTTTGACGGCCGCGCTCTCCCATCGCAGCAGCTTTTGCACGATCTTGAGTAAGCGTCCCTAGTGCCTGCGCTAGAGGAGCGGCCAAACCGGGCGGAACCAACAATCCAGTCCGCCCATTTTCAACCTGCTCCCGAGGGCCTTTTACGTCCGTCGCAACAACCGGCAAGCCACAAAGCATCGCCTCAATCACAGACATCGGTAGCCCTTCAAAATGACTAGGAAGCGCAAATATATCCGACGCAGCCAACAAATCTGGCACATCATCACGCGAGCCCAACAACCTCAAACGCGACCCAAGCTTTTCCTTAGCCCGCGCAAAACTCTGCGCAAGGTCATGCCCGTGGTCCGTGGCTAATCGCTCACCCACAACCCATAATTCTGCGTCGGGGACGTGCTCCATAGCCCGCAATAATTCCGGGTGGCCTTTGTGGCGCACCAAGCGTGACACCACGATAATAACCGGCACATGATCAGCCACACCCAGTCCTGCCCGCACCCTCTGCCGGGCCTCAGGGTTTGGGAGAAAGCGCTGCGGGTCCCTGCCATTGCCTATTGCAACGGGGTGAGCATTCAAGTGCAAGCGCCGTGCGTCGCGAGCTTCCTCAACAGACACCGTCATGTACAAATTCGTCATTCGCCCCGTGACGAATTCTAGTAACAAGGAAAGCCAACGCCGCAGCCCAGAACCCGGCTGGTTAAACAGGAAACCATGCCCCGTGTAAGCAATAACCGGCACACCACAGAATTTCGCCGCCAGCCTCGCTAGAATGCCACTAATAGGCATATGCCCGTGGACTACATCTGGCCTTTCTTCCCGGATAAGGCGCACTAATGCCCAAAAAGCCCGTCCCTGAGCCAAAGGGGAAAAAGACCGTGCCATTGGCAGGCCGTGCACCTTAAAGCCTGACGCACGAACTGCGGCTAAATCGCGCCCTTCCGCACACCCGCCCTGCACGTCATGCCCTGCGTTACGCAAAACTTGCATAAGCGGGAAGATGAATTGCCTGAGAGCAAAATCAACATTTGTGATTTGCAAAATTTTAAGTGGACGCCCCGTCACTCAGGTATACGCTCCAGCAACCAAGAGACAGTCTGGGTCACACCAGCAGGCTTGGCACTAAGCTTAGCAGCATCGTCATCCCTCTGACTGTCGTCTTCAGTTGTCTCCGCATATTTAGCGTCAACATAAACAACAATTTGCCGTGTTGGTTCGACGTGGTCGCGCGCCAAATAGACATCCGGTTCTACCGCCAGTCCACCTCCGCGCTGCCTGAAACGCCAAATCCGCTCCCCGACATGCATGATCACATCATCATCATCCTGCGTGACGATAACATTGGGGTGCAAATGGAAGCGTAAGGCAAAAGATACTGCCCGCTCACTCTGGAGAATATCTTGCCCACGCAAGTCCTCACCACTATCGCCCAAATATAGCTGTCGCTTCCACGTCGCTCCTAATGAAGGATGATAACCATCATGCGACAGATCAATCCAATGAGCATCGCCATTTGTTTGGTGCTTGCACGTCACATGTGCTGGACGCCGCGATATCCGCCCCCGAACGTCAAAATCAGAAGACGAAAAATCTTCCGGGACAAGCACATTATGCGCGGGACTAGCTCGCAGCGCTTTGGCCCATGGCGCTAAAAGCGCCGAGCCGCAATTTACAAAAATACGGTCTTTGAGATGCGAAAACTCAAACGATAATGTCCCGGCATGGGCACTCTGGTCTGCACCGGTTGGTGCCGGGTTGCCGCCATCGACAATCAGCAGCGACTTCCCCAACGCAACGCGTGTAAATTTCCCATCAGGCAAGCTAGAGGCAATCAATTTCAAACGAGAGCCTTGTGCCAGCGCGCGCTCGATAGAACGAACATCGCCCTCACCACTCCCGTTAAAAACAGCAAGGCCGCCATCGCCATGACAAAATGCCCTTAATACAGGCACAGCCTTTTCAAGCGATGCCTCCACCACGGGCGGTACACGTAATTGTGCAGCCCGGAACATCATGGACATTTCGGCCAATTCGCGCACGAGTTCATATTGTGCCTGCGGGGAACGCTCCACCGCCATACCATCCGGCAGCAAAACACGCTCCAAGGCACTCGGTAAATACCGTAAAAAACGTACCATGAAACCAGATTGCTCCGGTATCGCCAAAGCCGCAGCAAGCAAACCGCGAAGCGCTGAAAGCTCAGCCCAGCCGCAAAATGGAATGGGCAATAACGCAGATATTGTCCGCGCTTCAATCAACACCCGGTCCATCAATTTTTTTTGCAGACGATGATCCGCGGAAGCGAGACAAAAGGCGTGGTTGGAAAGCCATGATGCCAGCCGCATGCCCGTTGTACAGGCATCTTCAGCCATAGCACCACCCGGCGGGTTGGCAATCCAAGCACCAACCATTTTACGGGCAACCAAGCGCGCCTCATCGCTGCCGAGAGCACGCAAATCCCGTAACCACGAGAAGCCGTAAAGCCAACGCCGCGCCGCGTCAGGCCACGTGCCCACAGGCCAAGCCGTTACCGGAGCCCGCCCATAAGTCAGATCGTATTCTTTCCGATCAAAACGGAAGTAACGTCCGACAAGCCGCGCCCCTTGTTCTGCATCGCCATGCCACGGATCATGACATACGGCAGCAGGCCCCGACGGCGCGCCCTTCCTGAAGGGCATCCTCGCCATGGAAAGCTTGAGTTTGGAAAGTTTTGTCTGCTCCGTCCGGCCCACGCCCATCAGCTATCCTATTCCGCGTACGGCCCTTCTAGTGCTGCAATTGCAGCGTCCCGATCATCTTTGCCGAAAACCGATGAGCCCGCTACCAACATCGTGGCCCCGGCCGCTACAGCCTGCGCTGCCGTCTCTGGGCCAATTCCACCATCAACACCCAAGACAATATCACGTCCTGATGCTTTGATCATCTCCGAGAGTGTACGGATTTTGGGTAATTGACTTTCAAGAAACTTCTGGCCGCCGAAACCCGGGTTAACTGTCATGACAAGAATAATGTCAACGAGATCCAAAACCTGAGAGATGGCCTCCGGTGGCGTAGCTGGGCACAGCGCGATACCAGGCCGACAGCCCAGCGCCCTAATTGTCTGCAATGTTCTGTGTACGTGGGGTGCATTTTCGATGTGCACGGTAATGTGATCAGCACCCGCCTTAGCCGTTGCTTCAAGATACGGGTCCACGGGATCGATCATCAAATGGACGTCAAATTTCGCCCCTGTATCACGCGGCAAAGCCGCAATTATTGGTGGGCCAAACGAAATATTAGGCACAAAATGCCCGTCCATCACATCCAAATGCAGCCACGGAGCACGCGCTACAGAGCGCGTTTCCTCGGCAAGATGCCCGTAATCAGCCGCAAGCAGACTGGGGGCCACAAGAATTGGGGAACGATCTGTCATAACGCTTATCTATCCGCAATGCTCGAACAGGACGCAAGCCGCTTAACAGCTTCTCCCTGTGAATGAAACCATAGATTGCCACCGGCTCACCCCGGAACAACACCGCTCTACTATGCCCCAAAGCGCAACTCTTAGGGAGGTTCTGCGTCCTTGAAGGAAGGTTCAAATCCAACACATTTTCCTGATCTCGTCACCGTCGTGGAGCATCTTATGTTTGACCGTCTCTCGCCCGTACTGCTTGATTCCTCAACATGGATCCGCCAGCCGGCGCACACAGTTTGGCTCAAGGCACGCGGTGAAGACTTATTGCTTTTCAGCCGAAAGGGGAAAGTTGAGGGCGGCTTTACAGGCCTAGACCTGAAGGGAAACCTCCCCGAGGGCGCCAAGGCAGAAGGGACAATCACGGCGCGCTGCGCCCATGCTTATGCAGCCGCAGCGCTGAAAGGCATTCCCGGCAGTACTGCATTCAGCCAACACGCCCTCGACGCATTGCGCGGCCCATTACACGACACTCAACACGGCGGCTGGATCCACTACGCAGACAATCCAAACGAACGCAAACAGGCCTATCTTCATGCCTTCGTCGCCCTAGCAGCCTCATCTACCAAAGTCTTAGGCCTGCCCGGAGCCTCAGAGCTGCTAGAAAGCGCTATCAAATGCATCGAAACGCATTTCTGGTCTGAAGAAGAAGGCGTAATGCGCGAAAGCTTTGCCGCTGATTGGAGCGATGAAGAAGATTACCGCGGCGCAAACAGCAACATGCATTCAACCGAGGCCTTCTTGGCGCTGGCTGACGTCACCGGCGATACGAAGTGGCTACACCGCGCTTTACGCATCGTGACACGCTTCGTTCATGAGTTGGCAGCCTCTCAGGGCTTTGCGATGCCAGAACACTTTGACCGGAACTGGACGCTTCTGAAAGATTATCACCGCGACCAGCCAACCCACGACCTACGCCCATACGGTATGACACCCGGACACTTCGTCGAATGGTCGCACCTTACCCTCAAGCTTGAGGCATCCTTGCTGCGTCACGGGCTGGATGCACCGGGTTGGCTCCTCCACGACGCACAGGCACTTTTTGAAACCGGCATCCGAACCGGCTGGAACGCAGACGGCAAACCAGGACTTTTATATACTGTCGACTGGGACCACAAACCCCATGTCACAGCACGCATCCACTGGGCGCAGGCAGAAGCACTTACAGCTGCAATCCTGCTTTATAAGCGTACAGGAAACCCCCATTACGAACACTGGTACCGCACAATCTGGGACTACATAGACACAACACTGGTCGACCGCACCTACGGTAGTTGGCTCAACGAAGTCACGCCCGAAGGCGCCCCTTCAGAAACAATCTACAAGGGCAAAGCAGATTTGTACCACGCCTATCAATCGACCCTTGCCCCGCTAACCCCTGCTGCACCAAGCCTCATTACCGCTCTTCGTGCAACGCAAGGCGATACCTAATCCGTGACCCTAGCCCTGAAGCGCATTGAGCGTATTCAGGGCTATTGAAGCCCCACCCATCTGTGCATTCACCGTACCTGAGCTCCTTGAAACACCCGTAATCGTTCCCGTTACGGTTGTTGGCAAAGCAACACTGTCACCATTCGACGACATCCCCTGAACAGCAACATAATAACCGCCATCAGCTACCGTGTTGCCAGAATCGTCTTTCCCGTCCCACTGCCAGCTCTGCTGCCCAGCGCTGGCCTGCACAGTTTCGCTCCGGACAAGCTGCCCAGCACTATTCGTCACAGCGATGGCAACCTCTCCAGCCTGTGGCGCAGTATAACTGAGATCTGCTTTCCCATTCTGTAGAGGAAGCGATGCGCTGACCGCTGACGTTGTTTTCCCTATCAGGTTTGCGCCGCTCGCCAGCTGGCTCTCCTGTGTCGCACTCAGCAAACTGGAAAGAGTGGTATTAGACTGTACCTGCTGCTGAACCCCTGCAAACTGAGCAACCTGTGCCGTAAAATTACTGCTATCGGTCGGATTCGTCGGATCTTGATGCTGCAGTTGAGCCGTTAAAAGTGTCAAAAACTGGTTAAAATTACCGGCCATAGACGAAAGTGCTGCACTAGCGGTGCTACTAGCAGTGCTGCTCCCGCTGTTATCCGCAGCACTCTGTGCAGAACTCGCACTGCTGCGTGCAGCCGTTAAAGCTTGCGACAATAATGAGCTTTGATCCGTCGTAGATGTTACAGAACCACTCACTCTCCCACTTCCCTTCTTCTATGCCGTAAGATCAACGACGCCACGCATGCACCGCGCTGATTTTATCAAGGCCGTCTTGTGTAGATTCTCTGAATTTTCTGGGGTTCCGCTCAAATCTGATCTATCCGAGCCTGAACTGCTTGGCCGACCAGAACGCATCTCCTGCGTCGGTAATAAACCAGCTGTAATGTGTATCGTCGGCAGCGCAGTCATGCCGGGCACCAAAGTCTGGTTCAAAGCCGCAACCAAAGCTGTCGTATCCTGCGTGAGCAAATTAAGGGTGACTGCGTTTTCTGCAGCAATATGCACATGCTGCTGCCCCTCGACGCCATCGCGTATGGCAACAGATACATGCCCTTGTTCAGCGAGGTTCATGTGCACCACGCTCCGATAACCTTCTATGCTTTTTTCGTGCTGTACTAAGGGCTCTCCCGATTCATGGGGGCGGGAAACAGCTTCTCCCTCTTGTGAGATACCCTTTTCGTGAATCGTAGATGCTGCTTGCTCTGGCTCGGTGTCCGGAACGGAAAAATCTGCATGCCCCATATCTAGGCTAGAAGCCTCTAATCCTTGCGCCACTTCACAGGGGGCCCCACTGACTTCGCCCGGCGATGCCTCCATAGACACACCCGACGTTAAAGGCTGACTACCCTCCACTCCATCGGCAGGGAGCACGCCCATATTAGAGCCAAACGCCCCCTGCACATTCGAACCCCCCATTAATGGCGCGTGAGTTACGTCTTGTGCACCATCAGATTCAGGTTGGCTTTGTGAAGGAACATCTTTCCCGTCTTCCTTCAAATTTTGGGCTGCGGGACATTTGTCAGCCTTTCCTGACAAAGATGTCTCTGTGGTTGAATTTTCTTTCAGTCGCGGCGTCTCTTTGGTGACTTGCGACCGCGCATTGGTCGACGGTCCCACTTCCCACTGCTTAGCTATAGGCTGCTGCCCCAATTGTCCTACCGCGTGTCCATTTGCCGTACTCTTGGCCACGCCACCCGACGTGGGCACCTCAGATTTCGCGCCCAATTTAGCCGATAGACCCGCAGAACTTTGCCCCTGCGTTTTTTCATGCCTATCCCCTGCCAGCGATGGCTTCGTGCCGATCTCAGAAGACTTTCGTGCACTAGGGACTGTCTTTTCCGCCCCCGCCTGAGACGCCTGCGCGACAGGGACAGTCTTGGCGGACAACGCCTCAGCCGGCTTAATTTCGGGGTGCTCATAGCTTTTCAAAAGCACATCGAAACGGCTTTTCACCGTATCCTGCGCAAGCAATGCACTTGCGCTACTCGATAGCCCAGTCACCTGGCTGGATGCCCAGAGTTGTCCCGTCAGAACCGCTGACATTTCTTGTACTGTGGACACGCTGGCTTCCCGGATCAAAGTGCGACATAGCCACGACACTTTGACGGAAAGTTTTTAAGGAAGGGTTACCACGCCAACTGAAGCGGCTCTTATTTTGGTGACGCGCCGGTGTTAAGCTTACCCGTCTCGGGTATTAAAGCATCGTATTGCGGAGAGCCGGGATAAGGTCCGCGCGCTATATTCGCCGCGGTGGCGCACTCAACTGAAGCACCCTCCAAGGCAAAAACCTGTACACGGTGCCCCGCGCGGTCAATTAAACCCCGCGCTTTGACCATTCGCCCTGAACGGAGCGATGAGCGCAATGTTTCAGGCACGACTAGCATCGTGCCATCGCGCAGCACTGCCCCCTCATCCGTTAAGCGGGCAATAACCCCCTGCACGACTGGCAAAGGGCTAACGTCATATTCACAAGGGGCTGCCACGGCAGATGACGCCGTTATGGACAAACACAAAGCCGTAAAAACGCCGCGCCAGACACCCATGTTTCACCTCAATGGCGGAAATGCCGCATTCCAGTAAAGACCATCGCAATACCAGCTTTATCAGCTGCATCGATTACGTCTTGGTCACGGATAGAACCACCCGGTTGGATTACAGCAACAGCACCCGCTGCCACAACGCTTTCCAAGCCATCCGCAAAGGGGAAGAACGCGTCAGACGCCGCAACAGATCCAGTGGTCAGCGGCTCCTGCTCACCCGCAGCTTCAGCTGCATC
This sequence comes from Neokomagataea tanensis, assembly GCF_006542335.1. Classification (GTDB taxonomy): domain Bacteria; phylum Pseudomonadota; class Alphaproteobacteria; order Acetobacterales; family Acetobacteraceae; genus Gluconobacter; species Gluconobacter tanensis. The sequence continues at coordinate 1,501,452 of NZ_CP032485.1, read as the reverse complement.
TGCACTTTTACGCGCCGCAATCCGGGCACTGTCAACGCGCGACATTTGCCCCGCACCGATACCAACCGTGGCCCCGTCCTTCGCATAAATCACAGCATTGGATTTAACGTGCTTGGCAACACGAAACGCAAACAGCAGGTCACGCATTTCGGCTTCCGTCGGTGCGCGCTTCGTCACAACCTTAAGATCAGCTTCCGTTACATGCCCAGCATCACGGCTCTGTGCTAAGAATCCGCCCGCAACGGTCTTCACAGCGAGACCTTCCGCCTTCGGATCAGGCAATCCACCTGTCAGCAACAGACGCAGATTCTTCTTAGCGGCCAGAACCTCAAGTGCTTCAGGCTCAGCATCTGGCGCAACAATCACTTCCGTGAAGATCGCAGAAATACGTTTCGCTGTTGCCGCGTCCAGCGTGCGATTGACCGCAACGATACCACCAAAAGCCGAAACCGGGTCACAACGCAGCGCAGCTACCCAAGCATCTTCCAACGTAGCAGCTGACGCCACGCCGCAGGGGTTCGCATGCTTTACGATAACAACGCTCGGCGCAGAGAACTCTGCAACAGCCTCAAAAGCCGCATCTGTATCGTTCAAATTGTTATAGCTCAGCGCCTTACCCTGCACTTGACGTGCTGACGCCAAGCCCGGACGCATGCTGCCATCACGATAGAACGCAGCCTGCTGATGCGGATTTTCGCCGTAACGCAGCAGATCACCACGCGTGCCTGACAAAGTCAGCGTTTGCGGTAACAAATCACCAGCCTGCTGCGCGAACCAACGTGAAATCATGGAGTCATAAGCTGCCGTATGGGCATAAGCTGCTGCTGCATAAGCACGACGTTCAGCATGCAACGTGCCACCTGCTTCAAGCGCGCTAATCAAGCCCGCGTACTGGTCAGGTGACGTCAAAATAACCACATGGTCGTGGTTCTTGGCAGATGCGCGGACCATCGCCGGCCCACCAATGTCAATGTTCTCGATGCAATCTTCAACGCCAGCACCAGATGCTACCGTTGCTGCGAAGGGGTAAAGATTGACGCACACCAGATCAATCGGCGCAATGTTGTGCTGCGCCATTTGCTCCTGATGGCTTGCAAGATCGCGGCGGCCCAAGATGCCACCATGTACTTGCGGGACCAGCGTCTTGACGCGGCCATCCAAAATCTCGGGGAAACCGGTGTGTTCGGACACATCCTTCACTGTCAGGCCCGCTTCGCGCAGCGCACGAGCAGATCCCCCGGTTGAGAGGAGTTCAGTGCCATGGGCGGCGAGCGCACGCCCAAGCTCGATAAGCCCGGCTTTGTCAGAAACGGAAAGCAGAGCGCGGCGGACAGGGATACGGTTTTCGGTCATGATGGGAGAGCCATATCGCCGGAAAACGGCACATGCAACCGTTGATGTGCATGAGGGTGCAGATCGTGTTCAGAGTGTAACGGCATTGCATTCCAACCGAACCAGCCCAGCAAGGCCAATGTGGGTACCAGCAGGCATACCTCTCCTACACCGCCCGTCTTGACGTATGGCCAAACCGACACGCGTGAGCGACTAAGCGGCCCAAATAATTGACACCCCCCCGTAGGTAGATCCACGCAAATATGGCTCGCCACTCCCAGCAGCAGGCCTCCAAGGGGGCCCGCTAAAACATCACCCCCAAACAGCGCCCGACACAACACCGCAACAGCCACCCACAACACTGCCGAATGGGTTAACCCCCTATGCCCACATAGCCGGGCCACCGGGCGTGACAACCATTTCATCCGCGCGCCCATCATGGAGCGCTCTGTATCAATATCTGGTAAAAGACTTCCAATCAGAGCTGTAAAAAATGAGGCGATGTCCGGTGTCAGAATTTGCCACCGCATGGCGCAATAAGATGTAAATGCGCCAACGAGAAGATGTGAACGACCTGTCATAGGCGCAGTAGAAATCAGTCCTTGTGCAGAGATGCAAGAGGCTCTGTGAATTGCCAGCCACCACCCAAAGCCCGATACAAATCAACGAGTTGAGTATTCATCTTCGTTTGCACCGCTGCCAAGCTCGTCTCACTCGCCAAAACGCGTGCCTGCGCTTCATCTACTTCAAGGAACGGTACCGCACCGGCTACATAACGCTGTCGCGCGGCCGCCAATGCAAGGCGGTTCTGCTGCACGGCTTCATCCAAACGTGCTTTCTGGTCCTGTATTTGCGCATATCCCGTCAACGCATCATCGACATCACGCCACGCATCTAAAACTGTTTGCCTGTATGCTAATGCGGCCTCCTGCTGCGCTGCTTCACAAAGGTGAAGCTCTCCGCGCAGCCTGCCGCCCTCAAAAATAGGAACATTTAATGTTGGGCCAAGCGTAAAATACTTGGCCACAGGCAAGAAGAAATCTCCGGCTGAAAGCGACTGTGTACCGAGATTTCCAGCAAGTACGATGTCTGGGTAAAAAGACGCTTTTGCCATCCCCACACGCGCCGTTGCCGCGTGCAAACGCGCATCCGCCAACATAATATCCGGCCGTCGTTGCGCTAGGGTCGAGGGTAGACCGACCGGTACCACCCCTGGGACGGAAGGTTGCGGCCTTACCGGACTAAGCTCCCCCTCCAAAGCGCGCGGTGGCAAAGCAAGCAAAGATGCCATCGCATTCATCAAGGCCGATTCTTCCGCCCGCAGAGGTGCCAGTGCACTTTGTGTGCTCGCTACTCGCGCCTTAGCCTCGGCCAACTCCAACTCTGTTGCTGCACCGTCACGCACGCGATCCTGCACAAGCGCCAGATCGTGCCGCGCCAATGCAAGGTTATGCTCCGTCAGCATACGCTGCTCTTGCGTACCACGAAGCCGCATATATGCGCTGACCAAATCCGACACGCTTGCCAGCGCCACTGCCCGCCGCGCGGCTACAGCGGCATCCGCCTCAGCCCGGCCTGCCTCAACCGCGCGCCGAACCATGCCAAACAAATCAAGGTCCCACCCGGCAGAAGCTATGTTGGTGTAATAATTATACTGAAGATTGGCGCCTGCCCGTGGTTCCGCCAGTGATAAGAAGCCCCGCGTGCTCTGTTGCGTCCATGTATAAGCACCCGCCCAATTCACACTAGGCAAACCCTGAGCCGCAGCAATTCGCACCTGTGAGCGTGCAGCAGAGATACGTGTAGCGGCTTCCTGCAAAATTAGATTTTGTTGCCCCAAACGCTCTACAAGGTGATTTAACTCCTCATCCTTAAAGCTCCGCCACCACGCAACATCGACCTCACCCGCATAGGTTACGCTTGGTGCGATCGGCTCATTACCCCAATGCTCCAACCCCGTGACGTGGGGCGTCTTGTAATTCGGCCCGACAGTGCACCCTGCAAAAAAAATCGCACTACTAACCCCTAAAACTCGCCTCAATCCCTCCTTCATTTCGCTGTCACCGATCCCACTTGCGTAATTTTCTGCGCGCCTACGACATCTGCCAAACCGGTATGCACGGTCGTCTCAACCGACAAGCCCATGCGAAGTAACCCAGCTTCTTTTTGCCCCGGCACCAATGTAATTTTTACTGGCAAACGCTGCACAATTTTTGTGAAATTTCCTGTCGCATTTTCCGGCGCCAAAGGTGCGAACGCTGCACCGGACGCAGGGGGCACACTGTCCACCACCCCCTTTAAATCAATATTGTAAGCGTCAACGTGGATTTTGACGGATTGGCCGGGCTTCATGTTCCGGAGGGCAAGCTCCCGGTAATTTGCCTCGATCCACAATTCGTTCATGGGAACAACAGCCATCAACGCCGCACCCGGCCCAACATAATTCCCGAGCTGGACACTACGCTCTCCGACCATCCCGTCGAATGGCGCAATAATACGCGTGTAGGAAAGATTGAGTTCTGCCTGATGCACACGCGCACGGTCCACTGCCAGTGTCTGCTCAGCCGCGTCGTGCCGAGCTTTCAAAATTGGAATTTGGTCCTGCGTTGCTTGTACGTCTGCTTCAGCCCCCTGTAATGCGGCCTGCAATTCGCCAACTTGCGCCGCATAATGCTGATGCATTTCGGTGCTGCCCGCACCGGTCCGTGCCAAATCTCTGTAACGCTGCAAGTTTTCCTGTGCGAAAACCAACTCGGAGCGCAAGCGCGCTACCGCAGCCTGCGTTTGCAATACCAAAGCAGGCTGCCTCGTCTCGGCCGCGGCCGCATCCAATACTAATGCTTCGTCATGCGCCAGCGTTGCCCGCGCCTGCTCAAGCGCCGTGCTATAATCACGATCATCTAACGTCGCTAAAATCTGACCAGATTTTACCACCTGATTATCGTCTACGTTCACACTCACGATTTGCCCCGGAATACGCGGTGCTATCGTAGCATAATGCGCCGTTACATAGGCATCATCCGTGGAAACATCAGCGCTCGGAATAAAGATAATCCCTAGCACCACCGCCACAAAAATAACGACAACCACACCTGCCAGAAAAAAAGGCCATTTTGGCGTTGTCTTCTTCTGATCACTATCGGCATGATTCATAAACACTAACTTTCATGGCACGTACTATTTCTTCGCCAAAGCAATACGCGGCGGATAGGTTCGCTCTGGAACCAGAAGTACAAGAAAAATAAGAAAAACAACGAAACCAGCAACGACCAAATAAACGTCGCTCAGCACCAAAGCACGTGTCTGATGCGCGAGTTCATAAGCCTGATAACGCACAGCTTCAGGCGTCCGGGGCATTCCATTCGGTAAAAGCGGCGTTGGGTAATGCACCGAAGGACTTTCAGCCTGCCAAAGGTTGAAACGCTCGCGGCCGAGACGGTCCGTCAATCTGTCTGAGTGTAAACTACCCCGCCAACGCTGAACCAACTGTACAAGCCAGACACCAACCGTCGATGCCATACCTCTCGGGCAATTCACCATTGCCGCAGCAAACGGCCCTTCCTGTGGCGAGAGTGAGTTCGTAGCCATCAGCAGCATGCACATGACAACCATAGAGCCGCCTGCCCCGAAAAATGCCTGCCATAGATAGAACTCCCCTCTGTCCCAGACAGTCGTTACGAAGCTCCCACCCAAACACCCCACTAATAAACACAACAGCCCCGTAAAACTGACTACCCGGCAATCAACCCATTCCCGGTTCAACAACCACGCCAAAAAGGGCAGCATAATGAGCTGAAGAACGGCTACCTCAAGCGTAATACCGTAGCTTTGCTCTGGCCTGTATCCCGCAAGGCCTGACAAAGCCCCACCTGGTATTGACGTTGATGCAATAGAGGTCAGTACAAAGACTGGCAGCGTAACCGCGCCATAAGCAAAGTTACGACGCGCTAAAAGCTGGAACTTGAACAGCGGCAATTCGTGAAACCACTCATTCACCACAAAAAGAGGCAACGATACCGCTGAGATCAGCGCCAATACGCATATAAAGGGTGAATTAAACCAATCCAGCCTGTCACCCTGCTGCAGCAATGTCGTTAGAGATGAAAACCCGACAATGACCAAAAGCATGCCGCGCCAATCAATCTTACGAAAACGCTTATATTGCGGTGCATCCACAGGCATACCAAACCACGCCAGCACCAAAGCTATGGCCGCCAAAGGAACGACCTGAAAGAAAGCAAACTGCCATCCCACAAGGTCACACCACAATGCGGCCAGAGCACCGCTCAGGTAAGGAAAGAGCGTGGCCGTCGACGCGTATGCTGCCAGACCAATTAACCGAATTTTAGGCGCCAGAACACGCAAAGCCACAGTCATTAAAAGCGGGATGGCGAATCCCCCAGACAGCCCCTGAAGACTGCGCAACATTAAAAGAACAGGCACAGATTGGATAAAAGGAATAAAAATACTAGATAACGTCGCAAGGGTAATCACAAAGAAAATAAAGCGACGCAGTGAAAACGTGATACCGAGCCACGGAGACAGGGCCAACCCTATCACTTCAGACGTACTGTATAGACTTGAAAACCACGTTGCCGGATCATGGCTAAGACCGAGTCCCCCCATAATATCAGGGAGTGATTGACTTGAGACCTGCTCGTTCAGGCCAGTTGCCAAGGCCAAAACAATAACGCCTGCCAAGCCAAAGAGAGGTTTTTTATCTGCGTCCATAAAAAGGGTACGCTCCTCCTTTGGTCATCCAACGGAATGTTGGAGGGCGTTGGCTGCACACTCGTCGAATTTTCGTAAAATGCATATGGGCCACTCTAGGCGGAACACCCTGAGTAGCCCAACAACAATAATTCTATATAATTATTTATAACGCTTTAGAACTTACGACGCTTTTAGCGCCGAAGCCGCTTTGGCGCGGCGTGTAACTTCTGCCGCATCAAATTCACCAGCGGTCAACCACGAGCCACCAACGCATGAGACGGACGGCACAGACAGCCACTCTTGCGCTGTCGCTTCCGTAATACCGCCCGTCGGGCAAAAGCGGACAGCACCAAAAACGCTCGACATTGCTTTAATAGCCGGAAGCCCGCCATTGGTCACGGCCGGGAAGAATTTGAAGCGTGTCAGACCTAAATCCAAACCACGCATGATGTCACCGGCATTCGCTACGCCCGGCAGGAATGGCACATCATGTTCTGCGGCTGATTTCGCGAGTGATTCCGTCAAACCGGGGCTGACAATAAATTCTGCGCCTGCTTTGAGCGATGCTTCCAAATCTTTTGGGCTCAAAACGGTTCCTGCGCCGACCAATGCCCCTTCGACCTTGGACATTTCAGCAATCACCTCAAGAGCGCATGGCGTGCGAAGCGTTACCTCCAGAGTGGTCAGACCGCCGGCAACCAGCGCCTCCGCCAAGGGGCGCGCCTGTGCGACATCCTTTACCACCAGCACAGGAATAACCGTGCTGCGGGTCATAACGGCGTCTAATTTCGCAGTATCGCTCATGATTGTTTGATCCTCTCCATCAAGGCCAGACAAGAAGGCCTTTTCAGAACTCATCTCCGACGGTGTCTAACACAAGGTCCATCTGAGCCAACATGGCAGATGCACCTTCCTCAGCCGAGCTATGTACGCTCCGCATCAGCGCAAACAGTTCACGCCCAGTGCCAACGCCCGGAGGTGGAATGTCCGCAGGCTTGCGTGCAGCCCATTCCTCGTCTGACACGAGCACATCAATCGCCCCCGTCACAGCGCAGACGCGCACAATGTCCCCATCTTGTATTTTGGCAATGGGACCGCCGACCTGCGCTTCCGGGCATACGTGAATTGCGGAAGGCACTTTGCCGCTCGCACCAGACAACCGTCCATCCGTCAGCAAGGCAACACGAAAGCCGCGATCCTGAAGGACGCCGAGCGTTGGCATGAGCTTATGCAGTTCAGGCATACCGTTCGCTTCCGGGCCTTGGAAACGCACGACAATAACCACATCGCGCTCTAACTCACCGCGTTTGAATGCTGCACCCACGTCGTTTTGATCGTGGAAAACACGCGCAGGGGCTTCTACCGTCAAGTGCTCCTTGGCAATGGCGCTGCTCTTGTAAATGCAACGGCCGATATTGCCATGCATCAGCTTGATGCCGCCATCGGCCAGAAACGGCTCTGTAACGTCACGCAGAATACCGCGATCCGAAGACGGCTCAGCCGGGACGTAAGTCAGTTCACCATCTTCCAGCGTCGCGCGCTGTGCATAATCTGTGAAACCGTTACGCGACACCGTCATAATGTCTTGGTGTAACAACCCACCGCGCAGCAATTCAGCAATGACCGTGGGCATACCACCGACACGGTTAAAGCCGTTCACGTCCTCAGAGCCAGAGGGATATACACGCGTCATCAGCGGCACAACGCTGGAGAGGTCGCTCAGATCTTCCCAGTTCATGATGATGCCAGCAGCACGTGCAATCGCCGGCAAATGGATGGTGTGATTGGTAGAGCCACCGGTCGCCAACAACCCAACTGCGGCGTTTACAATCGCGCGCTCGTCCACACATTCCGCTAAAGGACGCGCGTCGTTACCGTTCATGCTGATCTCAGACAGACGGTGGATCCCAGCCCGGGTAACAGCTTGACGAAGCTTCGTGTGGGGATTGATGAACGCTGAATCGGGCATCATGAGGCCCATAATCTCAACCATCATCTGGTTCGTATTTGCCGTACCGTAGAAGGTACAAGTTCCCGCGCTGTGGTAGGAGGCATTCTCCGCTTCCATCAACGCATCTTTGCCGACCTTACCCTGCACGTAGAGCTGGCGGATACGGACTTTTTCTTTATTCGGCAGACCCGATGTCATCGGCCCAGCAGGGATTAGCATCGTGGGCAAATGCCCAAAGCGCAGTGCACCCATAAGAAGGCCCGGTACGATTTTATCGCAAATACCGAGCAGCGCCACGCTCTCAAACATGCCATGGCTCAGCCCCACTGCCGTAGACATCGCAATCACGTCACGGGAGAATAAGGAGAGCTCCATGCCCTCTTGCCCTTGTGTGACGCCATCACACATGGCCGGCGCGCACCCAGCTACCTGAGCGGTCGCCCCCACCTCACGTGCGAAAAGCTTAATCTGCTCAGGGTATCGGCCGTAGGGCTGATGCGCAGACAGCATGTCGTTATAGGTGGAAATGATGCCGATGTTATTATTGCGTGCTTCCATCAAGCTAGGCTTATCGCCCTCAGATGCCGCAATAGCATGCGCCAAATTACCGCATGCCAAGCGCGGTCGAGACACACCTTTTTCCCGGTTACGTTCCATCAGAGCGAGGTAACGCCGACGCGAAATCTTCGATCGATCGATGATCCGGGCTGTTACGCTCTCTAAGACGGAATTCAGAGACATGGGAACTCTCGCTAATCGTCTGCCGCGGCGAACAAACGGAAGACCGCTTTCCGTCGTTAGTCACAGCATCGTGATGGGAGCTCTTACATAGGGAATAGGAACGGGATCGGCAACCATCCCGGCAGCACATAAAGTGCACTAAAATAATACTATTTCTTTCAAGCGAAGAAATGTTTCGCTTAATTTTCCTATAACACCCTTAAGGGAACAGTTTATTTCGTCAACTAATAGTATACTATAGCCATGATTTTTCTTCATAGCAAACATTCACGGAATGTTTATCAGCACCATTTTGACGTAGGCAAAGGCGATAAAAGGGCATTTTCCATACGCGTCAGAAATGGCGCTATTGCAGGTGGCCACTTACCGCTTTCAAGCGCTTGCGCCCGAATAAGACTCCGCGATTGAGCATCTTTATAAGGCCACAAATGTGCAAAACGCGGCACGCCTTCAAGGGAAACCATTGCACAACAAAGCGGTGATAAAGTGCTTCTCGCCACTAGCGCATGGTTAAAACGCTCAACGACATCCGCCATGGCATCGTGGTGGCATTCATAGCAGCGCCACTCGTAAACCCCACCATAGCGCCCCGCCTCAAGAAGGGGAGTAACAATTTCCCAAGAGGTCACATCTTCTCGCACGACAACATCACGTGGAATATGATTCAGGATGTCACGCCGCATAAGACGAAGTTGCTCAAGTGTCTCTGCCGTATACAGGGCCATAATACGGTTTAACGGGCCGGTCTCGGTTAGCCAAAGCCCAGCCTCCTTAAACTTTTCCAGCGCTGTCGCCACGCGTGAAACCAGACCGGGACGGATGTCTAATGTCAGTGTCTCAGCGTAGCGCATAACGTAACCCTCTAGATCGCTCTTAGTTCTTTGCCGTTTGAGCAGCCACAAACTTTTCAAGCCAGTGGATGGTGTAATCACCCTTCTGGAACTGAGCATCTGCCAGAATTTTACGGTGCAGCGGGATAACGGTCTGAACCCCTTCCACGACGCACTCGTCCAACGCGCGTTGCATGCGCGCGATTGCTTCCGCACGGGTCGGAGCGTGGACAATCAGCTTGGCAATCATGCTGTCGTAGTAAGGCGGAATACGATAGCCCGCATAAATCGCGCTATCCATACGCACACCCAGCCCGCCGGGAGCATGGAACACCGTAACTGTGCCGGGGCTTGGCACAAAAGTTTCTGGATTTTCAGCGTTGATACGGCACTCGATAGCATGCCCAGATATTTTAATATCCGACTGGGTGTAGCCAAGCTTCTCACCTGCCGCGATACGAATCTGCTCGCGCACCAAATCAACACCGCACACCATTTCAGTGACGGGGTGCTCCACCTGCAAACGAGTATTCATCTCGATGAAGCAGAACTGGCCATCCTGATACAGGAACTCAAGCGTACCGGCGTTACGATAGCCCATTTTAGACAGAGCTTCTGTTGTTGTACGGCCAATAGCATCACGCTCTTCAGCCGTGAGAGCCGGAGAACCCGCTTCTTCCAACAACTTCTGGTGACGGCGCTGCAAAGAGCAGTCGCGTTCACCTAAATGGACAACGCTGCCATGGGCATCTGCCAGAATCTGCAATTCGATATGGCGTGGCCGATCCAGATATTTCTCCAGATAGACTTCGTCATTTCCAAAAGCAGCACGCGCTTCAGTACGTGCAACGCTCCATGCTTCTTCGATCTCGTCTGCAGTATGAGCGACTTTCATACCGCGTCCGCCACCGCCAGCAGCAGCCTTGATCAACACAGGATAGCCAACACGTTCAGCAACTTCACGCGCTTCGGCCAAGCTGGCCAAGCCACCGTCTGAGCCCGGCACGAGCGGCACCCCAAGTGCGCGCATCGTAGTTTTGGCCGTGATTTTATCGCCCATCATACGGATGTGTTCACCCGTTGGACCGATAAAGGCCAAGCCGTGCTCTTCCACAGTTTCTGCGAAAGATGCGTTTTCGGACAAAAACCCGTAGCCCGGGTGAATAGCTTCCGCACCCGTAATGGTTGCAGCGGACAAAATGGCCGCAACGTTCAGGTACGAATCACGCGCGCTGGGTGGCCCGATGCACACAGCCTCATCGGCCAAGCGCACATGCATGGCGTCCGCATCAGCGGTGGAGTGAACAGCAACCGTTTTAATGCCCATCTCACGGCAAGCCCTGAGAATGCGCAATGCGATTTCGCCGCGATTGGCGATGAGGATTTTTGAGAACATTATTCGATGATCGCCAGCTTCTCACCAAATTCTACCGGCTGGCCGGACTCGACCAGATACTTCGTCAGCGTGCCTGCACGAGGTGCCTTGATCTGGTTGAAGGTTTTCATCGCTTCAATCAGCATGATGGTCTGGCCAGCAGATACTGTCTGACCTTCCTGCACGAATGTCGGTGCTGATGGGTCCGGCGAGAGGTAAGCCACGCCAACCATTGGGCTTGGCACTGCACCCGGATGATCGCCTGCAGGCGCTGCAGGGGCCGCAACTGCAGGTGCCGCAACCGGAGCGGCAGCAACGGGCGCAGGCGCCGCAACAGCCTGAACCGGAGCAGCACTACGCGCTACGCGAATCCGGCTTTCTTTTTCAGCGATTTCAATCTCGGTCAGGCCGGTATCGGTCAGAATCTCGGCCAATGCCCGAATGGCATCTTTATCCACGAGCATACGGCTCATCCTTCGTCTTCGATCAGGTCGGTAATTGCTTGGAGCGCATGAGCGTAACCGCGCACCCCTAATCCACAGATTACACCAATTGCAGCCTGTGAAACATAGGTATGGTGGCGAAACGCTTCCCGGCGGTGAATATTGGAAATATGCACCTCAATCACGGGCAAATCGACGGCTAAGAGCGCGTCTAAAAGCGCGATTGATGTATGCCCATACGCCGCAGGATTAATCACAATCCCATCAAACCGTCCCCGGCATTCCTGCACCCACGACACGAGTTCGCCTTCGATATTCGTTTGACGAAAATCGATACCGACATCGAGCCGCTCAGCCGCTTGGATACATATCTGCTCCACATCATCGAGTGTCGCTGATCCGTAGATTCCGGGCTGGCGCAGACCCAGCATATTCAGGTTAGGGCCGTTCAAAACGGCAATGTGAGGACGTCTCATTAAGCCGCGCGATAGCACTTTCAGCGCAAATACGAAAGCACCATTGCCCTAAAACCGCCGCTTTTAAGCGTTCAAAAACGGGACAGGGTGATAATTTTATGCTATGAGCATTGGGTTTTCGCCCGTCCCGTTCACTGGAGAAGAACCTCAAACAGTGCCATTTTCGCCTGCTAGAAACATTCGCTACTTACGCGGCCTATGCGCTGTTTTGGCCCTTGGAGCGCTTTCTCCCCTTCAGGTCACGGCTGACGATACCGTCCCTGAAAGCGCGACTGTAGTCGCCGGGAAGACGAGCTGGGCCGATTCTGTCCGTGCAGCATTGGCATCGAGAGCGCAGCGTTTGAAGCAGGGTGCAAAATGGACCGAGCAGGGCGTTGCAAGTTGGTATGGGCGTCAATTCCACGGACGCCATACAAGTTCAGGCGAAATTTTTAATACCAATGCTTTGACCGCAGCTCATCCCACGCTGCCGATTGGCACAAAACTTAAAGTTGTTTCAGAAGATACCGGCCGCTCGGTCATCGTTACCGTAAATGACCGGGGCCCCTTTAACAACCGAATCATTGACCTTTCCCACGCAGCCGCATCCCAACTGGGCATGCTTGGCAGCGGCACAGCTCACGTAAAAATCGCCCGTTTGGAAGAAGATGGCAGCGAAGAAACCGAAGTGGCTGATGCAGGTGATATCGACACCCTCGCCCCTGTAGCATCAGCACCACCTCGCCCAGCACAGCACGTGTCAGCAAAGCACCACAACGCTTCCCACCACCATTAAAACGCATTCGCTGGGGCACACTATTTTGCCCCAGCATGTGCCTTGGCTAGCCAGCTTCTTCCAAAGCGGCAGCCTCCGTAACGGGATCCGGCCGCTCCGACCCCGTGATTCGTGGTTGTATCCCACGACGCCGATCTTCGAGAGCCGAGTTGAGCTCCGCGCCTACCAACACGACGTATGCGCTAACGAAGAACCACATCATTATAGCGGCCACAGCCCCTAAAGGCCCGTATGTTGCCCCGTAACTCGCGAAGTGACCAACATACCACGAGAAGCCCATGGAACTGAGTACCCACAAAACTGTGGCAAGCATGGAGCCGGGAAACACCCAACGCCAACCGCTTGCCTTGTAACAAGGCCCAAATCGGTAAAGTAAACTCATGGCTATCAGCACAAAAAGCAGCATTAATACTGGGGTCGCGACATGCACCGCCAAGGGCGCTCCGTAAGACACCAGCATATCGAACGGCGGCGGCAGAGTACGTAGCCCGAAAACATGCAGCAATATTTTGGGCAGATGGTCGACGATGGCAGGCGCTGCAACCATGAGCGCGAGCGTTAATGCGGCTCCCAGAATCGTAGCCAGCGTTGTCCCAAAAGCCGTTGCCTGAAAACGAATAAAGCCTCGTGTCTCATCGACGTTATACGCCAGGTTTAACGCCGAGAGTATGGACTTGGTGCTGGCCGACGCCGACCAGAGCGCTATTGAAAGGGAAATCACCAACCCAATGGTCAAGGACGAATGAGGTTGGCTGACCAACTGGTGAATTCTATCCCCGATGAGTGAGTAAGCCGCCCCTGGAAGAATGTGCTGTAACACCTGCAATTGAGGTTCGACTGTTTGCAGATCAAACACCAACCCATAAACCGATATCAAACTACTAATGGCCGGGAACATCGACAGAGTCGCATAAAACGCGCATCCAGCCGCAGAGATAGACGTCTGAGTAGTTCGAACCTCAGACAGTACCTGCTTTAAAACAAGCTTCCATCCAGCCTTGGACATTGAGACAGGCGAAGCAGCGCCCGTGCCAGGTGCCTCCACGCTAAGCTTGCGCGCAAGGCGCACTCCCTCCTGATCTGGCTTAGCCTGCCTGATTTCCTCTACCGGGTGTTCGTCCGATGAGGAATCGGCTCTTAAATTAGGAGGTGAATTCACTCAAAATGCCCCTCAACATCGCTTTAGCTCTTCATGCGGTTTTTACCGCAACTCTACGCAGCATTTTACGCATGAGCGGTCATAAATGTTGCACTTTCTAATGATGCCTTTGGGAAATTAGGACGAAAAAGACACGCTTTTTCTTACGTATGCGGATTGATTATGTTTTCCACTTGCGCTTCCAACAAGATCGTTTAATACCCCGCTCCACGCAGCAACGCACGTGCCACTGGCCCTCTGAAGGTTACGCAACGACGTCAAGCGTTCTGGCTTAAGGGGCTCTTTTGAGTTTCCAGCTTTCGCCGGTCCGTTCGACCGTTTCGCAACACACTCGCAGGGCGAGAGCGATCCCTGCTGAGTACGTTTTTGGGGAATTTGAGTGAATGACTCCCAAAATCACTCGTTTCTTAACTGAACAATCACCCGCAACACCCTGCCTCATTGTCGACCTCGACGTCGTGGAGCAGCAATATAAGAATTTGACGGAAGCCCTCCCCGAGGGACGTATCTTCTATGCTGTAAAAGCGAACCCGGCACCCGCTATTCTAAAGAAGCTAGTCGCGCTTGGCTCATGCTTCGATGCGGCATCAATTCCTGAAATTGAAATGTGCCTCGCAGCTGGCGCGCAGCCAAGCCAAGTCTCTTACGGCAATACCCTCAAAAAGGTGGGACAAATCCGTCAGGCGCGCGAAATGGGCATCGACCTTTTCGTGTTTGACAGTGCCGAAGAACTCGAAAAAATTGCCGAGCATGCTCCGGGCGCGCGCGTTTTCTGCCGCTTGGCAGTTGAGAATGAAGGCGCAGACTGGCCGCTATCACGCAAGTTCGGCACGACCACTGCACATGCGGGCGAGTTGATGCGCCGCGCACCGTCACTTGGCCTCATCCCTCATGGTCTATCTTTCCATGTCGGCAGCCAGCAGACAGGCGTCGCAGCTTACGACCGTGCTATTGATATAGCTGGCGCGCTATACCGCAGCCTGAAAGCGGACGGCATTGATATCCGTATGCTGAACCTCGGCGGCGGCTACCCAACGACTTATAATCGTGATGTGCCAGATATTCACGCTTTTGGTGAAACCATCATTAAAGCATTAGACCGCAACTTCCCGGGCGAACACCCCGAGCTCCTGCTTGAGCCAGGCCGCTATATGGTAGGGCGTGCCGGCATTGTTTCCACGGAAGTTATCTTGGCCAGCCGACGCGGTGGTGCAGAAAAAGATCCGCGCTGGGTCTATCTGGATATTGGTCGCTTTGGTGGTATGGCAGAGACAGAAGGCGAGGCAATCCGCTATCTGTTCCGTACCCCCCATGATCAATCAGACGAAACACGCTCACCTTGCATCTTGGCAGGCCCAAGCTGTGACGGTGTTGATATCATGTACGAAAAAAACCGCGTTCCACTGCCAAACGCACTTAAAAGCGGCGACCGCATCGAAATCCTCGCAACAGGTGCTTACGTTTCAACCTATTGCTCAACGGGTTTCAATGGCTTCCCTCCGTTGGAAGAACATTACATCTAAAACTGAAAATCCCCCGCATTTTGCGGGGGAACCCCTTTCTTAAAATTATTCCGTTTCGCCTTCTTGCAGCAGCCAGTGTCCTGCTCCTGCCATGCATTCTGCAAGTAACGTCAACGCAGACTTCACATGGGCGCTTACGGCCGCATTCAGCATCAGGCTCTGCAAAATCGCGCCAACAGCCACAGAGTCATCGTTTTGTGCGGCGCGGACAGCTTCGATCAAAGCAGACTCAGTTCTTGTAAGAAATTGCGCTCCCGGCCGAGAAATATCCAAACCCTCTTGGCCAGAAGCCTTCATCAAATCTTGAGCCTCTGAAAATGCTTGTTCTGCAGCATCAAACAATGGTGCGAAAATTTCTGGGAACATACCATCTGTCGTTCGTGTCTCTCTGCACGGTGCAACACGAAAATGACCCGACAAGCATCTTAAGCTCCATAAAGCCAGACGTTCGCAGCAGCACATATCAGTCAGACTAAAAACCGAACGCACACCATCTTGCTGCATAGTAATCGTGTGGCCCTGTCGCACTTTATTCATGCGTGGATGCGCCAAACCATCAAGGCCGCGCCATTGTCCTGATGCTACAGACAATGTCGGTTGAAACGCGATGCTCTCAGAGGCAAGGGCGGTAGAACGAGGCATGGGAAACATCTCCGAATCTCAGTAGATGTTCCTTTTAAATGAGAATGATTTGCACCTTCAACTGAAAATTTTATTCAATTTTGCGCAGCATGCCGTTCGTACAAAAAAAGCGGCCATTCTCTTGATAAGAAGGCCGCCTCAAAAAAAATTAATCAAAATTATACGCCGTAGAAAGGAACTACCTCCCGCTCTTTATCCGCTTCTGTCAGAGCTGGCGCAACCTCAACAAAACCATCGACCTCAAGCAACGAGCCAAACTCACCTGAGACAACAATGTTTCTAGGGTAAGCCAGCGCCCTGCCCGTTTGGTCATGCTCCACGCCAACCGCAGCAAAACGTGTGAGCCCCTTTAAAGCATGTACGGCTTCCGCCAACGCCACACGCGGCGGCTTACCAATCAACCTTTGCTGCCCGCGCTTTAACAGCGGCAAGACGTAACGACGCATGCAAACAGTTATGCCGACTGAGTCAGCGGGCAATCCGAATACTCGCTGCCCTTCTGGTCCCACGCCAAACCAAAACGCGGCACCAGGTTCCTGTGCTACGCCGTCAAAAAGAATATTAACACCAAGGTCTCTCAACGCGTCCGCTACTGCACTTTTTGCGCCAAATGGGCCACCTTCACCCAAAATCAATACATCATGCGTAGCAAGTTCTTCTGCCAGAGCATTATGAATCTCATGAGAGACATTGGCAACATGACGGCGTTGGCCGCGCTTAAAGCCAAAGTCATTTAAGGCCCCGGTAATAGCGTATTCACTGGAGCGACGGATCTCCCACGGAGCAAGACCTTCTTCACCGTCATCGTCAACAGCAATTAAACTATCACCGACAGCAAAAACCCCAATCGATGGGTCAGCCGCGACAAGCACATCCCGCAAGCCATTTGCTGCAAGAACAGCCAATACAGGGCCTTTGAGCACTATACCCGGTTCCAGCAGAGGCGAATTTTCCTGCCGCACCGTACCTTGGCGGTCAATAAACGCTCCGACCTCAGGCAAGGCCTCGGGCTCAACCGTAATAAAGTCGCCCTGCCGTTGTACTCGCTCACCCGGTATAACCACGTCTGCGCCCGAAGGAATGATGGCACCGGTCAAAATTTCCAAGCAGCCGTCGTTTTGAGGAAACTCCAACGGGGCACGGCCTGCCCTTTGCAAACCAGTAACGTGCAGGACGCCATTGGAGGGAATACTTGCCGAACACACAGCATAACCGTTGACTGCAGCACGATCACAAGGTGGCTGGTCGCGTTCAGCCCGTACAACCTGACGCAGGGTACGCCCCACAGCTTTGTTCAGAGGAACCCTTACCGTTCCAAAATCCCCTGCGTGTTCCCATACAAGTGACGATGCACGGTCAACGGCAATCAACTCGTTCATATGCAGGCCTTGTCTTGACCGTATTGAGCGCAGCGAGCACTTCGGCAGGCAGTACTACGGCAACGGTGAGAAGCCTTCAAAAAACCCCTCAAACAGATGCCGTAACCTCCAGCCAAATACGGGACTGAATTGAAATCTGATCAAAGTTAACGGAAATTTATTCGGATTCGCAAGGCAGCGTCCGGCGCTTTTTGAGCCGCTTTTTGCCGCGATTAATCTCCCCCCACCTCCCCTAACGGACATTCGGGGTGGTCGGAACGCCTTGGTATTATCTGCGATTTCAACGCCTTGGAGGAGCCCTTTCGCTACATTCCTTTTGAGAGAAATATCTTCATGCAATGTCGGCATTTTCTAAAAAAAATTTTGAGCATCACCTAACGGATGAAAATTTTGCCTAATTAAAAGGCAATTTTGTCCTGATTTTTGTATGATTTAATAATAAAACATTCACATTCCTTCCCGAAAATTATCCGGGAAGGAACGGCGCACTCTCAGACGATAGGGTGAATCCAACCATGCACGTCATTGCTACGGCCTGCTTGGATGCCCATTAACAGTTGGCGCAGCGTCGCAGAGACTGGTCCAATCGAAGAGCCATCTCCGAAAACTGCCTCACCACCCGTACGCCGCAAACGACCAATCGGGGACAATGCAGCCGCCGTACCGCACGCAAAAGCCTCACGGTAACGCCCTGAAGCCGCACCCTCGAAAATGTCGTCGATGTCAATTTGCGTTTCTTCAATCGTGATGTTGTTGTCAGCAGCAATACGCAGGAGGCTGTCACGGGTAATGCCACGCAAAATGGTTCCGCCGAGAGGCGGAGTAACCAGAACGCCATCATCGCGGACAAACATCACATTCATACCGCCCATTTCTTCAATGTAGCGGCGCTCACGTGCATCCAAGAACAGCACTTGGTCACACCCTTGCTCTTTCGCTTCTGCCTGCGCGACGAGACTTCCTGCATAATTCCCACCGCATTTGGCCTCACCCGTACCCCCAGGCGCCGCACGCGTGTAATGCTCGGAAACCCAAACAGACACTGCCCCGCCACTGAAATAGCTGCCGACAGGGCATGCAATGACAATAAACAAATATTCTGAAGCAGGTTTCACCCCAAGAAAGACCTCGTTAGAGATCATAAACGGACGCAGGTACAAGGAGCGACCGTCCCCTGATGGTACCCAGGCGCGGTCAATTTTGACCAACTCATCTACGGCTTGGACAAAAAGTGCTTCAGGAAGTTCAGCCATTCCCATGCGGCGCGCAGATTCTGCAAAACGACGAGCGTTCGCTTCCGGTCTGAAGGCAGAAATCCGGCCGTCAGCGGTGCGGTACGCCTTCATACCTTCAAAAATTTCTTGCCCATAATGCAAAACGGTTGATGCAGGGTCGATGCTCAGGGGCTTGTATGCGCTGACTTTAGCCTCGTGCCAGCCCTTATCTTCCGTAAAACGAATCGTGACCATATGATCCGTGAAAACACGACCAAACACAGGGTTTGCCACAAGCTCAGCACGGCGTGCTGGATCTGTTGGAGTAGCAGTAGGCTCAATAATAAAATTGGTCATGCAAACGCTCTCGGTCTTTATGGTCCTAAATAACACCCTCATTCTGGCATAAAAGAACCGTACTGCACACTAGCCCGCTGTTATGTTGCAAAACGCCTTACAACGTCCTGCACCGCATCGGCTTCGGTCATCAGCATGACCTCTCTGCGTAATTGATCACATTCTTCAAAGCTGATCGTGCGGATCAAGCGCTTTACTCTCGGCAAAGAGGCAGATTTCATAGAAAAACTGCGGACCCCTAGCCCTATGAGGAGGGCTACAATTTTTGGGTCAGCTGCCATTTCACCACAGACCGAAAGCGGCCTGTGAGCCCTTAAGGCTGACTCAGCAGTTGTTGCAATCAAACGCAAAACAGCCGGATGCAACGGGCTATAACGGTCGGCCACCGCCGCATCAGCCCGATTGACCGCAAGCGTATACATTGTCAGGTCATTCGTACCGAGGGCGAGAAACTCGGCGTGCTGGACCAAGGCATCAGCAATGAGTGCTGCGGCGGGTGTTTCAACCATCACGCCCAATGGCGGCAAAACCTCCGGCAAATCTACGCCCTGACGACGGAGATTCCTGCCCACACGTTCATAAATCTCACGCGCCGCAACCACCTCGTCAACGGACGTGACCATAGGTAGCAAAACCCGCACCGGGCCATATTGCCCGTCACCCGCGCTTACCGCCTTGAGAATAGCTGCGAACTGAGTTTCCAGCACCTCCGGCGCTTTCAAGAGCAAGCGTATACCGCGCAAACCCAAAGCGGGATTATCACCAACAGCCGGCTGGGGCTGACCAGCATAACGCAGGTAGTCTTGGCCCTTTTCCCCACCCCAATCGAAAACACGGATTGTGACAGGCTGTCCTGCCATACCGTCAAGCACTGCACGATAAACTTCGGCCTGCCCGTCCTCGTCCGGTAGGTCGTCCTCATCGCTAAACAAAAACTCGCTCCGCAGCAGACCGATGCCTCTTGCACCATTCCGCATCAACATCGGCAATTCGGCAGCAAGTTCCAAATTTGCTAGAAGCTCAATCGCCTCGCCACTCTTGAGCTCGGCAGGAAGACGACGGATGCGGCCAAAAGCTCTTCTTTCCCGAGCCTCTTTCGAGGCCGCTTCACGCGCTAAACGCATTTCTGTCGCGTTCGGGTTGACTGTGATGGTGCCCAAGTGAGCATCCACGACGAGCATGTCACCTTCTGCGACCTGAGCCATCAAACCCGGGACAGCGACTATCGCAGGAATGTCCAGCGCCCTTAGCAGAATCGCCGTGTGGTCTGCCCCACCGTTTCCTTCAGTCACCACAGCAGCTACCCGTGCGGGGTCGATCATAGCAATATCTGCTGGGCGCAACTGCTCCGCAACCAGAACAGCACCTTCAGGAAGGCTTGAGAACGCCCTATACGAAACACCGGTCAGGTTACGAACCAGACGCCGACCTATCTCCTCGAACTCACCCGCTAGGCGCATAGAAGCGGCCGCCGCATCTTGCTCATCAGTAGAGGGTAAGGAGATATTAGCCGTCGCAACGATGCTTTGGGCCAGTTCTGCACTAACCTCTGCGACAGCAGCCTCAGCTGTCAGCCCCTCATCGGAAATTTTTGACCGCACCTGCCGCGTCAACCGTGATGGTCCGAGCATACGATCATAAACTGTCAATAAACCAGATACGTCATCACGGCCGCTTTCCGGCAGACGCACCAAGCGGCGTCGTATTTTTTCAATTTGCCTTTGCGCCCGTGCCACAGCCTCCTCAAAGCGCTGCTTCTCTTGCGCCACGTCATAACGGCTGATTCGGGTTGTAATTTCTGGCAACGGAAGCGCTTCGACCCGGCCAGCCGCCCCCAGCCCGATGCCTTGCGTTATGGCTCGCCCGCGCAGAATACGCGACTGGCCGCGCTTGGTACGTGCCCGGCCTCGCTGACCGGCTTCAGTCACGCTCACCGAACCCGTCTGAAATGAGCGCAACTACCGCCTCTAGAGCCTCTCTCGCCTGCTGCCCATGCGAACGCACCAATATAGTCTCACCTTCGCCTGCGCCAAGCATCATCAGCCCCATGATCGACAATGCTGAAACGACGTTACCCGCGCGCTCAACCGTTGTTTCCGCCTCGTAACCCTCTGCTGTGGTTACCAATTTCGCTGCCGCACGCGCGTGAAGCCCTAGCCGGTTTACGATCCGCAATTCTCGTACGAACAGATCTTGGCTCATGAAAGTCTCAGCTTTTAAGAGAGGAGAGAAGACGCCCTTGGGCGATACCAGTTTCGTATACGACGGCCGCGGGGCCGTGTAACTTTTACACTCGCATCACAAGCAGAGCGCGGCCCGCCTTGCAAGCAGGGATTAGGCAACTGAGACGCCGCCGCAATATATTTTCGACCAGCCAACATCGCAACGTCGATGCAGCCTGTTAAATCCAAGCACGCACGTGATTTAGCCAGCTTGACCAACATGGGCACATTTGCACCGGCAAGTACTTCAACCCGCTCGGCTTGGCGAAGCGACAGGGCCAAATTAGATGGAGAACTACCAAAAATATCTGTCAGAACCAGAACGCCCGCCCCAGTATCTAACCGGGCAACGGCCTCATCCGCCTGGGGCTTCAAGCCAACAGGGTCATCGTGATCCGTTACCGCCAAACACTCAATCTGGGCCTGCGGCCCAACGACATGAACCAAGGTTTCCAGCAGAACTTCACCGAGCCGGCCATGCATGACCAGCAAAATACCAATCATATAGTTGCCCCATCAACATTCCCACTCGGGGGTACAGCCCAGCGCCACGTCGATATTCCTTGACGGGCCAACTCACGGTGACTGACCATAAACGGCCCAACTGGCGCAAGTTCAGGCAAAACACGCGCCAAAGCTTCGATGATCGTCACGGAGCGGTGTTTGCCGCCGCTACACCCCACGGCAATCGTGGCGTATTTCTTACCCTCTTCCACGAAACGCGGAAGCACCAATCCCAACATGTCTACAATACCCTGAAAAAAGGGCTCATAGGCCGCATCAGCCTGAACATACTGAGCGACATCGGCTTCTAAGCCGGTTTTTGGCTGTAACTCGGGATTATAATGCGGATTCCGCAAAAAGCGTGCATCAAAAACCATATCCGCTTCTCGGGGCAGACCTGCAGGATATGCAAAGGAGACTAGGACAACCGTCAACCCCTCGCCTTTACCTCCACCAAAGCGCGTTTCAATAAAACGCTTCAGTTCTGGAGCAGGCAAATCGGATGTATCAATGACAGCATCTGCCACCGCTCTTAGCGGTGCCAGAATCTTTGCCTCCTGCTCAATGCCCGGCCTGATTGCACCACTTGCCACCAGAGGATGCCGCCGCCGCGTCGCCGTGAAACGGCGTAGCAAGACATCTGGCTCAGCGGTGACATAGACTAGCTGAACATCACAATCTGGCAGAGATTTAAGGCGCTCAAGCTCTTGCAAGACACGCGGCGTTTCAAAGCCACGGCTCCGCACATCAATGCCTATGACCAAACGCTCACCACGGCGCGGCACCAAAGCCCCCAAAAGATGGAGTGGCGGATTATCCACGACCTCGTGCCCGAGATCCTCCAGCACATGCAACGCCGTCGATTTCCCCGCACCCGAGAGGCCGGTCACGATCAGGATATGGCGTAATACGCCAGCACCGTCACAAACATCTTCGGAGTTTTGAGGCGAGCAGCCTTTGGCCGGAAAATCTGTGGCTGCTTGCTCCGCAACAGAGCGTTCCGGCAGGCCAATTTCCGCTTTTGAAGGGTTGGGCAGTGACATGGCACACAAAATAGCCGCTTTCTGCCCCAGAAAAAAACCTTTTCCCTCTCAAACTTTAGCGAACAGTGTTTTCTTGTTCTATTTTCCCGCCCCTGCCACCCATTCGTAACGGCCGGTACAGGCGTCAAACGCAGCTTTTACACGGGAAACATCGCCGTATTCACTGCCTAAAATTCTTAAAAGGACCGCACCTGTCTGCGGGTCATGCTCCGATTGTGGCAAACGGTCCGCCCTCCTGCCCAACGCGACTGCCAGCCGAACAGGAACAGGAGCCACCCAAGGCATTGCCAAAATACCTACGCCTCGGACTTCGATAAGCCCCCGAATCGTCTCTGGGGGTGATGCGCCTTCACTCCCCAATTCGACGCGATCATCCGCCACAAGCGTAAAACCATGTTCGATCAAGGCCAATGCCAACAGCGATTTACCAGCGCCAGTCGGACCATAAATAACAATAGCAGCCCCATCTCGGGCAACGCAGCTGGCATGTATCGAATGCGGGATCATAGCCTCGGCATCGTAGAATTTGCCTCATCGCAACTGGGGGAGTATGTAACATAATTATTCTACAGACAGCGCTTTTTAGCTCAACGCTCTCCTCGTCACCAACGCGGATGATTATTCTTTATGCCAAATATTGCATTGC
The DNA here is from genome assembly GCF_006542335.1 of Neokomagataea tanensis. Lineage (GTDB taxonomy): Bacteria > Pseudomonadota > Alphaproteobacteria > Acetobacterales > Acetobacteraceae > Gluconobacter > Gluconobacter tanensis. The sequence continues at coordinate 1,478,127 of NZ_CP032485.1, read as the reverse complement.
ACCATAGCGTTTCCCTCTACGGCAATGACGTGTCCTGCGCCGATTTTCATGGGCTTGACCCTGAGGGGGAGCGCCCCCTTAATCTCGCTGAAGAATGCCGACAGGCGCTAACAGCCATTTCAGACGCTCTGGGAACGCATAACCTGAACCTAAGCGACACCCGTCATCTTATCGCCATGCTCCGTGCGGGCGAAGAGTACGTACACTGCCAAAATGTTATTGAAACTGCCCTCGCCACTACTCAGCCGGCCATGACGCTGCGTATCGTCCCGCGCTTTCCTATCCCCGGCCAAAGAATCGCCTTGAGCGTCATAGCTTCTCACACCGCTTAAAACCGCTCAGCGCTTACCCAGCATTGGGCAAGCGGACGACGAAACAAGCACCGCGCACTTGCCCGGTGGGCCCCATAACATTCTCCGCAAAAAGGCGACCTCGCAGAGCGTTGATGATCTGCCGACTGATGGCCAACCCCAAACCAGAGTGCTGACCAAAATGCTCTGTTTGCGGACGCTCGGAATAGAAACGGTCAAAGATACTTTCCAATTTACCAGCCGGAATACCCGGCCCTTGGTCACTGACGGTAATCTCAACGATATTTCCGGTACCCGGGCCGGTCCCAGCTATTGTCCGGCTGCTTGCGTGCAATGCGATTACACCCCGCTCAGGCGAAAACGAAATGGCGTTCCCGATCAAGTTCCGCAGGACCTGCACCAGCCGGTCTTCAACAGCCCAAGCTTTCAAAGCTGGGCCGTTCTCCGGCACATCCAAGCGCAAAATTGGCGCATCAGGCTTACGCGTCGTTTGATGCATTTCGACAAGGATCGAAAGTAGAGACACGACCGAAACAGGTTCAGGCCTTGCGCGGGACAACTCCGCATCAATACGGCTCGCATCAGAAATATCGGTAATGAGCCGGTCCAACCGTTTAACGTCACTTGTCATGATTGACAAAAGCCGCTCCCGACGGTCAGCCAGCACGATGCGAGGAAGTGTCTCCACAGCTGAACGAATGGACGATAATGGGTTTTTTATTTCGTGGCTCACATCCGCAGCGAACCGCTCAATGTCATCCATCCGCGCCCAAAGTGCGAGCGCACTTCCACGCAGCGATCGTGCCAACACACCGATTTCGTCGCGGCGTGTGAGCAACTGCTCAGGCACGAGATCACGCCGACCATCTGCTTCGCGCATCTCTCTTGATGCTCTGGCCAAGCTCAGTAATGGCCGTGCTATCGTACGAGACAGGTAAAATGACAGTAAGACCGTCATCATCAGTGCGACTAAAAATAGAGACAAAATCGAAGACCGCACCTCAAAAAGAGAGCGATCCACTTCTGGCGCCTGCCGGGTTAACTGAATAATGCCAACGGTCAGCCCTTCATGGATAACCGGCTCAACAACCGTGATTGCAAGCTGATGGTCCGGCAGCCTGCGGATAAAAGGCGGTAATTCTGCAGACCTCGAAGCACGCTGCTTCGCCTCGCTCGATGCCTCTCCAACGGGGGCGTCAGGTATCGGGTCCGGGGTGTTGAGCGTGACAATACCCTCACTAGACGTGAGCGGTAGTAATGAGACGAGCCAATCGTAAAACGCTTCAACCGAACGGCCCGTTGTGAGTTTTCGCGGCGTAGTGTCTTTCGTCTCAGCAGCGGCTGCAGTGTCGTCCGTGTGTTGTGCGCCCGCAGGGGTAGTACTGCGTTCGAGGTGCGGTGCGGTATGGGGCTGGCGATCTTCACGGCTATCCGCCACCAGCTTCCCGTCAGGGTCAAAAAGACGGGCTGTCGCGTTGGGGCTAGGTTCTGTCAGGCGTGCCAAGAAGGACCGCGCAAGCCCAACATCCAGCACATAATCTTCTCCGGGCAGGCTGTGGCCACGGGGCGCTGGCTTCGCGGCAAACTGCCCAACCGCCCCTGCATAGATATGCGCCTGCTCACGCAGCGCATTCACATCGGTTTCCAGCAAAGAGTTTTGGAATTGATCCAAAAACAGCAGCGTCATGGCCAAAAGCGCGAGAGGCAGAATATTGAGCAGCAATATACGCACCAAGAGCGGCGTCATGGCACGGCGTGGTGGCAACAAACCGGCGACACGCCGTCTCACTGCCACGAAACGCACGAAACCTTTCCAGAAACCAAATCCGCGTTGAGCAGCAAGAATGTGCTTACGAACCTCACCCTGCTCGCGCCGCTCCTCATCCCGCAACGGGGATAACGATCCGTCACTCACGCTTGCACCCTCACACTGCTAGGCCCCAAAAATTTTGCAAAAAACGGCTTATAAATATCATTCGTCCCGGTAACGGTACCCAATGCCGTAAAGCGTCTCAATATAGTTAAATTCGTCATCAACCTGCCGGAATTTTTTTCTTACCCGCTTGATATGACTATCGATTGTACGGTCATCGACGTAAATATTATCGCCATAAGCAGCATCAATGAGCTGATCGCGGGACTTCACCATGCCCGGCCTGAGCGCCAAAGCCTTAACGAGCAAAAACTCCGTCACGGTTAATGCGATGTCTTGGCCATTCCACAAGCATTGATGCCGTGTTTCGTCCAACGACAGCTGGCCTCGTACAAGGGCTGCACCACGTGCTGCCGTGCCAGTCGCTTCCGCTCGGCTCGCATCCTGTCGGCGTAAGAGCGCTCTGATCCGCTCAATGAGCAGACGCTGCGAAAACGGCTTGGTGATGTAATCATCGGCCCCGAGGCGCAAGCCCATCAATTGGTCCAACTCCTCATCTTTCGATGTGAGGAAAATAACTGGCAATGTGGAGCGCGCACGCAGCCGTTGGAGCAGTTCCATGCCGTCCATACGCGGCATTTTAACGTCCAGCACAGCTAAACTCACAGGGCGCGACACAATACCCTGTAGGGCACTCTCTCCATCCGTATAAGTATGCACGATGAACCCTTCAGCTTCGAGGGTCATTTGCACAGAGGCCAAAATGTTACGGTCATCATCCACAAGCGCAATGATAGGCGCAGCCGGTGACGGCGCAGGTGATGATGAAAAAGGGCGAGTGCTCTCCATGAAAGAGATCCATCTCCTGAAGAAAAAATAACATTGCACCCGAATGGCGCAAAACAGCACCCTATTTCAGGCTGACATAAAGGCATTTCAATGACATCAGCGCCAGTTGCAACCCCTCTTTGAACGCTTCCCTCTTGCCTTCGGAGGAATCGGCGTTATGTCCTTGTGGAGAACGGGGCCGCGTGTCGGCCCGTCCCACAGAGAAAAAGGTCGTGACATGACAGACCAAAACCACACCCCGGAAACGGCCCACGACGCGCCTGAGCAGGGCGTCGAGACCACCGTGGCACATGACGAAACCACCGCGACAGCTGAACAAGCTGCAGAGGATACCTCCCCTGAGGCACGCATAGCTGCGCTAGAAGCTGAAGTCGCTGATTTTAAAGACCGCTGGGTCCGATCAGAAGCTGAAGCACAAAACGTCCGCAACCGTGCCAAGCGCGATGTGGACGATGCGCGCCAGTTCGCCATCCAAAAATTTGCCAAAGACGTCGTTGAAGCAGCTGACAACATTCAGCGCGGCATCGCATCGCTCCCTCCGCAGGCTGAAGATGAAGATTCGCTCATCACAAAGCTCCGCGAAGGATTCGAAAGCACCGAGCGTTCTTTCCTAGGCATCCTTGAGCGCAATGGCATCACGCGCGAAGACCCAACGGGCAAACCCTTCGACGCAAACTTGCATCAAGCCATGGCCGAACAGCCTTCCGATGAGCACGAGCCAGGACATGTCATGCAGGCATGGACGCCTGCTTGGTTGCTCAAAGGACGCCTGCTTAAAGCTGCCATGGTTATTGTAGCCAAGGGAGCACCTAGCGGCGACAAGGCCACGACAGGCCTCGACACCTCCGCTTAATCCAGACGTTATCCCTGCGCGCATCGTCGCTTACTATGCGCGCAGGTCCCAACACGTCGCTTACATTGACGCGATAAGGCCTCCTGCCACGCCATGGAACGTATCCTCATTATAAAGCTCGGCGCGCTGGGGGATTTCGTTCAAGCCTTCGGTGCTTTTGCGTCCATCAAAGCGGCATTCCCAAACGCCCACATTACACTCCTTACAACACCCCCCTTTGTTGAGCTGGCCCAAAGCTGCCCTTGGTTTGACGAAATTCAAATAGATTCACGCCCGACGCTTAGACGCCCACAAGGCTTTCTTCACCTCAGGCGCTTATTTCAAAAACAAGACGCCGTGTTTGACTTGCAAACATCCGGACGCTCAGCCCGTTACCGGAGCCTTGCCCCGCGCGGTCTGCACTGGTCAGGAATATCACGCGGTTGCAGCGCCCTGCACGCTAACCCCCACCGCGACGATATGCACACCCTCGCCCGGCTGAACGACCAATTACACCACGCGCGAATCCCCGTGCTCGCCCGTACAGTACCGGATTTTTTGACCAATAAAGGGGCCGAAATAGCAAAACCTTATGTGGTACTCGTGCCGGGCGCTGCTCCGCACCGGCCGCAAAAGCGATGGCCCTTGGAGCGTTTTATCCTTTTGGCACAGAATCTGTCGCAACAAGGAAAGCACGTCGTCATCGTCGGCAGCCCTGCCGAACAAGACTTAGGAAGTGCAATACACGCCGCCTGCCCTGAAGCAACAAACCTTGTCGGACAAACGACACTGACTGAACTTGCTGGCGTGTTGCATCGTTCAAGCTGTGTGATCGGCAACGACACAGGGCCTTTACATCTTGCCGCTGCAATGGACGCACACACAATAACGCTCTTCAGCAAAGACAGTGACCCCCGACTCGCTGCCCCTCTAGGCATTACACCGGGCCGCACACGGACCCTATCCGCTCCCGACTTGGCGACCATTCAACCCGAACGGCTTGAGGCTTTACTCCCCCCATGACCCGAATACGCTGTGTCACGATGCAAAAAAACGAAGCCGACATGCTGGAACCTTGGCTGCGTTGGCACGGCACGCTGTTCGGCTTTGAAAATCTGACCGTAGTCGATAATGGCTCAACAGACGAACACACACTTCGTGTGCAAGCACGTTATGAAAAGCGCGGCGTAACAATCATCCGATCCCACGACCGCTACGAAGACTTTCTGAATAAAGGCGCTATTTTTACCGAGATTATCCGCAACTGGGACAAGGAAGGCGGCTACGACTTTGCACTCCCCATGGATTGCGACGAGTTTCTTGCCCTTTTCCTCGACCGCTTTTCCGTTACCCCGTCTGAGATCATCGCAGAATTTGCAAACCTGAAGTCAGACCTTGCCACTTTGGTGACGGATCGCGTCTTACTCAATATTCCAAATGCCCCGGGGTATTTTCGCCCTCAGCACATACCAAGAGCACTTTTCCACGCAAACAGCATCGAAACCTTGGACCGTGGCCTTCACGCACCGACAAGTTGTTACAAAGACCGCTGTGTGCGTACTCCCTTTGTTTACCTCCATCTTCACAATCGCCCTAACTACGAAGCCATCAAGCAATTTGCTCGCCAGAAATTACACACGCCCGATGGGCAAAACCCCCTTGACCTTATCGCTCATGACCGCCCCCTGACATCACAGGCCAGCTACCACCTACTGCACTTATTTCAGCGCGACTACACCGGCTTTCTGGCTGAATACTTGGATAAACCTGACATTTATGCCCCTGACGTCATTGCACGAATGCAATCGCTTGGGCTCGATGTGAAGGCTCTTCTCGGGCAAGGCTCTCACCCTCAATTTCCTATTACCGCACCCTATAATTTTTTGGCACACCGTGGCTCAGAACGTGAGACTACCCACGAATACGCTGCATTCGATCCCATAGCCTACGCGCACGAAAATCCTGACGTCGCCACTGACGCCTATTACGGGATATGGCCTCTCATTCACTTCTTGGATGCAGGATGGGCAGAAGGGCGGCGACCTAACCCCCTACAAATTTCACCTTTTACCCTACCAAGCCCGCATTAAAGGTACTTTTCTCGCAGACTTTCCTCACGCTGGGTCTTGCAGCATGAGGTAGAATAAGGCCATTTAGCCCATTCTGTTTTGTGGCATTTGACGTAACCCTACGGCAAATGCTTCGTCTGCTTAAAGGAGCGCCTCATGCCCGCCATCACATTACCCGACGGAAGCGTCCGCACCTTCGACGGGACCGTGACGGGCACGACAGTCGCGGCATCCATTGGTCCGGGCCTTGCCAAAGCCGCGCTTGCCATGGAAATTGGCGGAAAGCAGCTCGACCTTTCTACGCCAATTGAGCATGACGCCAGCATTCGTTTCATTACCAAAAAAGACGATGCTGCCCTTGAGATGATCCGCCACGATACGGCGCACGTCTTGGCTGAGGCGGTACAGTCTTTATGGCCTGAAACGCAAGTAACCATTGGCCCGAGCATCAAAGATGGTTTTTACTACGACTTCGCCCGCGACAAGCCCTTCACCCCCGATGACTTCGAAGCTATCGAAGCCAAGATGCATGAAATCATTGCTGCCAACGCTGATTTCTCGCGTGAAGTCTGGGACCGGGACGTTGCCATCGAATTTTTCGAACAGCGCGGTGAAAACTTCAAAGCGGAGCTGATCCGGGACTTACCCGAGAGCGAAGCGATTTCTATTTACCGCCAAGGCGAATGGCTTGATCTGTGCCGTGGCCCGCACATGCGCAGCACTGGCGACATCGGTAATGCGTTTAAGCTTATGCGCGTTGCAGGTGCTTATTGGCGCGGTGACCACCGCAACCCCATGCTCACCCGTATTTACGGCACAGCATGGCGCGACAAGAAAGAACTAAACGCCTATCTGCTTCGCCTTGAAGAAGCAGAAAAGCGTGACCACCGCCGCATTGGCCGCGAAATGAACCTCTTCCACATTCAAGAAGAGGCTGTCGGCCAAATTTTCTGGCATCGCAAAGGGTGGCGTCTTTACAACGTCCTCCAAGACTACATGCGCCGCGCTCAAGAGCGAAACGGCTACGAAGAAGTACGTACACCGCAACTCGTAGACCGCGCCCTGTGGGAAGCCTCGGGCCACTGGGACAAGTACCGCGAGAACATGTTCATCGCCCAAGTGGAAGATGAAGATAAAACACTCGCGCTTAAGCCCATGAACTGCCCATGCCACGTGCAAATTTTCCGTCACGGCCTGCGTTCATACCGCGAACTTCCTTTGCGAATGGCAGAATTTGGCGCGTGCCACCGCTATGAACCTTCAGGCTCTCTGCATGGCATCATGCGCGTCCGCGGTTTTACCCAAGATGACGCTCACGTTTTCTGCACGGAAGAGCAGATTGCCGACGAAACGGCAAAATTCGTTCGTATGCTCGCTGAAGTCTATAAAGATCTTGGCTTCGAAAGTTTCCGTGTCAAATTCTCGGATCGTCCCGAAGCCCGTGCTGGTGACGATGCAACGTGGGACCGCGCAGAAAACGCCTTGAAGAAAGCGTGCGAGATTGTCGGTGTGGACTACGAGTTAAACCCCGGCGAAGGCGCGTTTTATGGTCCGAAGCTGGAATTCGTGCTCACAGATGCCATTGGACGTGACTGGCAGTGCGGCACGCTGCAGGTCGACTACGTATTGCCAGAGCGTTTGGACGCCTCTTACATCGGAGAAGACAGCCAGCGCCACCGCCCGGTCATGCTGCACCGTGCTATTCTAGGTAGCTTCGAGCGCTTCTTGGGCATTTTGATCGAACAATATGCCGGGAAGTTCCCGCTTTGGCTGGCACCGACACAAATCGTTGTGACAAGCATCGTGTCCGATGCGGCCGACTATGCGCATGAAGTTGTGAGCGCCCTCAAAGCCGCTGGCCTTCAGGCAGAAGCCGACACACGCAACGACAAGATCAACGCCAAGATTCGCGAGCATAGCCTTGCCAGAGTCCCCGTAATTCTGGTGGTCGGGCGACGTGAAGCAGAAGAACGCAAAGTTGCCATGCGCCGCCTAGGTGGCGCTCAACAGACCATTCTCACGCTTGATGAAGCTCTCAGCGCACTCTCCGCGGAGGCAACACCCCCCGATCTCGCACGTTTGTCCACCAAAGACGCGTAATCCTCTTGCACGGATCGTGTCACAAGACTATGTGCTGAGAGGTAATGTTCTGCCGCTTTCCCAAGGCCATTCTTGGGAAAGCGCGACAGAGACACAGTTAAGAAACTGACGACAGGAGCTGACCATAGCTAGACCGCCGATGCAGAGTGCGCCCACACGTGAAGGACCACGTGTCAACGAAGAGATCCGCGTACCTCAAGTCCGCCTCATCGATGAGGAAGGTGAAATGCAAGGGATCATGTCGACGCGCGATGCTCTAACGCGCGCGTTTGCATCTGGTCTCGACCTACTCGAAATCAGCCCAACAGCTGTACCACCCGTCGTCAAAATTCTTGACTACGGTAAGTTCAAGTACGAGCAACAGAAGAAAAAGAACGAAGCTCGTAAAAAGCAAAAGGTTATTGAGATCAAGGAAGTAAAGGTCCGCCCGGGTACGGGTGAGCATGACTTCCAGACAAAGCTCAAAGCCATTCATGCTTTCTTGGACGCGGGCGACAAGGTAAAGGTCTCTTTGCGCTTTAAAGGCCGTGAAATGGCCCACCAAGAGCTCGGCGCAAAGATGATGGAACGCATCCGCATCGAAGTCGAAGAAAAAGCTAAGATTGAGCAAATGCCTCGCCTTGAAAACAGGCAGATGCTGATGGTCATGGCTCCTCGCTAAACGCAAAAGAGCCCTCCCAAAAAAACCTGCCCCTCTCCGGGCAGGTTTTTTTGTACCTCAGCTCAGGCTTGTCCCGTAAATCTCTACCTGATCTAGGTTTAAATAATTAGGCTCACCACGCAGTTCGATTCGAAGCCAACGCGCTACGATTCCTTCATCAGAAACCCAAACGAACGGGGTTCCATCCATCCCACCAAACGGCTCATCAGACGTTCGTTCGTAAAACTCGAACCAGACCTCTTGATCGCTAGATGTCAAAAGCGCGAAATGATTCATCCGCTCGAAAACACCATCCAAGCGGTTGAAAAGCCTAACTTCGTGGATTTTTTTTATCTCTTCAAATTCGATTTGCCACCAAGGCCTGCTTTCTAACCCTGTATGTGCTTGAGAATGCCCTCTGGGTGCTTGGTTAATAAGCTTAGCAGCATCTTCGCTAGGACTACACGGGTGAAGCGTCGAACTCTGCGTGGCTTTCGCATTATGTGTAATTAGCGGCCATCGAGGCTTTGGAAACGGCGAAGTCGACCATGCCTTTTGCGCGAGATAATTGTACCAGTAGTCGTGCAGGCATAAATCCTCGACGGCATTAGTCCAGTGGTGATGCATTTTTCTTTCTTCTTCCGTCTTATCACCCCACATTTTTTCTGCTGCGTAATCGCCCTTCAACCCACGCTTCACTCTCAAATCAAAATCCTCATCGGATTTAATATTGTAATGGGCAATGAATGCCTTTCCGACTATTGACTTTCTTCTATTATGCTTATGCAAGAAATCCCACGCGCTTTTGGGAAACTCTGAATAATATTCACTCATACTTTCTGATAAAACGTTGTAAGACTTAATTTTTTTTAGAGTATTATACTCATGCTGGATCGGATGGGACGGATTTTTGAAAAACTCTTGGTAAGGAAATGATCTTGATTTAACGAGAACTTTCGTAAACGGCGTGACTCCGTCTTCTCTTCTTGTATAATTTATGAGCACACTGCCCTCAGGTCGCGTTTTGTGGCCGTTATGCCCAAAACTACACCAGTTGACGTAAAGAGCTTCCATGTCGCTTGGGAATGAAGCTAAAAAAGGCGTAATTCCTACAAACGAGCGAATACAAAAAAAACTCGTCAATATCTAAAAACATAAACCATTCGGTCTCAGGCATATAATTCCGGTTAAAGTGGAAATACATCTGAAATTGCAGGCCAATTTTTGGGTAATGAATAAAAGTTACAAATGGATTATTCCCTAATGTATAGGGAATAACTTTTTCATATAAAGCAATAGGATCATCATCATTACAATATAAATAAACGTGATCAATACCAATAGATTGATGGTACATTAGCCATTCATTTATGTAACCAGCTTCCCAACGGGCACAAGCTACTAAGGAGACTTTATATTTTGGGTCGGGCCAAATGCCATCATTTTCAAATATTCGCTTCGGTAATTTTGAATAACTAGAGAGAGTTTTCGTAGTGCTATCTTCCACTGGATTTATCCCTGATAATTATTCAAAGTTACAATACACACCAAAAATAAAGAAGCAAATACTACACTAGCCCAAATGCTCTGGACCGAATGAGTCCGGCAAAAGATCGCTTAGACTGCGCTGCAGTAGAATATCACCACGCGGATTGACCATATGCACCTTTAAATCTGGCGCACCAAACTCACGCAGCTTTTGGCGGCATCCACCACATGGCGTACATGGCATTTCACCACCTACGACTACAATTTCTTCAATATTCGCCTGACCTGCCATGACCATTGCGGAAATAGCGCCAGCTTCTGCACAGCTACCGAGCGGATATGCAGCATTTTCTACATTGCACCCGCTAAAAACTTGCCCTGCTGAACGCAACGCCACACCAACCGAGAATTTGGAATAAGGAGCGTATGCTTTTTCACGGGCCGCCAATGCCGCGTTAATTAAACTTTGCAAATCGCTCATCATCTAGAACTCCACTCAACATGATTGACCACAGTCACCTGAGACCAAAATATAACTTCCGCTACCCTTGAGACCGTAAAGCCACGAGCGAGACAGGACCAAAGAGTTTAGCTTACAGATTCCCCTTTAATTACAGAAGTGATGGCTTGGAAGGGGCTTCATGGTGCGATAGGCTTTCCACGTCATGACAAGCACCCTTTATACCGACCCAACTCCCAACGATCTTCTCGCCAGCCGCCCCTCTTTGCGGATGGATCCTCGCGATGGTCTGTTGTTTGAAGATGTACCCGTTGAGCATATTGCCCGCGAACTGGGCACACCATGCTGGATAACGGGTGCAGGCACGCTCAGGCGCCGTGCGGCAGACCTCAAAGCGGCTTTCACAGCACGCGACCTTCCGATGAGCTTTCATTTCGCTATGAAGGCACAAGATCACCAAGCGACGCTCCGCATTTTGAAAGATTGTGGCTACGGCGTCGATATTGTGAGCGGCGGTGAAATGGCACGCGCTCTGGCTGCTGGCATTGCGCCTGAAGCAATCGTGTTCTCTGGCGTTGGAAAAAGCGATCAAGAGCTTCGAGCTGCAATTGCCGCACGAATCGGTCAAATTAACGTTGAAAGCGTAGAAGAACTCTACCGTTTAGCCGCACTTGCTGAGGAAGCGCCCAGCAGCGATGGTTTTCGTATCCGCGTTACCCTGCGGGTTAACCCCGATGTAGACGCACAAACACACGATAAAATCTCAACGGGGCGCGCAGACGATAAATTCGGGATCGCCTACGACCAAGCCCTTTCTCTCTACGTGGAAGCACAGAAATTCCGGGCCATTCACGTCATTGGCTTAGCGGTGCATCTAGGCAGCCAGATGCTTGCGGCGGAGCCTTTCCGACGGGGCTATGAGCGCCTTGCTGAGATGGTCCGCGCTTTGCGTAGCCAAGGTCAGACAGTTGAAATTGTCGACTGTGGTGGGGGGCTCGGCATCTCGTACCGTGACGAAATTGCTCCCGCCCCCGACATGCTCGCTGGTGTTATAGCTGAAACGCTTGGCGGATTGGATGTTACCATTGGTTTGGAGCCAGGGCGCTGGTTAGCAGCACCAACAGGGCTTTTCATCACCCGTGTTATCGAAACCAAAGCGGGAAACCCCGCCCGTGGAACGCCCGATTTTCTTATTGTTGATGGTGGGATGAACGACTTGGCGCGCCCAGCCATGTACGATTCATGGCACGGAATTGTACCCGTCTCCCCCACTCTTGCACATGACACGCTCAAACCATGGCATGTCGTTGGTCCTGTATGCGAAAGCAGCGATGTTTTTGCCCGTAACCGTCCACTCCCAACCAAACTACAACGCGGTGACTTGGTCGCTTTTCTTGATGCCGGGGCTTATGGTTCCGTCATGAGCTCGACATATAACTCGCGTCCATTTGTGGCACAGGCACTAGTCGATAACGGTCGCTGGAGCTGTATACGCAAGCGGCAGAGCATAGCTGAATTAATCGCCGCTGAAACTTTGCCGGACTGGCTCTAAAATTTTCCATGACTGAGCGCACGCCCCAAACCCCAAAGCAATTACGCCACCTAAGCAGCGTTCGGCAACGAGCCGCACGTGTCATATGGTTTGAGCGTGCGCTCCCTGCCTTCAAATACCCTGCAATACTGCTCGGCATTTACAGTATTTCATGCTTACTAAGATTGCCTCAGAGCCTCCCCGACATTCTACATTTCTTGCTGGAAGCTGGGCTTTTTATTGCCGTTATCCGTTATTTATGGCTGAAATTGCGGTGCATTCCAAAAGCAAACGCGGAACAGGTTGATCGGCGCATTGAGCTCGCATCCGGGCTTGCACATAACCCTCTGCTGACGCTGCAGGACAAACCTGCAACAGACCGAACATCAGCAGATCAAAATGCACTCTGGGTCACGCATATCCAACAAACACTACAGCGCATTGGCCCTCTAAAAGCTGGCCTCCCAAAGCTACGGATTACGACCCAAACACGTAAATTATCTGCTGGGCTTGTTGCCGCAGTTATTATCAGCTTTGCCGTGGCTGGCTCACACGGCCCATCGCGCCTTTGGGCTGGGTATGTCCCCGGGCAGGACGATGCCGATACACCCATGCCAACGCTGCAAGCATGGGTCGATCTTCCTTCTTACGCGCCTGGTGCACCAATTTTTTTAAATCAAAACTCATCAGCCATCCCACCACTTCCAGAAGGCGCGCACTTCTCAGCTGTTGTAAGCAACGCTTCCGGGCAGCCCCGACTGCACGGTGCAGCAATTACCGGGCTTGAAACCTTAGGCGCAGGAAGCTGGAAATTACAGGCCACACTGCACAATACCCGAACACTGCGTTTGAGTGTGCGTGGCCGGAGCATTGGATCATGGCCTATCAGCATCGCTCCCAACCCTGCACCTGTTGTCCGTTGGAACGGCAAACCGGGCCCCTTCCGTGATACCCTCACAAATGATCCGTCGTGGCGTACCGCTCTACCATGGAAGGTTGAGCAGCCTTACGGGATAGAATCCCTTGAAGCCATTATTACCGCCCCCGACGGCCTCGGCGCCGCCCGACACGTGAGGATTCCCCTTAACCAACATCCTAAATCCGCAGCCGGCACGGCACAGCCGGACCTTTCAGACGACCCTCTAGCGGGGATGGAAGTAGCTGCCACCCTTCATGCCAAAAGCGTCTCTGGCAAAGAATCCCAAAGCCAGACTGTACACTTCCGTCTTGGCGCCCGACACTTCACTGACCCGCTAGCCCGAGCTCTCGTCGCTCTACGGGCACGGCTTATGCTCGGTAAAGAAACACCGGCGGACGCATCAAAAGAATTATTTCTTTTGACTGAAGCACCGTCATCTCGCCCTGTATTGACCACACTTACATTGCTGGCAACGCACCTGCCCGACTTTACACCCAACGCGCCTGAACACGCAGAGGCTATAACAGGTGCGTTATGGAACCTCGCTCTTTACGTCGAAGACCTCAAGCATGATGGCCCTGAAACAGCAAATGCGGCGGCCTCTGTGCGGGCTGCGGAAGAGGCATTACGCCAATATTTAAATAATCTCAGCGCTACCGACCAAGGAATGGCATCGCTCGAAGCGCAGAAGACTCTGCAAAACCTTACAGATGCCCTCAAATCAGCCCTCACTTACCGAATGAGCCTCCTCTTTAAGCGCGCTGCGGAGACGGGCGTCATTATGCCGAGTTCCGGTGCGGCAAATTCCGACCCCTTTTCCGCGCCACTAGCGCAGCTCCACTCCCAAGCAATGCAGGGCCAAGCGGAAAATGCGCTCAAAACCCTGCAAGACATGGAAGATATGGCTGAGCACATGCGGCAGGCAGGACCGGAAGACGTGCTTAACCTTGCCCAAACGATGAAAGCACAAGCCGAAGCACGGCTCGACCGCTCTGCGCTGCGGGATCTTATTCGGCGGGAAACAGAATTGCTGGATCATACACAGCAACGCCTCTCTGCAGCGCATAAAGCAGCCCAATCGACGCAAGATGACGAGCCAACAGACATTAGCAAAATGTCGACCGAGGATTTGCTGAAGCAACTTGGCATGCAACCCCCCGCCAGCAGCAGCAACAATAAACCGTCTCAGACGCTACCAGTGGATGAGAAAACCGTCGCATCGCAGGCCCCTCAACGCCGCGAAGACCATGCATTACAGCGTGCCTTAACGGTTTTAGACGGTGTTCTTGGGCAACACACTCAGGATACGACCGGCAAAAAAGCTGAAGCTTTCGATAAAGCAAAAGCTGATATGCTTACTGCGCGTCATGCTCTTGCGGAAAGACATGACCAAGATGCGGCCATAGCTGAGCAAAAAGTGCTGGACGACCTCAAACAGGCCAACCAGCAAATGCAGAAAAACCAAAAATCATCCTCAGGTGACGGTCAGAGCAAGCTCAGCTTTATTCCCCCCTCGCCCCCCAGTCATAAGCCTGATGGCTCCCAAAAGTCTTCGCAGCAATCTCAAGGGAACGGTGACCAATCTGGCTCTTCCGATCCAGATGATGATGACGATGATGACTCAGGGAGCGGCTCAAGCTCTGGCCAGAGCGGGGCGGGTAAGCCTTCACAAGGCAAAAATCAGGACCCGCTTGGCCGCAGCATGGGTGAAGGCCATGACGGGCAAGACAGCGATGCGCACATACCAGATAAAAATACCCGCGACCGTGCTCGCGATATCGAGCAGGAACTTCGCCGTCGTGCCGCTGACCGCACACGCCCACAAAGTGAGTTAGATTACCTTCAACGCCTGCTCAAATCATTCTAAAGGCGCAACCTCTAATCCCCCGCATGGCTGCCAATAGGGGGATTGGCACAACCATGCCAGTACTTAAACCCAGGCGGATCGCTCCAAATCAGATACTTCTGGCTTCACGCTTTTACCGCTTCGCGCTGAATGAATTGCCGCCTCCAAAACGGCCATAACACCAACCGATTGCAAAGGCGGAACGGGATTTGCGCCGCCGTTCAAGGCAAGAGCAATCTGCTTATAAAACTGGCCTTGATCGCCAGAGGTAGCAGGCCTTTGATATACGCCCCCCTGTCCATCATGGACCTGAATCGTATCGTCGTCGCAGCCCCAATTCGGCGCGCCGGGGCGCAGGCCATTCAAGAGCTGTGCCTCCTGCCCATCTGGCTTCGCTTTGATAGCGCTACCCTTGGTGCCGTGAACGATAAATCGAGGAGAACCGCCCGCAACAAGCATGCTCGCATGCAAAATAACCCGCTGCTCGTTGTACTCCAAAACGACGTGAGCCCAATCATCCGACAAAGCACCTTTACGCATTTGAGCTAAAGACGCTGTCACGCGCTCCGGAATACCAAATAAAAGCAAAGCCTGATCAATCAAGTGCGGGCCAAGGTCGAACCAAATACCCGCACCAGGCCCCGAGCCCTCACGCCACCTATCGCGCACAACAGGCCTGAAACGATCGATATGTGATTCGAAATGTGTGACCTCTCCGATCTCTTTCGCATCAATAATCTGCTTAATGCTTAGAAAGTCACTATCCCAGCGCCTGTTGTGAAAGACCGTGAGCGAACGGCCATTGCTTGCCGCAGCCTTTACAACGTCACGCGCTTCGGCCACGTCCAACGCAAAAGGCTTATCAACGACAACATGCTTACCAGCCTGCAACGCCGCCTTTGCCAAAGCTGCATGTGTATCGTTCGGTGATGCAATAACCACCAAATCAACATGCTCCGACGTCACCGCCGCAAGCGGGTCGGACACGACCGTAACGCCCGGATAGTCTGACTGGACCTTCTCTTTCTGGCGCGAAGCGATACAGACAAGTTTTAGGTTTGGTTCTGCCGTAATCAACGGGGCGTGGAACGTCTGCCCAGCATACCCATAGCCTATAAGGGCCGTCCGGAACGGTGCTTCCTGAAGCATATTACCTCCTGTACTCACCGCGCAGACTATAGAGGGTATTGCATAGCGGCAAATAAGGCCGAACCGCCTAGTCGTGCTTACGGCGCAAAAACGGCGCGCAGAAAGCCCGTGCTAATCACACCTATTGCCATAGTCGGCAGCAAAGGTAATTTCATTGCAGCCAATACCGTTATACCCAGTCCGGCCAGGTCAAACCATCTGCCGGTTGCAAAACTCGGTGCCAGAACGGAAATCAGCACGCAGCCGGGAATAATATCCATCATGGCCGTTGCACGGGGAGAGAGCGTTTTCCCACCCAGCAGAACGTAACCACCAATGCGCGTCAAATATGTGGTCAGGCCCATACCAAGGATAGTCAGGAGAGTGTCACGGTCCATTATTCTACTCCCCTCACAACGCACGCTGCCGTCACAGCGCCGGCCACTGTGCCAGCGGGCACGCACCAAGCACCGGGACACCAACGATAGACCAAAACACCAGCCAATAAACTTACAACCCATGGCAGGGACATGCGGTGATCTTTCCACATGCCGCGCAAAATGACCAAGAATACGGCCGGAAATGCCATATCAAAGCCGTACTGGGTTAGGTCACCAATTCTGCCGCCTAAATACGCCCCTAAAAACGTACTGACGATCCACGTCACATACAGGCTCCACCCGACGCCAAAATAGTAACCTGAGCTAAATCTCTGCCTTTTTTGTGTGTCTGAAAGAGAGATTGCCCATGTCTCATCACACATGAGGAAAAGCCACAAAACTGCGCGCTTACGTGGCACGTCTTTGAGCCACGGCGCGAGTGCAGCCCCCATCAAAATGTGACGGCAATTTATAAGCAGCGTTACAGAAATAATCAGCGCAACCGGTAATGGGCTTGTCCAAAGGTTGACCGCGGCAAACTCCGACCCGCCACCATAATTAAGGCCCGTCATAAGCGGAACACTCAGCATAGTCATACCATGCTGCACAGCCTGCCGACCAAGCAACAAACCGAACGGTATAAAGCCAATAATAACCGGCAGTGAGGTACGCACCCCACGCAAAAATTCCGACCAAAAGCCTCCATCTGAGGCCGAGTGCACTGTGACGTTATCAGACATGCGCGTGTGTATATCGGTTGGCTCTTTTTCAGCAAGCCAAACACGATTTCGTGAGGAATTCTTACCATTTTTTTTAATAGAGCGCACATTTCACCCGTGACAGGGTGCAGCATCACTTTCGTGCGCCAGAAGAATAGGAGAATGGCATGCACCGTCGTTTTTTCAACGCCGTTCTCGCTGGCCTCGGCCTATCTCTTGGCGGACACGTCGCGCGTGCAATTGCTCAAGGCACGCCCGTTGATACGGAAACATTTCTGCTCACCACGAATGGCTGGGTTCCCAATAACCAGAAGCTCCCGGTCATTCTCTACCGCAATGCACTCGGCATCAGTGAAGCAGACCCTGCCAGCTCTTTCGAAGAACTGTTTCAGACCAACGGGTGGCCCCCGCAATGGCGGAATGGGGTCTATCCTTTCCATCATTACCATACAGAAGGTCACGAGGTTTTAGGTATTTACGGCGGCTCGGCCGAACTCATGCTAGGCGGCCCCGGAGCGCGAAAAGTGTCGGTTCACGCCGGAGACATCGTGCTTTTACCCGCCGGGACTGGCCATATGAAAATCAGTGCAAACGACCAATTCGGCGTTGTCGGGGCCTACCCTCCCAACCAAAGTTTTGACATTGTCCGGCAAGCTCCCAGCACCACGCAGCTCCAACGCTTGGCTGCTTTGCCCTTTCCCGGCACCGACCCCGTTTGCGGTGCCAATGGCCCTGTTCCTCATGACTGGCATTATGGGTGATTAATGATGATGAACCGTCGTGCAGTTTTGCAAAAAATTACCGCGCTCGCTCTAATCAGCTCGGTAACGACCCGGGCCTTGGCCGCCACCCCGAGCAAAATTGGTATTATTGGTGCTGGCACCGTAGCCCAAACTCTAGGCTCACTGCTGGTTAAGGCAGGGCATCCCGTTATGTTTTCAGCAAGGCACATTGAAGAAGCACAATCGGCCGCCAGTGCACTCGGCTCTCTTGCTTCAGCAGGTACGCCGCAAAACGCTGCAACCTTCGGCGATATTGTTCTGCTTGCTGTGCCTTACAAAGCGCTGCCATCCGTCGGGCAAGAACTTGCCCCCCTACTGCGCGGGAAGACGCTTATCGACCCGACCAACGCCTATTGGTTCCGTGATGGCAGCTTGGCCGCTAAAGCCGATGCCCAGGGAATTGGACGACTGAGCCAGAGTTTCTTCCCCGGCGCATATCTGGTGCGCGCATTTAACTCCATTGATATGTCGGTACTCGGTGCGGAGGCTGCCCGGCCAGCCCCGCTCCTTGCGATTCCTATTGCCGGTGACCAGCCCGAAGCCGTTCATACGGTCCAAAGCCTCGCCCAAGAAATGGGTTTTGACCCGGTACTGACGGGGAACCTCGCAACAGCGACCCTATTCCAATCAGGCCATCCGGGCTTCGAAGTAAAAGAAGATCGCGCAGGGTTGAAACGTGCTTTGGGCTTATGACTTTCGGTCAAAGACCGTTGCCGTCGCCCTTTTGAAGAGAAAACCCCTCATCTAACCAGCCGGTCACGCCGCCAGCCATCATTTTTACCGGCCGTCCCAAATTAGCCAACCTCAAAGCGGCCCGTGCAGCACCGTTGCAGTGCGGGCCCGCACAATAAGTAACGAACAACGTATTTTCCGGCCAAAGATTCATCTTGGACGCGATAATCTTGCCATGCGGCATATTAATAGCTCCCGCAATGTGCCCTTGAGCAAATAAATCCGGCGCCCTCACGTCGAGCAGAACAAAACCAGGTGCAGGCTTCTGGAGTGCATCATGCGTGTCCCAGCAATCTGTTTCATAAGCCAAAATATCTGCAAAATGCCGCGCAGCCTCCACAGAGGGAGCTGGTGCAGTGCTAAGGACATTATTCATCACGTTTCTTCCTTAAGTAACGAATAATATTGTCCCGAGAATGATCCCCCTCGCCACCGGCTTTCCAGCCAATTAACATGAGGATCATGCCAAACCAGCGTCCCTCGTTGAATCGCCTTGTCGTCGCTCTCGCCTATGAAGGTTTGTGCGCTTTTGAGTTTGGCATTACCGCCGAAATCTTCGGCTTGGACCGCCCCGAACTGGGCGCGGAATGGTACAAATTTACCGTTTGTGCCGAACACCCCGGACTGGTGCAAACCAATGCAGGCTTTGGTGTAAACGTAAGTGCAGGCCTTGAAGTGCTTGAGCACGCCAGCACCATTGTAATTCCGGGCTGGAACACTAGCGGCAACACTCCCTCTGAAAAACTCAGCACCGCCCTCCTTGCCGCGTACCACCGGGGTGCCCGTATCGTTACGATTTGCTCGGGCGCTTTTTTGCCGGCAGCCCTCGGTATGCTCAATGGTCAAAGGGCCACAACGCATTGGCGGTATGCCCAGCGCCTCCAAGTGCTTTACCCGGCTGTTCTCGTAGATCCCAACGTCTTGTATGTTGATAATGGCCGTTTGCTGACATCGGCTGGTTCAGCTGCCGGGATTGATATGCTGCTACATGTAGTACGGCAGGATTTTGGTGCGGAGATTGCCAACCAAGTCGCCCGCAGAATGGTTGTTGCTGCTCACCGCAATGGTGGCCAGACGCAGTTCATAGAAAAACCTGTAAATGCCCGGCCGGATAATCACCTTGCCAGAGCGCTCGATACCATTCGTGCAAACCTTACCCAACCATGGAGCGTAAAGTCTCTGGCACAGCTTGCTATGGTCAGCGAAAGAACGCTTGCCCGTCAGTTCCGGGCATCGACTGGATCAAGCTTTGGGCTTTGGCTCATTTCCCAACGCGTTGCCGCCGCTAAAGACCTGCTCGAGACTACCATTTTACCCATGGAGCAAATTGCCTCCGCCGTCGGCCTTGGCAGTGCCGACAATCTCAGGCTTCATTTTTCAAAATATGTTGGCATTCCGCCAAGCGGCTACAGAAAGCAATTTACCCGCCGGGACGCCCCATAAAGACACCCGGCGGGGTAAGCGCAATAGAGAAAAGCCTAGTTGAAAACCGGCTTATTCTTCCCGCATCTCGGCTGTAAGGCCCATAAATGCAGCAAGTCGCTCTAAACGGCGGCGTACATTGCTCCCCGCAGCCCGCACAGAGCGCGCCCCAAGGATTAGGACCAGTTTTTCATCTTCAACAAGAATACGGCATTCTTCCAGAAGGACTGTCGTGCCTGCACATAAAGCATAGGCAAGGCGCAGCGCTTGGCCCAAACGGGTCGCACGGTCCACTTCTGTGCGGGACAATAAATAGCGTGACGGTTCAATCAGCGCTGAGTCCGTAGGAACTTCGTAACGCACGGCCAATGTCAGGCCAATGAAAGCGCGTGCGCTATGCTCAAACCCAACGCCGTGGCAATGCATAACCCGCTGATATGTCTGCTCTCCACGGTATTCAGGATGATCGTAGGAGCCAATATCTGACAGCGTACAGGCCAGTGTTCGGAGGCGTTTTTGTACTGGCGTTTCATCTGGGAAAAGAGGTGCCGTCCAACCGACCAGCGCATGTGATAAATCAGGGTTTCGCGCCAAACGACCGGCCATGTCATTGGCAAGCGCTGTCATAGGGTCACCACCCGCAACGGATGACGCCACATGCTTCATGTACCAGCCTTCCCGCAAACCATCGATGCTGAAAACAACCTTTGAGGGGCGTACCCTCTCCATCAGGCTGCGCAGGACAGTGGCAGCGAATGGCGCATCACCAAGGCGTTTGCGAGGGGAGTTTGGTAGTTTTTCGAGCGTACGGCGTGGCGCGTCTACCACCCAATCAACCATTTCGCGGCATTCACCCTCTGAAAGAGTGAATAAATGCACCAAGCTCAGCGGATAACGCGTTCTGGCAATTTGCAAACGCGCCAGTGCACGGAACGCCCCACCCACAAGGTAAAGTGGGCGCCCGGTCATACCCGGCAACCAATTGACCTCAGACAGCATTTCGTCAGCTATCTCTCGTGCACGCTCGACGCTGCCCTGAGCCCTATCCTGCAAACGAATAACGCCGAGCTTGGTAGTTACTGCCTCATGATACTGGCTATCCGCAACGTGTATCAACTCCAGCGAACCACCGCCAATATCGGCAACAAGACCGTTAGCTTCAGGCAAGGAACAGAGAACACCACGGGCGGAGTAATCAGCCTCCTCCGTCCCTTCAAGCACTCGGATGGTTACACCCGGCATGCGGGCACGAATGGCGGACACGAAGTCGGGCCCATTGCTTGCGTCGCGCACTGCAGCAGTGGCGACAACCTCAAATGGTTCAGCCCCCATTGCGCGCGCTACTGTATGGAAGCGCCCGAGCACATCCATAGCGAGGGCAACCCCCTCTTCATTGAGGTGGCCACTCGCGTCCAGTCCACGACCGAGCTTAAGTGTTACCTTCTCATTGAAAATTGGCAGCGGGTTTCGCACCACACCTTCAAATACAACGAGACGTACCGAGTTTGAGCCAAGATCAACAATGGCTGAACGCTGAGAGAAAGGAGGCATTGCAATCAGTCTTTAACAGTTCAGTCTTCTAGGACACGATCTTGTCGCCCACGCGGATGGCGGCCTTCTGGTAAGGCCTTTTCCCGTGCAGCCGAGCCACGCCCAGACAAGGAGGGGTTGTACATGAAGTACTCATGTGCGGAAAAGGGCTTACTCCCTGGCGCCATACGATGCCAGCTTCCATCTTTAGACAACGTCCAGCTTTGCAAAGTATCTTTCATGTTCACAGTCATGATCTGGCCAAGGATCTGCGCGTGAACCGTCGTGTTGGTGATGGGCACCAAGGTCTCAACCCGCCAGTCCATGTTGCGTACCATCCAGTCCGCAGAGGAAATAAACAACTTCGCCTGATGGGACGGCATACGATGCCCGTTGCCAAAAGCATAAATACGCGAATGCTCGAGGAAACGACCAACAATCGATTTAATCTCAATATTCTCTGAAAGGCCCGGCACTCCGGGCCGCAAGCAGCAAATGCCTCGGATGACGCCAACAACCTTCACACCTGCCTGCGATGCTTCATAGAGAATATCAATCAGTTCTGCATCAACAAGGCTGTTCATTTTCAGCCATATTTTAGCAGGACGCCCAGCTTTAGCGTGCGCAATCTCTTCCCGAATCAGCGCTTCAAGCGTTGAACGTGTTGT
This sequence comes from Neokomagataea tanensis, assembly GCF_006542335.1. Taxonomy (GTDB): domain Bacteria; phylum Pseudomonadota; class Alphaproteobacteria; order Acetobacterales; family Acetobacteraceae; genus Gluconobacter; species Gluconobacter tanensis. The sequence goes on along the minus strand of NZ_CP032485.1, from coordinate 1,455,848 downwards.
CATGGGCGAGAACGCTAATGCATCCATTTTTTCAGGCGTTGCATACCCAGTCATGTAATTAAACAAACGGGCGGAATCAGACGCCAATGTACGGTCGCATGTGAAGAATGAGATATCTGTATAAATTCGCGCCGTAATGGGGTGATAATTTCCCGTGCCGAAATGGGCATATGAGCGCAAAGTCCCGCCTTCCCGCCGGACGACCAAACTTAACTTCGCATGCGTTTTGAGGTGCGTGAATCCAAAAACCACCTGCACGCCTGCGGCCTCAAGGGCGCGCGACAAGCGAATATTAGCCTCTTCGTCAAACCGCGCTCTCAGCTCTACCATCGCTGTTACAGATTTGCCGGATTCGGCCGCTTCAATAAGCGCCTGCACAATGGGGCTATCGCGCGATGTACGATACAAAGTCTGCTTGATTGAAAGGACATTCGGGTCCCGTGCAGCTTGCCGCAAGAACTGCACCACCACGTCAAAACTTTCAAACGGGTGATGTACGACGATATCCTTTGCTCGAATTGCCGCAAAGCAATCCCCATCATAATCCAAAATACGCTCTGGGAAACGCGGCGTATACGAAGGGAAAACCAAATCCGGGCGGTCATCGACGATGAGTTGTTTGAGGTCCACCACTCCGACAAACCCCGGCAGCACCATGACATCTTCATCGCTGACGCCCAGTTCTTCCCCCAGCTCTCTGCCCAGTTCCTCAGGCAACCGCCGATCCAGCGCCAAGTGGATACCTACTCCGCGCCGGCGCTGCTTAAGGGCTGTTTCGTAAGAGCGTACCAAGTCCTCTGCTTCATCTTCGAATTCAACGTCCGTATCACGGATGATGCGCAGAACACCGGCCTCCCCGAGGCCAAGGCCGGGAAACAGGCGGGCAGCAAAAAGACGAATAAGATCTTCCAGCAGAATAAAACGAATTTCGCTTGAAGCCTTACCCTCTGCATCCACCCGCGCAGGCAAGCGCAGCAACCGTGGGAGTTGGGTCGGCAACAGCACCAGACCGTCCATCACTGGGCTTCCTGTTGCCTCATCTTTCAAGCGCAACACCAGCGCCAGACCCATGTTGGGAATAAACGGTAAAGGATGTGATGGGTCTACTGCTAGCGGCGTAAGGACAGGGAAGACCCGCTCGTCAAAGATATTCGACAGCTGGGAATAATCCGCCTCATTTAGAGCATCGGGGGATAGGATACTGATCCCCGTTTCTTTTAATTCGGCCTCCAGAATGCCCCAAACCCGCTGCTGCTCCTCCATCAAAAACCGTGCTTTTTTACGAATCGCAGCAAGTTGCTGAGCTGGCGCAAGACCGTCCGGGCTACGGACAACCATCCCCTCCCGGACTTGCCCGACCAGACCTGCAACGCGAACGGAATAAAACTCGTCCAAATTACTCGCGCTAATCGACAAAAACCGTACGCGCTCCAGCAGCGGATTTTTCAGGCTTTCCGCTTCCTCAATGACGCGCTGGTTGAAATCCAGCCATGACAGTTCGCGATTTAAAAAACGCTCAGGTGAGTTTTGCATCCCGGCATAATCCTGCACGACCGGGACCGTCGTGCGTCTCCGTGCAGCCGTGGCACGTGTACGTGGCGTTGTGGCAGGAGTGCCGCTCTTTGGTGGCGTACGGCGACGAGTACGGCGAGGAGCGGGCTTCTTATCATCTGTCGTCACGTTAAATCTTTCCCGGGACTTGGAGGAACGGCGCAATAGACGCTGCTAAATATATACTAATGCTGTCAAACGTAGGTTTCGTGTCACAGCATATCCCGCCCCGTCAAAGCATCAAGTCATTATAGTTTTATTACTCATCGGGTTGCAGCAAATCGGGCAGTACAGATAATGCCAAGGCGCGTGTAATCGGAACGCCCTGTGCTAGTGCCGCGTCATCCAGCCTTTGCACAGCTTCAACCAAAGCATTCCCGGTACGAGGTAAATGCCTCCACAGCCAGTCTGTCACTTGCTGTGAAACTACTAGCTGCCGCCCAGCTAAAAGCGATAATAATAAACGCGCACGCAGCTCGTCCTCAGGTTCTGAGGTCGCCGTCGTTGCAGTCGCGCGCAAGCGACTCGCCAAATCCGCTAGAACACATTTCGTCCTTGACGGTGGCAAACGCCCAACCATCAGCACACGATCCCCTTGGGCCATAGCGTCGTTTAACAGATGTAGCAGGGTCGCTTCGTCCCCCGCTTGATCCGCATTATCGATCGCAACATGCCCTGCAATACGGATACGCTCCGCTTTTGCGTGAGACACAAAATCACGGGCATCAAGAATTTTTGCGCTGTGTTGTTGCGCCCATATTGTCAAAAGATGAGTCTTGCCCGTGCCGGGCGCCCCCCAAAGCCATAAACGACCATCAGGCCATTGCGGTCGGGCCAACCAAGCACGCGCTGCTACATTTGACGCCGCCGGTATAAACCTCGCCGCGGTAAGGACACTGCTTTGCCCCAAAGGAAATGCTAATTGCCGCCCCACACCATCTGCCTGTCCTGACCTGCTCACTCTTGCCCCTTGGCCATGCAGAATTGTTGCAATTGCACCATCATTTTGTGTTCTTAGCACCCATTTTGCCCGAAGTGTAATGTCCTCATGCGTGTTGCGCGTTACAGCGCAGCCAAGCAATGCTAGAAGGGCCCCACGTTTTAGACCCACGGAGTGCTTCCATGACCGACCAGCCCGCCCCTAACTCGCCTGAACACACCACAACACAAGGCGCCAGCTACGCTCAGGCTGGAGTGGATATTGCTGCTGGTGATGCATTTGTGGACGAAATTAAAGCTGATGCAAAAGCAACAAACCGTCCCGGTACAATGGGCAGCCTTGGCGGTTTTGGTGCCCTGTTTGACTTGAAGGCTGCTGGGTTTAAAGACCCGGTCCTCGTCAGCTGCACAGATGGCGTTGGCACCAAGCTCATGGTTGCTATTGAGACCGGGCAACATGCAAATGTCGGCGTAGATCTCGTTGCAATGTGCGTCAACGACCTCGTGGTGCAGGGCGCAACGCCTCTTTTCTTCCTTGACTACCTCGCCACCGGCAAACTGGCAGTGCCAGACGCCGCTACCGTCGTGCGCGGAATTGCGCGCGCATGCTCCGAATCAGGCTGCGCTTTAGTAGGCGGCGAAACGGCAGAAATGCCCGGAATGTACGCGCCGGGCCATTATGACCTAGCCGGATTTAGCGTTGGCGCTGCAGAACGCGACGCCCTTTTGCCAGCAGGTATCCGTGCGGGTGATACCCTTATCGGCCTGCCATCATCGGGCGTGCACTCAAACGGCTTCTCTCTAGTCCGCGAAGTTGTCCGCATGTCTGGCCTTGCTTGGGATGCCACTGCTCCCTTTGCTGAAGGTAAGACACTGGCTGAAGCCTTGCTAACGCCAACAAAGCTTTACGTGCGCACCGTACTGGACCTGCACGCAAACAACCTTCTGCACGGGTGCGCGCACATTACAGGCGGCGGTTTACCCGGCAACCTGCCGCGCGTTTTGCCAGAAGGTCTGGGCGTTGAAGTTGATGGTAGCGCTTGGGACATCCCGCCTGTTTTCAAATGGCTGGCTCAGACAGGAAACGTGGCTACAGACGAAATGCTGCGCGTCTTTAACTGTGGTGTTGGCATGGTGCTCGTGACGTCAGAGCCTGAAAAAGTGCTCAGCAAGCTGGCTGAAAACGGCGAAACTGGCTTCGTCATGGGCAAAATCGTCGAAAGCGACACCCAATACACTCTCACTGCACCGGTTTCCTTCGCCTGATATGACGACGAAAACACCAATCGCTGTTTTGATCAGCGGGCGCGGCAGTAATATGCGCGCCCTGATTGAAGCGTGTGCTCGGCCTGATTTCCCCGCCAAAATCGTTTTGGTTTTAAGCAACCGACCAGACGCTGTGGGCCTACAAGTTGCACATGATGCTGGCTTAGCTACGCTTGCAATTGACCACAAAGCATTTGGCAAAGACCGTGAATCCCACGAGCGAGCTGTCAACGATGCTGTAGCCAAATCGGGTGCCAGCCTCATATGCCTTGCAGGCTATATGCGCGTGCTAACGCCTTTTTTGGTGAACGCTTGGGAAGGGAAAATGCTTAACATACATCCTTCCCTTCTTCCCGCATTCCCGGGCCTTCACACGCACGAAAGGGCGATTGCAGAGGGAGCTTCCGAGCATGGCTGCACTGTCCACCTCGTAACCGCAGGCGTTGATGAAGGCCCCATTCTGGGCCAAGCCCGTGTGCCCGTCCTTGCCAATGACACAGCCGATAGCCTTGCTGCCCGTGTACTTGAGCAAGAACACCTTCTATATCCTAACGTTCTAAAAAGATTTTTAGCTTAAACGTTAGAAAGCCCGCACCATCCATGTTTGTTGCCCGCCTTGCTTTAGGCCTTTGCCTCATCTTGGCCGGTGCGGTCATTATTCTACATGCCTGCATTTTGCCCTATGCCATGTGGCAAGGCGATGAGTATGACTATTTTTATAACTTCGCACATAACGGCCGAAATTTTTTCTGGCATCGGCTGCTTTTTTGGAGCCCTCGGCCGCTTTCAGAAAGCGTCATTGCCCTTTATGGCGCTGCAATAACACATTTCAATGTGCCCCTTATTGGCCCCGCACTTGGTGTAATCTGGGCTGCGTGCGGTGCCTTGGCCTTTTTACCGACCCTACTCACGCGCAATATTCCGCTCAATGCACGCCTTTTCTTTTTTGCGTTAGGCGGGATCATTGTTTTTCTCGGCCACCCTGTGGCTGACTTAATGTTCTGGCCTATGGCAGCCGCAGCGCATCTTCCTGTTTTTGCGGCCTTACTCTGCCTTACCTTGAGAACGTTAACTAATAGTAAGAGCTCTTGGCTAACCGTGCTTTGCCTTAGCGTAGCTGCCACAGCAAGTGAAGCTGGCTTCTTTTTCACCACAAGTTATCTGTGTGTACAGATGTTGGCAGCCGTAAGAGCGCGAAATATACTTCCTCCGGGCTTATGGATCCCTGCGTTATGCTGCGGTTTTGTTGCTTGGCGCCTCCTCGCAGGCAGGATTAGTTTGCCGCACCCGCATAGCTCACCGACTCAAGGCATGACACTCGCCAGCATCAAGGCGAGCATCGTACCCTTCTTCCATAACCTCGCAGTTCTGCAACCTATAGACACAAGCGCAGGCGGCACAGACGGCGGTGATATATTCCACGGGATAGTTCTTAAGATCATCTTGGCTTTGTCCAGCTTCGCAGCCTTAAGGGCGACAGCTCTGCGTCCATCCATAGGAGCACTCACAACCCTGAGCATTAGTCTTTTAGCCTGCCAAGCACTCACTATAGCCAGCGCATATTACGAATTTGGTTTTCTCTGCTGCCAACGCCACGAAACCCTTCGCCTCGAAATCTCGCTTCTTCTGGCGCTGTTGGTTGGAGGATATGCCGCTCGTTGCATACCTAGATTTCATTTTTCGACTGCATGCCTTCGTGGCCTCGCATGTTTGGGCTTACTGCTGTTCACGCTCGACACAGCATTATGGCGCCTGCCCAACCTCGTACTTTTTTTTCAGTCACGCACGGCAGAAGCAGAAGCGCGTAACACAACATGGCAATCAGGCATGAGCACAGGATCTGAGATGACCATGCGGCAAGGAACAAATTCTGCAATTTTCTATTACTGGCCATGGGAGCCAGGCCAATACACCACCGGGAAGGCAAGCTGGGATGTGGAAGCCATGATGCGTTTCTTTGGCAAAACACGACTTGTCATTCTTCCGCCATTACCCGTATCTATTACGACCCGTATTCATTAAAATGCCCTTCCGGACAATTATATCTGCATACCGATTGTGAAAACTGCAGGGTGGGCTAATCCCCTGTAGAGTTCTAGCTTGGTAAGATAACTGCATTGTCGTATCAGATCCTCTCTCGGCTAAGTGCGCAACCAAGATGCTGCTGTAAATTTTAGAGAAGTATCCACCTTAAAATGAAACCACAGTCTTTATTTTCTTTATTCGCCCTACAATTCCGAGTAATCGGTGCCCTGATGTTGCGTGAACTGCATACCCGTTTCGGGCGTCACGGGTTAGGGTTTCTCTGGATTATTGGTGAACCAATTTTATTTTGCGCTGGTGTCGCAATTGTTTGGAGCGCCATACGCCCCGCGCATGATCACGGGTTACCAACAACTGCAATTGTTATCACTGGCTACGTCCCTCTCACTATGTGGCGGCATTGCCTTGGGCGTTCTGTCATGGCATTCGAAGCCAACGGGAGCCTCTTATTCCATAAGCAAGTTACACCGCTTGATATTATCCTAGCCCGGGTAATATTAGAAATTATGGGGACTATTGGCGCCGGATTTCTTGTGGCTATAGTAGCTATAGCGCTCGGATTTATGGAGCCACCCCAATATTATGGAATTCTTTATTTGGGAATATTATTCCAAATGCTTTTTTCACTGGCAACAGCTCTAATTGTTGCCCCTCTAACCCAAAGAAGTGAAATATTTGAAAAATCTATTGCTGTTATATCGTACCTTTCAATCCCATTATCAGGCGCCTTTATAATGGTCGATTGGATACCTCAACACTATCGGTGGATTTTACTTCTCTCACCCAGTGTCGACAGCATTGAAATGATAAGAGCCGGACAATTTGGAAATTCTGCACACGCTCACTACGATATTATTTATTCAGCATGGATCAACTTTGTATTAATACTAACAGGAATTTCATTAACACTTAGAGTTAAAAAATACATACATATTGTATAAATAAGGCGCTTATCCCTTCTAGATAATATTAATCTATTCGGGATAAGCCTTTTATTTCGTATTATTTACCTTGCGAGGTATGTGGCAGTTATCATAGGACCAACAAGAGTACTAATGAGTTGGTCTATTTTATAAAATTTATTGGTACGTGCATTAGCTATAACCAAAACATCTTTTGTTTTCATTGGAATATTTTGTGCCAGAAAATAGCTACTAGGGTTCATCATATCGAGTTGATAAACCACCGGTATCCCCTTGGGGGTCGGGGGCGTATCTAACCCTAACGCTTTAGCGGCTACAGGATCTTCGAAACGAAACAAGAAAGCTGCGTTAGGATCAGCACGATTATCATTCGGACCACCAACGCGCGCTAAAGCCTCAGCCAATGAAACGTGAGGGGATTTAAAAGGTGTTTCTGTTGCTTGAATTCCAGCAGCCCCAAACACAGTGTAGCTCCTCGGTTGGTAGATAACGTGAATTCTATCACCAGGGTGAGCATGAATATCTTCTTGAGGAAATGACTGCAATGTTCCCAAATCAGTCGCACCTAATTTATCGCCGCGCACTAACTCGATATGACTATCTTCGGGCGAATAAACTGCGCCACCAGCAATAGCGATAACATCAGATAAATGTTCTTGAGCTGTACTTAAAACCACTCTACCCGGTCTGTGAACCTCTCCAGAAACGATAACGGTGTTAGCAATATCGCTCGAAATTCTTACCATCACTTGAGGGTTTTGAGATTTCCCCGCAAGACTATTGGAGATGTTATTAGCCAAAGCTTGGGGGGTCAGACCCGCTGCCCGTAAGCGCCCAACATATGGGACGAAGATTGTGCCGTCTGCTTCAACCTGAGTAGGGGGAAGATTTTGATTTGTCACGTTAGCAGCCGGCCCAGCAGACAAACCATTGGCGCTCGCCGCTCCAGAAGCCCCGCTGGACGGCGCGAACAATCCACTACCAAGCTCGAAAACCGTAATGGCCAGTACATCGCCAGCGCCAATACGGTCATTAGTAGAAGGCGCTACTGCTGCAGTATCAATACTAGAAATCAAAGGCGGAATTTCCGCCGAAAGTACGCTCGCCAACTGCGGGGTAACGGGCAAAATATGAAAACCCAGCGGGTTCAACTGCTTGTTATTCGCGGTTTCTAAAACCGCACGCTCTGTTGGACCACTATCTGGAAGCGTGTTGCATGCTGCAAGAGCAAACAATCCAACAGTAGAAAAACAGCCAACCACCCCACGCCCGAAATTAAAGGCACGGCGCTTATAAGAAAGAGAAGAAAGGCGCATTAATTTTTAAATCTTTCCACTGTCCGATAGAATGCTGGTGTACATATCGTTGAGACGTTGTTGATAAGACGCCATACCAAACGCTTCCGCCTGCCGGTACCCTACATCTCTCAATGTTTGGCACAATGCATCATCTTGATCTAGTTTTCGGATACCCTCCTTGATGGAATCAACTTCATAAGCTGATACCTCAAGCGAAGCGGCACCCCCTATTTCCGGCAGTGACCCCTCACCTGAAATGAGAGTTGGAGTACCGCAATGCATGGCCTCAAGCACAGGTAGGCCAAACCCTTCACTGAGCGAGGGAAACAATAATGCCCGGGCCTGCCTCAAAAGAGCGAACAGCGTATCTTCCGGTAAGTAGTCGACTTTAATAATCCTGCCTGTCGAAATACCGCGCTCAAGATATCTTAATTCCTTTTCAGATTTCCAAGCCATCGCGCCAACAATAACAAGCCGCCTCTTACTACCCGATGCTAAGAAGGCTTCAATAATACGTCCTATATTTTTCTTGGGTTCTAAAGATCCAAAGAAAATAAAATATCCTTGCGCCGTCAAACCAAATTCAGCTTCAATCTCGCTGCAGCAATCTTCTTCTGAGCGAAGGTAAGACTTTTTATTCGTATCGCATGCTTGGTAAGTATTATATATTTTGTTCTTTACCTCAGGAAAAAAAGATAAAATATCTTTTTTTGATGCTTCAGAAACCGTACAAATTCCGTCAGCGTGTTCTGCAATTTCTTTCAATAGCTTGTAATAATACGGCTTGTCATCAAGTGTTGTGTGCGGGAGTTTTAATGGAACAATATCATGTAGTGTATAAATATTTTTAGCCCCATCTATTTTAATCGGCAGTGGGTAAGTCCAATGCATGACATCGGGTGCTTCATCCATTTTTATTGTCGTAAACTTCCCTGTCATGCGGAAGCGTCGTGCTGCTGACCTGAAAAGGTTCTCAACATTAAACAAACGGTCAAACGCTGGGAGATGCGCCGACAAAGAACGGGCATCAATTCGATTCGTAATATCGATCTCAACGAGTGAGGGTCTAATAAAATCCGCCTTGCGCTCTCTTATCCATTTTTTAGACAAAAATTTAGCAGGCTCTCCTCCGTGCGAATTGGCTAAACGATCAAAAAACCTAACTTCCCTCAGTTCTGCCTGAGATTTGCTTGGGATTTGTAGCCCATAGATGAGATCAACTTTACAGCCGAGTTGAACCAAAGCACGACATAAGGTCCTAGCGTAAGTAGCTACACCTGTCCCCTTTTCCAGACTCAGATTGAACCCATCGACGCCAATCCGCCGTTCATTTTGTCCGTACAACAATGTATCACCTTATCTTAGCTGCTAGATTCATTTTTTGAGCGGAAGCATTTCAGCAAGATCAAATAAATAAGATATTTTTACGCAATAAGTATAAAATTTACCCCCTCTTTCAAAGAGAATCATAAATAGATATTGCTTCTTCTACTTCACTAAATGGTGTGAATATACCATTCGATATAATGGCTGCTCTATCGCAAGTATCGCGCATAAATCCCATATCGTGGGATACCAAAATCATTGCACGATCTTGCCTCTTCACGAACAACTCTTCTTCACATCGCTTATGAAAACGAGCGTCACCGACCATGATCACCTCATCAATGAGATAGCAATCAAACTCTATAACAATCGACAATGCAAAAGCTAAACGCGCACGCATACCAGAAGAGTAAGTCTTCACTGGGTCTGCTAACTGTGCCCCTAATTCAGCAAAATCATCCACGTATTCACGCGTAATTTTATAATCCAAGCCATAAATGCGGCATATAAACCGCAGGTTATCCAAACCGCTTAGACTCCCTTGAAATGCACCACCAAATGCCAACGGCCAAGATATGGACATTGTGTGCTCAATACGGCCACTAGTGATTGGCTCAACACCACCAATCATCCGTATTAATGTCGATTTTCCTGCACCATTTCGTCCTAAAACCCCCAGTTTTTGCCCTCTTTCGAGGGTAAAATTTACTTTGTCTAGGACGCGCCGCTTTCCATCAGCCGCAGGGTACTCTTTCGTGACATCTATGCATTCTAACATGAGGAAATCTTAGACAAGCTTGTGTTCACGCGCACCACTAATAAGCAGCATCGCCATCAGATAAATCCCGAGCATCGTCGCAAAGACAATTGCCACATTGACCAACCCACGAGGATAAGCGGCGTAATCTGGCAGATTAGGTTGCGTAATTTCGTTAAGATACAAAAGCTGCCGGTCTGCCTGCAATTTCGCTGCGGCAACGCTTGCGTCTGCACCCGCTACTTCCTTTTCAAAAAGAACTCTTTGGAAAACGAGATTATCGTAGCCACTAATTTTAGGCACGAATGAAAGATCCGACCCAGTCACCCCTGTTTCAACGTGCGATATTTCTGAACTGAGAGCTGCCAGACGGCGCTTATACACCTCAATCAAAGGGCTATTAGGAGTGGAGCGCTGAAGTTGTGCCAGTTCGACCCGTGTCGTTGTGAGAGTAGTCTGGAGCGCTGCAATGTCCTTGAGAACTGGCTGGGATTGTATGGTCGGATTAAGCATCGCAATCTGATCACGATATGCATCAATTTTTTTATTAACTTCTGCCAATTTCTTAGTAGCCTCCTCAAACTCTTTCTCGGAAGCTGCGACGGTATTTTTGCGCTGGCGATCATTCATTTGGTTGATCAAATTCTCGGCAGCCACGACGAGCGCACGTGCTATGCGCTGCGAATCCTGAGCACTGAATGTCCTAACCTGCAATGTCGACACACCAGTCGTAGTATCCAGTTCCGCAACGACATGCCGACGATAATAAGCGTAAAAATGCTCAAAGGTATGGCCTGAATAAAAATTAGGGAAACGCGCAAGCGTATCTGCCCCTGACACACGATATGCGGAGGCTAAATTCTGCGTTTTCATCAAGAATTCGGCAGCGTCGCGCGAAGTTAAATAATCTTGTACGGCATATGTGTCTTCACTAGCACCGCCGGCTCCACCAGCCTCGAGAAGCCCCGCGAGCATCATGTTGGATTGGTTATGCTGGCCTTGCACAATGAACTGCGCTTCAGAAACATATTGAGGCGACGCAAAAACCGAAAAATACACCGCTGAAATAAAGGTTGGGATCAACACGACGGTACAAAAACCAGCATGGCGCTTCACGGTAGCAATAACCCGACTTGATAACCCGCTAGCATTTTTTGAGCCACGAATTTGAGTAAGCGATGTATCATTCATGCCTATGACTTGCCTTAAACTTTCTCAAGAAGCAACCTGACGTGGTAATATGGTTTCGGACGTCATTTGTGTCGCCTAATTTTAGACTTAATAACCGTAAAAATAGTTCTTTTATGCGCTTTCATGTTCATGCCAGCAAGCACCACATCATGATTGCGGCCACTACCAATAGCGCAAAACAAGAGTTTCCAAGGCTGCAACGCCACACAAACATGGTACAGCAATAACCAAAGCTGCATCGACGCCTCGGCTTAAGACCGCAAAACGTAACCGAAGAATTTGTGGAAATAGTAGTGCAAAAAGGAGAGAAAATCCGAGGTAGTAACGCCCTTGCAGACCTAAGATCAAGCTCTCTCCAACGGGCGTCCAAATCATATACAAAGCAAGACTGACACCGCAAAAAGTTGCCAGCAGGACCAACAGAACCCCTAGCCGTTCTATCCAGTCTGTTAATCCCCAAGCATAACGCCGTGCGATTAAGGCAGAGATCACACTCAGCGCGAACGCAAAAGATGCACTGCGGTAAAACCACAGCGGAGCTGCAGCGTCGAGCCAGCCCAAAACACCCAGATATTGTTGATACAAGCTACTGCCAAAGGTTACGGCCGTATGCACAATCAAAGTTACCGCAACCCACGGATGATGGAACAGCCTCAGCGCCTGTCTCTTACCGCTGACGGCCCCACTGCCTCCTGACGTAATATCTACCGGGTGCATCCCATAAATGCTCCACAGCAACATCACCCCGATAGACACAGCCGCAGCATATGAGGCGAAACGCCAGTGCTTCCGACCTGCAAAAAAGAAAGGCAGGAACGCCATCATTATGTAAGGCGGCTTAGATGCTAACAGTGCCGACATAAGCGCGATTAGCACAACCCAGTACCAACGGTGCTCAGCCATGGGGCCGCGCATATGCGTCATGAGGGCAACCCATAGAGCACAACTGGTAATAAAAAGCCCATCTTGCGAACATGAAGCACAAAGCGTGAGCGTCATGGGAAGCGACAAAATAACCGCCATCACCATACGGCCACGGTTTGTTATAGCCAATGCCAGCGCCCCAAGTGTCAGACACCCAAGAACAGACGCCAAGCGCCCCAAATACAACGACACCAGTGCTGAGCGATGCAGCAAGCGTCCAGCATCAATGCCTATGGCTTGGGGAATATAGAAAAACGGTGCGTAGATAACCGTGTTGGGGAACGGTGCCTGCTCCCGAGGAGTGTCCCAATGATCATCTCGTGCATTCAACACCTGCCCGACCGTTATTTTCCGGTCAGCATGGAAGCGGATATCATTAAAACGATAGGCAAAATTAACGGCACCGTGGGGCAATGTACCGCCACTGTTCCACGGGGACAGACGATCACCTATGAGATGGCCTTCACCGATCTGAGCCGCACGTAGAAAATGATGTTCTTCGTCTGGGACTTGAATAGGTGGCGTTAAAAACACCATACCGACCAGAACAGGCCCGATGATAAGCGCCCATAAAAACGCAAAAAGCCGCCGAAAGGCGGTCTCATCAGACAACACTGCAGCGAAGAACCTACGGTACATAGTACCTCCACATAGCTCCCAGCCCCAAAGGGCTGGGAGCATAGGCTGCGCTATTACGCGAAGATTTCTGTCTCAGCAAAGAAGAATGCGATTTCGTTCTTCGCATTTTCCAGGCTGTCAGAACCATGTACAGAGTTCGCTTCGATGCTTTCAGCGAACAGCTTACGCACTGTGCCTTCTGCTGCGTCTGCTGGGTTCGTTGCGCCCATGACTTCACGGTGCTTAGCAACCGCGTTTTCAGCTTGCAGAACCTGAACAACAACTGGCTCAGCAATCATGGAAGCAACAAGGCTCGCATAGAAAGGACGAGCAGCATGTACGGCGTAGAACGCGCCAGCTTGCTTTTCGCTCAGCTGAATGCGCTTTTGAGCAACGATACGCAGGCCTGCGTCTTCAAACACAGCATTGATCTTGCCGGTCAGGTTACGCTTCGTAGCGTCGGGCTTAATGATGGAAAGCGTGCGCTCAAGAGCCATTTGTCTTCTCCTAATGAAGCAAAGGTAAAACTCGTCAGTCCCCTAGAGCAAAATCTGCGTTCCTGATAGGTCTGACATAATTTTTTAGCATATTTTCCACTCTTCTCCTGCCCTGCGAGTCCTGCTTTGAGCCTTTTGACCATATCCGATCTGACCCTGCGCATTGCCGGGCGTACCCTTCTGGACAGCGCCTCTCTCAACGTGGACCCTGGCCGCAAAATTGGGCTCGTAGGCCGCAACGGTGCAGGAAAATCAACACTTTTAGCCGCCATAGCAGGCGATATCAGCCCAGATAGTGGTACAATTACCCTTGCCAACCGCGCAACAATGGGCCGTGTCAAACAAGAGACACCCTCAGGCAATACATCCCTCATAGACACCGTCTTGGAAGGCGACCTCGAACGCACACGCCTCCTCAATGCCGCAGAAACCGAAACCGACCCGACACGCATTGCCGACACACACGAACGCTTAATCGCTATCGATGCCTACACGGCACCCGCACGGGCCGGGGCGATTCTTTCAGGATTAGGCTTTACCCAAGAGGCCCAACTCAGGCCTGTTTCTGACTTTTCGGGCGGTTGGCGCATGCGCGTCTCCCTAGCGACAGCCCTTTTCTTAAATCCCGATCTGCTTTTGCTGGACGAGCCAACCAACCACTTGGACATAGAGGCGGTTCTCTGGCTTGAATCTTGGCTCGCCAAATTTTCTGGTGCCGCAATCATCGTCAGCCACGATCGTTCATTGCTCGACAATACTGTTGACGCCATTGCTCATCTGGACCGGGCTTCGTTAAGCCTCACCCCGGCGGCTACGACAACTTTATTCGCATCCGCACCGAGCAAGCCCTCCAACAAAACCGTATGGCCGAACGCGTAGCAGCCCAACGGGCACATATGCAGTCATTTGTGGACCGCTTCCGCGCCCAAGCCACCAAAGCCCGCCAAGCGCAAGCCCGCATCAAGGCATTGGAGAAACTGCCTCAAATCGACTCCGTAGTGGAAGATACACCGACCCGGTTCAACTTTCCAGAACCCGCACAACTTCCCCCTCCCATGCTTACCCTTGATCACGTGACCGCAGGCTATGGAGACCACATCGTTCTTAGCGGCTTAAACCAACGCTTGGACATGGAAGACCGTATCGCTTTGCTTGGCCAAAATGGGCGTGGCAAGTCTACTTTCGCTAAGATCCTCGCAGGGCGTCTTGAGCCGCTGAAAGGGTCCGTCAAACATTCCTCCAAGCTCCGTATCGGCTATTTTGCGCAGCATCAATCTGACGAACTGGTCCTATCAGACACACCTATCGACCATATGGCCCGTGCCATGCCGGACGCGACACCCGTTGCGGTACGCGCCCAACTCGACCGTTTCGGACTTGACGCCTTGCGGGCTGAAACGCGGGTAGCTGAACTCTCTGGCGGTGAAAAAGCGCGCTTACTCCTTGCTCTCGCAACGCGGGAGGCGCCCCACCTCCTTCTGCTGGACGAACCTACAAACCATCTCGACCTTGATGCACGCGATGCCCTCATACGCGCTCTGGCCGCCTTCCAAGGTGCCGTCATTCTCATCAGCCACGATAGCCACTTGGTAGAGTCCGTTGCGGATCGCTTCTGGCTCGTTGAAGACGGAACTATTACTCCCTTCGAAGGGGACATGGCAGAATATAAAGCATGGCTGATCGAGCGCGCACGCAAGGCCCGCGCCGAAAATGCTGA
Organism: Neokomagataea tanensis; assembly: GCF_006542335.1. Taxonomy (GTDB): domain Bacteria; phylum Pseudomonadota; class Alphaproteobacteria; order Acetobacterales; family Acetobacteraceae; genus Gluconobacter; species Gluconobacter tanensis. The sequence goes on along the minus strand of NZ_CP032485.1, from coordinate 1,440,798 downwards.
ACGCGCACGTTCATCCCAAGACAGTTCCGAGGCAGCACAAGCACCAACAGCTTCCGCTGCCCAACGTCGAGCGGACCGCAAAGAACTCACCCGCGCTTTGGCACCCTTACGGCGCAAAATTAAAGATGCTGAAACCAAACTGGCCCAAATTGCCAAAGAACTCGCTTCGATTGAAGAAAAACTGGCCGACCCTGCCCTCTATCAATCAGGAAATCCCGGCGACATAGCCTCTCTCAACGCCCACCGGGCTGGCTTGGAAGCCAAACAGGCTGAAATTGAAGAAATTTGGCTGGAAGCTCAAACCGAGCTCGAAGAAGCATCTTCTTAACACGCCCAGCGTTTTATTCTTTTTCATTCAAGGTTTTCGTTATGCCACTGCAATTTCCTGGTTCCACCCCATCCAACAATGAGCCTCCCGCCCGGGAATTGCAGCGCATAGCCCTTGTCATGCGCATCACACTCGCCATTGCGTTGTCCATGCTGGCTGTTTGGTTGATGGGGGATGTGCTGACCGTTATTTTTGCCGCCACTCTCGTTTCAATCGTGCTGCATGGTTTGGCTCGCACTTTAAGAAAGGGGTTACCTTTCTTAAATTACACAGCGGCTGTCGCCCTTGTAACATTGATTCTCCTACTGCTTATCGTTGGCTTGGGCTGGAGCAGCGGCCCCGCTATCGGAGATCAGTTTTTACGCCTCAAACAGGCCCTTGTTGCTCAGTCAGGGGGCATTAAGGCGCAGTTATCAGACTCAACCCTTGGCCGAACAATCTTGGACTACCTGCCCACATCTTTGGGCGGAAATGCACAAAGTTCAGGTGGATTGAGCAGCTTTGGAACTGGCATTGCTGGCTCTGTCACAGGGCTTTTAAGCAGTGCTTTTGGTGTGCTGGGCACGCTAGCCGTAATCCTGATAGCTGGCCTCTACTTCGCCCTCTCCCCGTCACAATACATTGACGGTGTCCTGCGTCTTATACCCCCAGCACAACGCGGCACCGTACGTGAACTCATGCTGACGGCAGGCGCCACCCTTTGGGCTTGGACAGCAGGACAAGCGCTGGATATGCTCGTAGTGGGTATCCTATCCGGTATCGGCCTGTTTTTTATTGGCGTTCCGCTCGCGCTCGCGCTTGGCGTTGTCGCTGGTCTTTGTAACTTCATTCCTTATATCGGCGCTATTTTAGGTGCTGCCCCGGCCGTTTTGCTCGGTTTGTCTATCGGCCGCAAAGAAGCTCTTCTTGTGATCGTCTTGTACAGTGTTATCCAGTTTTTTGAGGGCAACGTCATGGCCCCGCTCATCCAGCGGCGCGCAGTTCATATGCCCCCGGCTATTGCCATCCTGTCGCAGACGGTATTCAGCACCATATTAGGTGTACCCGGCCTTATCTTAGCATCCCCTCTCACGGCCGCCATTCTCGCCGTTATGGACAAAGCGACCCCGCCCCTCGAGAAAGATGTTCAAACCCGCGAAGAACTCGAGGATGAAGATCAAACCTCATAAGATCGCGGCAAATACTATTTTTCCCTTGCTCCTGACGTAACGTCATCTCGCATGCTCAGCGTCAGGAGGATTTATCCATGACAGCAACAAGCCACACGCTCACCATAGGTGAGTTCGCCAAAGCCGCGGGCACTACTCCCCGTACCCTGCGACATTTCGAATCATTAGGCCTCATTCGAGCGACGCGCGCGGCCAACGGACGACGACATTATACGGCAGAAGCCGTCACGACGTTCCTGCACATCATGACGCTGAAAAATGCCGGTTTCTCATTGAAGGATATTAGCGGCTTTACTCAACAGCCCATCAAAATCGATATGGTCCTCAAAACGCATATCGCCTTTTTAGAACACAAACTGCGAGAGACTGAAAAAGCCCTCAAAACACTTAAAGGGCTCGATGCCCAGCCTCAAACAAATGAGGCACTTTCTACGATAAACCTCAAAGAGTTTTGCCAGCTTCTGCACAAAACAACCCATAACTTGGACAAAGAGGCCCTGCGCCCCTTGCTCGAAAAGCACTTCACCGCGCCAGAGCGCGCTTTGTGGGAGCAAACTGCTAACCGACATTTCCCACCGACTGACCGCGCCCTCTACAGCCTAAAATGGGACAGCCTCATCAAACGCATTCACAACGCGCTGCAACGCCATATCCAACCAGCGAGTGAAGAGGCTGCACAGTTGGCGGCAGAGTGGCTCGAACTGCAAAAACCCCTGCAAGATGCTCTCGGCAAAGAATTATGGAGCAAGACTGCATCGCTTTATGAAGACATGCACTCTTCCCCACAGTCTAAAAACGCGCCGTTCAGTGCTGAAATACTGCAATTTATTCAGTCAGCCGCACACCATCGGAAGGCGGCGGGACATCTTGCGGAATAACTTTTTTGAGCACTTCCTCGGAAAAACTGTTCATACGGTAAGGCCCGTTTGCGCGGGTCTGGATGCCGACATCATCCTCCGTATCGGGGTGGCGCCAGATGGATACCCACACGACCTCAGCATTTGCAGCTCGCAACCGGAAGACAACATCGGCTGAGCGCGGTGGGATCTCCCCTGCTGGGCCCCAGCCTGTACGGTGCGCTTGCAACCATTGATTGAGAGACGATACTTCCTGTCCGGTGAGGCTCCGCTGATGCGGAGCCTGCATTTGCACATCTGCCGCCACAGGCAGAGCCCATGGCCGCAACAAGGGCCAAGAAATTGCCCATATCAAAATGACCGGCAGCCCAACAACCGCAATGAAAGCGAGCAAAAGCTTCTTTTCACGTGTCATGCTGGGAGGCCCGTCATAGCTGCGTTCAAAGCGGAGATAATATACTCCACTTCATCATCGGTAAGCTCCGGATGTATGGGAAGTGCTAAGACACGGCTACCCAGAGATTCCGCGACGGGCAACGCTGCCCCATCATGTGCAGCCTGATAAGCAGGCTGGTGGTGTAGCGGCTTTGGATAATACACCGCAGTAGGAACACCAACAGCCTTCAAGGCCGCCTGCACAGCATCTCGCTGCTCCGCGCCCGCCAATAACACATTATATACAGCCCACGCGCTTGCACTATCAGCCACACGTGCCGGCGCAGTTATTCCCTGAGGCATCCCCCGGTCATACGCCGTGGCTATGGCATCACGGCGCTCCAACTCCTCAGGAAATGCCTCCAGCTTTGCGAGCAGCACTGCAGCTTGCAGCGTATCCAGACGGGCATTCAGGCCGATCCGCTCTACGGCGTAGCGTGTCTTGCCTTCACCGTGGCTTCTCAGCGAACGATAAAGTGCTGCCCGTTCAGCATCATTGGTTAGAATAGCGCCACCATCCCCATATCCGCCCAAAGGCTTAGAGGGGAAAAAGGACAACGTCGTTGCTAACGCTTCATGACCAAGCCGACGCCCTTTATAAGACGCTCCGAAAGATTGCGCGCAGTCCGCGAAGAGCAACAAAGATTCTTCTGCGGCAAACGCGTTCAGTTCATCCCACGGCGCAGACTGACCAAACAAATCTACCCCAATAATCGCACGCGGCGTCAAACGCCCTGCCTGCTTTGTATCGGCCAGTCTTTTCCGCAAAGAAACCAGATCGATTTGGAACGTATCCGGGGTTACATCGACAAAAACGGGCACAGCACCCAAAAGCAACACGACCTCAGCCGTTGCCGTATACGTAAAAGCAGGGAGGAACACTGCGTCACCCGGACCAATATTCTCTGCCATTAAAATCATCAGAAGCGCATCGGTGCCAGACGAAACACCAATGGCTTCTTGCGCTCCCCCGAACTCGGCCAGCTTTTGTTCCAGCTCAACAATTTCAGGCCCCATAACAAAGCAGCAATGCTCAAACACCGCATCAACACGGCGCTTTAAAGCCGCTCCAAGCCGGGCTTGCTGGCGGGGGAGATCAAGAAATGCAATGGATTTAGTCATGGGAAGACATCTCATCTGCCACTGTTTCGGGCACTAGAGCGCCCGTATTATGCCTGAATTCTGGTACGAGATGCTGCAGAATACCCATAACCTCCATCAGATTTCCCTGATGACAGGCTGTATCCAGCGCATCCAACGCCTGACTTACAAGCTCGAAATTAACGGTGCGTGGCGTTGCAATACGCAACCCTGCCGCATCCGTCGGTACGGGCGCCTCGCGGCCATGAAACAACTCTTCAAAGAGCTTTTCACCCGGCCTCAGCCCCGTAATACGAATTTCAATATCCTCATGCGGACGCAAACGCGCCAGACGGATCATCTGACAAGCAAGATCCATAATCTGCACGGGCTCGCCCATATCCAGCACGAAAATGCCGCCCTCACGCAAACGCTGCTCTGTTGCGGTCTCACCCTCATGATCGCGGGTGCCGCGCGCCGCAGCCTGAAGCACTAACCCAACCGCTTCAGGAATGGTCATGAAGTAACGGGTCATCTTCGGGTGCGTAACCGTTAACGGGCCACCTTGCTCCAACTGACGGCGGAACAAAGGCACGACCGAACCGGTAGAGCCTAAAACATTCCCAAACCGCACCGTGACGCAACGCATCGATCCCGCATCGTTACGTGCCATCATGTCGAGTGCCTGCCCGTAAATCTCAGCGCAGCGCTTGCTTGCCCCCATCAGGCTAGATGGATTTACCGCCTTGTCGGTAGAGACCAGAACCGTCGCACGCGCACCGGTGGCCTGAGCGGTGTCCAACACAACCCGCGTGCCCAACACATTGGTTCGCACACCTTCTATCGGGTTATTCTCAACCAATGGCACATGCTTCAAAGCCGCAGCGTGGAAAACAATTTCCGGCGGGTTTTGCTGAAAGACTTCCATCATCCGTAGCCGGTCACGGACATCCGCAATGACCTGCACACAAGCGACATCCGGGTAACGCTCGGACAGATCCAAATGCACCTGCCAGAGCGCATATTCACTTTGCTCAATTAAAAGCAATATTTTGGGCCCGTAGGAGGCAATCTGGCGCACTAATTCGGAACCAATACTCCCGCCAGCCCCGGTAACGGCTACAACACGCCCCGCCAACAGACGCTGAATGCCCCGATTATCCAAGGCAACCGGCGCCCTGTTCAGCAAGTCCTCAATAGCAATCGGCTGTAATTCAAGGCGGGATGCAGGCTGTAAGGCGGTCAAAGACGGTGTTCTCAACACATCAACGCCAAACACCCGTGCCGCATCCAGCACCCGCGACAAAGCTCCCCCACGCAATGTTGGTGAAGTAACAATGATTTTGCCCGGCTGCCGCCCGGAGACTACCAGCCTTCTCAACAGCTCTGGAAACTCCTCCAGCGCACCTAAAATCGGTGCCCGGTGGATACGTCTTCCTGCCTGCTGCTCACTTAACGTCACAACGCCAATGATCTTGCCGCTATTGGTCCGATCACGCTCCATCGCGCGCATGAACAGATCTGCCTCAAAATCAGCGCCGATTAACAGCACCCGCTCACGCGGCAGGCCCCATGGCTGAAAACGTGTGCATATCCGCCAGAACATACGAATCGCACCGAGTAGGACCAGCAAAACCAAAGCGTGGATGAGCGGGAATGTTGGAGTCGGCAGTCCAAAGCCACAGACGAGCAGCAGCGCCATAAACAGACAAGCGCTTACTACCGAAGCACATGCTATTCCAATGAGGTCGCTTAGCCCGGAAAACCGCCAATATTGCTGCGGCATTCTGAATGGAAGGCCACAAACAAGAAGGGTTATTCCCCCACCTGCGATGAACCACAGAGGATGCAACAAACCGCCCTCGGGCGCAGCCAACCAGCGCGCCAGCGGGGCCGCTATTGCCGAGACACCTCCATCCAACGCGATATTCAGGGCAATCCGCCGGGAACGCGTCATGCAGAACCAGCCATTCTTGCGCGGCGACACATCGGCCACGACATCAGGCGCAACAACGGAAGAAGCAAGTGAGTCAGGAGGCATCATACTAGTCACATCCTGCTTATAGCGCCAAAATACACAATACCCTATGCTTACCCCTATGTTGTTTTCTGTAACATCACTGCTCTCAGGCTTAACACCGGCATGTTATGCAGTACCTGCGCTCTGCGTGGCCTTGATCTTGATCATGATCCGTATAGCTGTGCTGGATCACCCTGTTGCCAGAAGCGCACATACTCGCCCCACACCTAAAGGGGGAGGAATTGGTATTATCGGCAGTTTCCTGCTCACCATTCCTTGGGCTCTCGCCTCCCATCCACAGACACACACTCTCCCAATTGCTGGTATGATGGCGGGGGTCTTCTTCCTTGCCGTCGTGTCCTGGGCTGATGATATTTATTCTTTCAAAGCGTGGTATAAATTAGCGGCACAATGCTTGGCAGCTTTCCTCGTTGCCCTGCCGGTCACGTCCAGCCCCTTCGTATTGGGAATCGACGTTCTCTTAGCCGTATTCATGACGAATGCCCTCAACTTCATTGATGGCATTAACGGCCTATGCGCCGGTAGCATTGCCATCGCGTGCTTTATCTTGGCTTTGACGGGCCTCCAGCCCGAAGTGCTGCTTCTCTTAGCGCTAGCATTACTAACTTTCCTGCCCTTCAATTTTCCGAAAGCGCGCATATTCATGGGGGATGTGGGCAGCCAATCCGCCGCTCTAGTCATGGCATGGTGTGCCATACAACCTCACCCGTTCGAGCCCTATCTCGTTCTTGCCTTATTCTCGGGCATTTTCTGGGATGTTCTTTTTACGCTCATCCGCCGCGCCTTTGCTGGCAATAAACTCATGCACGCTCATCGCGGCCATCTTTACCAGCTTGCAACCCGGTCTGGCGTACCCGTCTCAGCGGTTACGCTTCTTTACTGGGTGTTTACACTTTGGGGAGCGTTCGTCTGGAGCCTGCCACTTCCCACAGTCTCACTACTGCTGGGCATCATCCTACCACAGGCACTATGGACAGTTTTCATTTGTCTTCGTGCACGTCAACGCATCACGACAGCTTGGTAAAGAAAAGCCGCAGCAGAAGAACTGCTACGGCTCTAAAAAGCTCTACTGATTTTTCCGAGCTTTAGCCTGCGCGGCGAATGCTCAGACGTTCTACCTGACCGATTGCGCGGTCATCACGGTCAGCTTGGGAGCCCGAAGCTTCAGCCATAATGGCACGCATTTCGCGCAGGAATGCTTGGCCCTTTGGCGTGTGGCGTACCAACACTGAACGGCGGTCCAACGGATCAGGCTTACGCTCTGCCAGACCGAGGACACGCAAACGGTCGAGCGCACGCGTGATGGCAGGCTTGGATACGTTCAGCGCTGCGGCCAGTCCACGCACAGTGTGCGCACCGTCGTTCAGATAACAGGTCAGAAACACTGCGAGTTGGCGCGCTGACAAGTCCGGACCATCACGACGGACAAGCGTTACCATTGTGCCGCACAGAAGGTTCAGCATGTGGTCATTCTTGACTTGAGACATGACTTTAGTTCCTCACGTTTCCCGTTTACGCTTCGGCAGTCTCTCGTCCCCGCCTCGTCGCAAGCGATATTGAATACGAAACGTTCCGTTTCGCTAAAAGTTTGTGGCCCTCATTATGAGCTTGCACATCCTTCACGAGCGTCCGGATACGGTCACTTTTAAGAAGGGCCTAAGGTTGATTGCAGCAATAAGCCGAAACGCATCCGAAAAGACAGCCCCCACGCCAAGACAATTATGTTACGATCTTAAAAAGAGAGGGGCATAACCCTCTCTTATCACTCCAAGTTTTCTAACAAATCTTTGCTATTGCACCGACGATTGCCCGCAAAGCCAAAGTCTCACCCCCCTCTGGTCGGCCGGGATAAGACGCATCATTCCATGCGTAAGTGTCGATATGGCACCATTTTTGGCCCTTTGGGACAAAACGCTGCAAATACAACGCTGCCGTAATGGCTCCCGCCATCGGCTTGGCGGTCACGTTCCCCATATCTGCAATACGGCTATCGAGCCATGCATCATAACCATGCCAGAGTGGCATTCTCCACAGGGGATCTGCATGTTCTTTTCCAGATTCGCAGATGATTTGCGCCATCTCATCATCATTTGCAAACAACGCCGGCAGATCGGGACCAAGCGCTACCCGTGCGGCACCCGTCAATGTCGCCATATCCAACAACCATTCTGGGCGCTTTTCAGATGCCTCCGTGAGTAAATCGCAGAGAACCAAACGCCCCTCCGCATCCGTATTCCCCACTTCGACCGTTTTTCCACTGCGTGTTTTGAGCACATCACCCGGGCGCATCGCGTGGCCAGAAACGCTATTTTCAACACAGCCGAGGCGCACCTCCAGCGTGACGTCCAACCCCAGATCAATCACAGCACATGCCACGGCTAACGCTAACGCTGCGCCCCCCATATCCTTTTTCATACGGAGCATGCCTGCCGGTGGCTTCAGATCATACCCCCCTGTATCAAAGCACACACCTTTGCCTACCAAGGAAATGAGTGGCGCACCTTCACGCTTCTGCCAACGACCAACGACCACGCGAGCAGGTCTGTCTGAACCAGCCCCAACTGCCGCTAGACAAGGATAAGCAGCCTCCAACGCGTCTCCCTGCACAAGATCAACGCTAGCACCTCGGGCAGATAACGCATTTTCTGCATGCTCTGCGAGTTCAACAGGGCCAAGCAAATTTGCAGGGATGTTGATAAGATCGCGCCCCAGCCAAGTCGCTTTCACCAAAGCTAGAGCCGGTGCATCGCTCTCTTCCGTAATGATCCGTGTTGTGAATGGATCACGGCCACGCACATGGTAACGATACGCTCCCATAGCAAAGCCCAAAATCACTGCCGCACGAGCCGCCTCTGGAAGCCCGATCAACACTAACGTCCAATCACCCGCGCTTAACAGTGTTCCCAAAGCACCGTACGCTAAGGGGTTCTGGGCTTGTTCAACATCCACAACATATAACGCACCGTCGGGTAGGTGAGCGTAACGGCTCGGCAAAGATTGAAATGCCTGCGCCTTCAGCCACTCGGCGTGCTGTGCCTCAATCTCTGCAGTATGAGATTGCGCTACAAGGTAGAGCTTCTTTACGGCGGTACCGTCTGCTCCCACCGCAGGTGCGGTGATAAAAGGAAGTTTCTGCATAAAAATTACCCGCCTCATTCCAAAATTAAACGCTATCGCGCGCTGGGACACTTGCTTTTATCGCGCACAAACCCGACCATTCACCCATGCCCAGCGCAGTTCACAGAACCTTACCAGCCGCTCATATTATGCCAAGCGCCGTTCGTGCCGCCCTTGGCCCCACGAATACGGGTAAAACCCATTATGCGCTCACCCGCATGATGGCTCATGCCACAGGGATAATTGGCTTCCCGCTGCGCTTGCTTGCCCGTGAGAATTACGAGCGCTTGGTCAAAGCCAAAGGGGCACGTTTTGTTGCTCTCATCACCGGGGAGGAAAAGATTATCCCTCACGGTGCGAAATGGTTCTCCTGCACTGTGGAGGCAATGCCACTTGATCGCAAAGTTGAGTTCATCGCAGTCGACGAAATCCAACTAGCAGCAGACCCCGACCGCGGACATGTCTTTACCGACAGGCTGCTTAATGCGCGCGGCACTGTAGAAACACTCTTTCTTGGGGCTGAAACCATACGCCCCCTCCTCAAACACCTTATCCCCAATATCGAAATCGATACGCGCACACGCCTTTCCAGCCTTGTGCATACCGGCGCGACAAAGCTGTCAAAATTGCCGCCCCGCTCTGCCATCGTGGCCTTTTCAATGGCTGAAGTTTACACTCTTGCCGAAGTTATCCGCCGCCGCCGCGGTGGTTGCGCCGTTATCATGGGGCAACTCAGCCCCCGCACGCGCAACGCTCAAGTTGAATTATACCAAAACCGCGAAGTTGATTACCTTGTAGCGACCGATGCCATTGGTATGGGTTTGAACATGGATGTAGACCATGTCGCCCTTGCTCAACTCAGCAAATTTGACGGTACAACCCCGCGCCCCCTTTTCCCTCAGGAAATTGCCCAAATCGCCGGACGAGCCGGGCGTGGTATGCGTGATGGAACATTCGGCACAACTGCGGACGCCCCGCCGCTCTCCGAGACACTGGCCAACACGATAGAACAACATCGCTTTGAACCGATCAAACGCCTATCATGGCGTAACAGCAAACTTGATTTTACCAACCCGCGTTCTTTGCTTGCCAGCCTGACCCTCTCCCCCCCCCAGAAAGGCCTTGTCTCTGGGCGTATTGCCTCTGACGTTACAACGCTTGAGAGTCTTATCCTCGACCCAGACATTCAAAAAGCCGCACGCGGGCGTGAAGCTACAGCCTTACTCTGGGATGTCTGCCAGATACCCGACTTTCGCAAATTGGGGGACGACAGCCATGCACGCCTCTGCGCCAAACTCTATATGCACCTCCTGCAAGACGGCACTATTCCGCCCAACTGGATGGATGGCCACCTGAAAGGCCTAGACAAACCTGAAGGCGATATCGACACACTCATGCAGCGCCTAACAGGCGTCCGTGTATGTGCCTATGTCGCATCGCGCAGTGAATGGAGCCGCCATTCCAACACATGGCAAAAGCGCACCCGTGAAGTAGAAGACCGGCTCTCAGATGCATTGCACGAGCGCCTCACCGCTCGCTTCGTGGATCGGCGTGCTGCGACGTTACTCCGCCGCCTCGACGACGCGAACGATCAGCCACTGCTATCCGCTGTGACACAGGACGGCACTGTCGTTGTTGAAGGCCACGACATAGGAAAAATCGAAGGCTTCACCCTTAATATGGGGCCGCTGGAAGAAACTGAGCGCGCCTTGGTCCTCCGCGCAGGACGCCGTGCATTACAGCAGGAAATACCGCGCCGCATCAAACAGCTTGCCAACGCACCAGACAGTGAATTAGCCCTCGACTATCATAGCGGGGTTTTGACATGGAATGGCGTTGCCCTCGGGCGATTAACCTCAGGCGAGCGGTTACTCCACCCTAAAATTCGCCTCTTCCACGGCGAGTTTGCCGATACACAGCAACGCAACCACGTCGAATCACGGCTGCTCAGTTTCACCCAAAACGTCATTACGCAAGAATTCCAGCCCTTATACGCGCTGCAATCAGCATCCGAAACGCACCCAGTTCTCCGTGGCATCGTGCATCGCCTCATAGAAGACGGCGGCATAACGCCCCCGCTCGCGGCTGACTACGCCTTGCCTTACCCCGATAGGCGCACCATCAAGCAGCATGGCATCATCATCGGTCAGTTCGCCCTCTTTATGCCAGCATTGCTGAGACCACAGGTTTTACATTTCCGCGCACTTCTCTCGCATATTCACTCGGGTCATTCCAATGTTTTGCCTCCAACGCCGGTAGGCCGTATTTCCTGCCCTTGGAATGATGTTGCGGGACGGCCCGGATGGGTGCGAGCAGGCGATATTGGCCTAAGACTCGATATTGCTGAACGACGCCTACACGAACTCCAGCGCTTAAGCGCGCACAAAGCCTGTGTTGCCCCCAAAGAACTGTCCTCTTGGTTCGGTATTCGTGCGGCGCAACTCCCCGAAACACTCAAAGCCCTTGGCGTGCGTCACTTACCTCCAGCAACCTTAGAAAAGCATCAATTTGGCCCTGCGACGCCTCTGCTATTGCTACCTCCACGCCCACAGCGCAGACACCCAGCAAAAAAGCGGCCTGATCAGGCAAAGCCTATCATGCGCGTGGACAGTCCATTTGCTGCCTTGGCAGCCCTTAACATCTCGTCACGCCACCCAGAGCCTAAGAAAAAAAACCACCGGAAACGACAAACATAAGACGACTGCACCATGTCCACAGATTTCCAACGATTTGACGTTTGGCTTTACTATGTGCGCTTCACCAAAACACGTAGTTTAGCTGCAGCGTATATTGCCAAAGGCTTTGCCCGCATTAATGGACAGGCCACGAATAAACCCCACGCCAAAATACGCGTTGGCGATACGGTAACACTCTCACCAAGACACCCAAAAGATGACGTACATGTCTGGACTATTCGTTGCCTTGGAACACGTCGTGGCCCTGCTTCAGAAGCCACACTGCTCTACGAGAACATCATAGCACCCAGTGAAGATGCTTGCGTCTGACCAAAAACACTCGCATATCATCCGTCATCAATGAGAGACCGGTGCTAAACCAAGCCACCCAGACAGATTGGAGACATCTATGGCCTATGTGGTCACCGAGAACTGCATCCGCTGCAAATTCATGGATTGCGTCGAAGTTTGCCCCGTAGACTGTTTCTATGCAGGCGAAAACTTTCTGGTGATCAATCCAGACGAATGCATCGATTGCGGCGTTTGTGAACCGGAATGCCCTGCTGAAGCAATTTTCCCAGACAGTGACGGCCGCGCAGAAGCATGGATTGAAACAAACGCCCGCCTCGCAGGTCTTTGGCCGAACATCACCCGCAAAGGTGAGCAACCTGCTGACGCGGAAGAATGGAGAGACAAGCCCGACAAAGCTGGTTTGCTGTCCGAAGAACCACACAAAGACTAAAGGGCTCACCAGCCCCGCCTACTCAAAAACCCAGCGCTTTCGCCGCTGGGTTTTTTTGTGCCTCGCAGGGCAGCCTCACAGAAACAAAAAAAGCCAGTGGGAATAATCCCACTGGCTTTTCCGTGACACCCGGCTTGAGAATATCTCTTAGCGGGACATCATGTTCATAGCGGTATCGTGCATAATGAACAGCGTGCCACCAATAACGATGACTACCGTTGCAACGGCTACCAAGAAGCACAAGAGGTTCCAGTACTGCTCAGAACTTCCGTTCATGTGCAGGAAGAAAACCAAGTGAACAAAAATCTGAACGACAGCCAAAACAGCCAGCACCAAAACCGCCATGCTAGGCGAGAATACGTGCGCCATGACAGCGGCGAAGGACGCCACCGTCAAAATGACTGCCAGGATAAAGCCAATCAGATAAGCGGAGTAGGATCCGTGACCATTGCTTGCCCCGGATGAGTGAGAAGCTTGAGCCATTAGAGCGTACTCGCAAGATAGACGAAGGAGAAAACGCAGATCCAAACGATGTCCAGAAAGTGCCAGAACAGGCTGAGGCAAGTAAGCTTGTCCATCATCCGTGGCTTGAGTCCCTGCGGACCAAGTATCTGCACCATCAGAACAGCCATCCAGATCAGACCACATGTTACGTGCAGACCATGTGTACCAACCAGCGTAAAGAACGCTGAAAGGAACGCAGAACGATCAGGGCCGTGGCCCTCCGCAATCATGTTGTGGAACTCGTTGACTTCCAACCCTACGAAGGACGCGCCAAGAATAAACGTCACAGCGAGCCAAAGTAGGACGGCACCCTTTTTCTGCGCATGCGCATTAATGGATGCAAAACCGTAAGTGATGGACGAGAACAGCAGGATTGCTGTCTCGATACCAACATTTTGAAGGTCAAACAGTTCTTTGCCTGTCGGGCCACCTGCAAACTGGTTCCGCATAACTGCGAACACAGCGAAGATGGTGCCGAACAGGACGCAGTCTGTCATCAGGTACACCCAGAAGCCAAACACGTTGGGGGTCTCGTGATGATGTTCCCCATCGTGATGGTCTGCATGTGCCGTAGGCGACATTGTTGCTTCGTGAGCCATAGTCAGCTTACGCCCCTCTTATTCAGCAGCCTGAGCAGCTGCAAGATGACGGGAATAAACTTCCTCGTCATGTTCCACTTCGCTGACCGGGACATAGTAATCGATGTCCTGATTCGCGCTACGCAGGATCCAGGTCACCAGGATACCCAACAGGCCTAGACCTGCCAGCCACCAGATGTACCAAACTGCCGCAAAACCGAAGATGAACGTGAACGCACCAATGAAGACACCAGCAGCAGTGTTCTTCGGCATATGGATCGGCGCAAGCGTCTGACCATGTGCAGTGTCGCGTCCGCGCTCCTTCTCCATGTGGAACGTATCCAAACCATAGATCTTAGGAATAACGGCAAAGTTGTAAGCTGGCGGAGGTGAAGAAATAGCCCATTCCAGTGTACGGCCACCCCATGGATCACCCGTAAGGTCACGGTTTTCCGGAAGGTTACGGTCACGGATAGAAACGTAGATCTGCACCAACTGGCATGCCACGCCGAGAGCGATAATAGCAGCGCCACCAGCAGCGACCAGTTCCCATGGGTACCATTCTGGATTGTCGTAGTGGTTCATACGGCGCGTCATACCCTGCAGACCGAGGATATAAAGCGGTACGAAGGCAACGTAGAAGCCAACGAACCAGCACCAGAATGAACGCTTGCCCCATGTCTCATTCAGCTTGAAGCCAAACGCTTTTGGGAACCAGTAATTCATACCTGCAATGTAACCGAAGTACACACCGCCGATGATGACGTTATGGAAGTGGGCAATCAAGAACAGTGAGTTATGCACGATCCAGTCTGCTGCAGGCATAGCCATCATCACACCGGTCATACCACCGATGGAGAAGGTAACCATGAAGCCAACTGTCCAGTACATAGGCGACGTGAAATCAATGCGGCCCTTATACATGGTGAAGAGCCAGTTAAAGATCTTCACACCTGTCGGCACTGCAATGACCATTGTTGCAATACTGAAGAAGGTATTAACGTCTGCGCCGGAACCCATCGTAAAGAAGTGATGGACCCAAACAACCATTGCCAACACCATGATGGAGCAGGTTGCGTAGACCATGGTGCTATAACCGAAGAGCGGCTTACGTGAGAACGTCGCCGTAACTTCAGAGAACACACCGAATGCTGGAATGATAAGAATATAGACTTCTGGGTGACCCCAAGCCCAAATCAGATTGACGTACAACATCACGTTGCCGCCGGCATCATTCGTAAAGAAGTGCATGCCGAGGTAACGGTCCAAGCTCAACATCCCGAGCGTAACGGTCAGGATTGGGAAGGACATCAGAATAAGAACGGTCGTGCAAAGTGCTGTCCATGTGAAGACAGGCAACTTCATCCAGGTCATGCCTGGTGCACGCATTTTTACAATGGTCGTGAAGAAGTTTACGCCGGTCAGCAATGTGCCAACACCCGCGATCTGAACTGCCCAGATGTAGTAATCTACACCAACGCCGGGGCTGAACTGCATTTCAGACAGCGGAGGATAAACCAGCCAGCCTGTCTGCGCGAACTCACCGATAAACAACGAAATGTTAATCAGCAATGCGCCGATCAGCGTCATGTAGAAGCTGAAAGAGTTCAAGAATGGGAAGGCAACGTCACGCGCACCAATCTGCAATGGCACAACAAGGTTCAGAAGACCTGTCATGAACGCCATCGCCATAAAGAAGATCATGATCGTACCGTGGGCGGTAAAAATCTGATCGTAATGGTGCGGCGGCAGGTAACCGGGGTTACCATTATAAGCAAGAGCAAGTTGGCTACGCATCATGATCGCGTCCGCAAAACCGCGGAACAACATCACAATAGCCAAAATGATGTACATGACGGCAAGGCGCTTGTGATCGACTGTTGTCAGCCATTCACGCCACAGGTAACCCCACTTGCCGAAATAGGTCACTGCTGCAAGCACAACAAGACCAATGATGGCCACGCCAGCAAATGTACCGACAAGAATCGGCACATCATAAGGAATGGCAGAGAGCGAAAGCTTTCCGAGCATCCGTCTTATTCCTTCATATTCATGTCGGACATGCTGCCCGCATCGGCAGCCGGCATGTGCTTGACCTTACCGGTCGTCTTTTCAACCATCATGCCATTATTGTACTTCGCCACAATCCCGTCGAAGAGATCAGGCTGGACATGAGCAAAATAGTGCACAGGCGCTGCTTCTTGTGGAGCAGCAAAGCTTGGGTAAGATGCTGTATCGAGCGCGTCTGAACCGGCCTTAACCTTTTCAACCCACGCATCAAAACCAGCTTTATCCATAGCTAGAGTGCGGAAACGCATGTCCGAGAAGCCGCGTCCGCTGTAATGTGATGCTTCACCCAAGTAATCGCCCGGCATGCTCGCCAAAAGGTGCAGCTGTGTTTGCTGGCCTGGCATAGCGTAGATCATGGATCCAAGGCGTGGGATGAAGAAGGACGTCATCACTGTGTCGGAGGTGATCTGGAAGTTCAGCGGTGTGTTTGTTGGAACCGCGAGCTGATTAATGGTTGCAATACCCTGATCTGGGTAAATGAACATCCATTTCCAGTCTAACGCCACAACCTGAACGTTCAGTGGTTTGACGTCTCCAGTCGTCGCGAGTGGGCGGTATGGGTCATACGCATGCGTACTCCACCATGAAATCGCACCCAAAACGAGAATGATAACTGCAGGGATACCCCAAACAAAGATTTCAATCTTCGTAGAGTGATCCCATGTAGGAAGGTATTCTGCTTGTTTATTGGAAGCACGATACTTCCAAGCAAAAACCAGTGTCGCAATAACAGTCGGGATCACGATCAGCAGCATGATCACGAACTCAAGGATCATGACCTTACTGTCCATTTCTGCGATCGGACCAGCAGGTTGAAGCAGATCAACCGTACAGCCTGAAAGCATCAGCGCTGGCAACGCTGGGAGATATCGCCAGGATTTCTTCATCGGTCCTGCTTTCATCTTCCGTTCCGGCAGAGAGAAAAGAATAGAAAAAGCGACGGTGTTTTTTGCATTCCATGAACACAAACACGTGCCAGCACCTTGCCCATCCTCTTCTCGAATTAGCATCGAGCACCGATCAATTTCGGTTCCCGCATAAGAAACAACAAAGACACCAAGGTCTCTCGTCTCCGCTTATTTCCGCCTGAATTGGCTGAAACACAAGGTTTTTTCAGGGCTACTAGCGAGCGGCTTCTCTTCTTCTTCTCAAAAGGGAGGCCTTATAAATGGCAGTTTTTAGCCACATTTGAGAAAATAAAGACACAACTTCGTATTTTCACATTACATTTTTTTAATGTAGACTAAACTTGACCTATTTAAATAATTTAAGACTATTTTAGTCCGTGTTACAGAAAAAAGCGGCCTGCTTGAGACCGCTTTTGCTACAAATCAATTGTTCGTGAACTTTTTATTATTCGCTGTTACTTGAGCGAACACCAAAGAATTGAAGCATATATTGGAATAAATTCACAAAATTCAGATACATCGAAAGCGCATCGTAAATACTGAGGCGCGCTACCGTGTCTGCATCGTAATTAAATGCAACACTTTGGTAGCTCACTTTAATGCGCTGAGTATCATAAGCCGCCAACAACGTGAAAACACCGACGCCAACAAATGACGACAACATGCTTACAGCTGAACTGTGCAGAAATATATTTACTAAAGAAGCAACAACAAGCCCGATCACTCCCATCATCAGGAACGAACCAAGGCCAGCAAGGCTCTTACGTGTGGTGTAGCCCCACAAAGCCATGGAAGCGAACATCACTGCGCTGATGAAAAATGCGCGTGCGATGGAAGCCCCTGTATAGCTTAGCAAAATGCTGGAGAGACTCGCGCCCATCGCAGCACTAAAAGCTATGAACAACGCTTGAACTGTGGAGCGCGATAGGCGGTTAATGCCGAAAGACATAATCATCACAAAGGCCATGGGCGCGAAGATCGCCGCAAAACCAAGCACGGTGGGCCGAACAGCCAAGGCGCCGCTAGGCAGCGCGACGGTATGGAAGAACAGAGCTTTTAGCGTTGTTTCCGCTACAGCGAAGGCAACCGCTCCGGTAATAACCAAACCAAGAGCCATCCAGTTAAATACGCGGCACATATATGTGCGCAGGCCGTCATCAAGATTGCCGACCCCGGCTTGAACGCCAGCTCTGCCGAAATTGGAATTGAACGCCATGATACCTTATTTTCCTTTTGGGCCCTGTTTTGAGTGTCAGGGCGCTTGACGAACCCACTTGGCTCGCCGGTACACTCATTGAATGTGGGATTTTTTACACACCCGTCAAGAAATCCTACTCTAATAAACTGCTTTTTTGCAGCCTCAACTTTTAGGGAGCGCCGCTTTGAGACTTTTTGTCGCCCTCGACCTCTCCGCCCCCCTCCGCGACGAGCTCGCCCTCCTGCGTGGTTCACTCCCAAATGTACAATGGATACCGAAAGATAATTACCATCTGACCCTGCGCTTCATTGGCGAAGTGACATCACGCGCAGAACAAGAGGAGATTGATCTCGCCCTAGGGCAGCTCTCATGGGCGCCATTTGAGCTTTCCCTGCTTGGCGCAGGCCTCCGCGAGCATACAAAAACAGACACGCTCATCATTCACATTGAGCAAAACGACGCTCTCACAGCCCTTCAAAGCCAAATCGAGAAGCTCCTGCGACGCGCAGGCTGTGACACCCTGAAGAAACGGTTTCATCCGCATATTGCGTTAGGCCACATATCCTCAACCCGCCGGGAAGAATCCGCTCGCTGGGTTCAGGCACATAACCTCTTCCGCAGCACGCCGATGAGCGTCCAGCATGTTACTCTTTTTGAAAGCTTAAAGGGATTTGACCAGCGGACCTACGTCCACCAGGCTGAGTATGCTTGGCACCCGAATATGACCCTCGTGCCCGGTGAGGAGCTATAACGACACCATCAGGCGCTGTGCTGTTAGTGCAGCGCCTGCCTTATTGCGGTCGTCAAAAATCCAGACACGCCAGATGCCAAAATCTGAATGCCAATTGCCAACAGGATCAAAGCCGCAATACGGCTTACAATGCGTGCGCCTGTAACGCCTAGCAGCAAAACCACGCGCTCAGCGGATGAATAAAGCCCCGCAATCAAAACAGCCATCGTTGTTGCGGCGGCCGATACACCCATAAGGTAATCGGCCTCGGGCATGATGTCCGGACGCGATGTGCTCAACGCAATTGCAACGGAAATACTACCGGGCCCAACGGTAAACGGCATCGCAAGTGGAAAAAATGCTGTTTCCCGCAGGTCAGCAGCCGAAGCCGTTCTACCATCTTGCAGCGCTTGACGCTCCTTGCGCTCTTCATTCGCTTTGGGTTGCTGCAACATCACCCAAGCACGTGCAGCAACGACCAATCCGCCCGTAACACGCAACGCGTCAATGCTGATGCCGAAAAAGTGCAAGATAGCGCCGCCCGCCCAGAGCGACACCAGAAGAATCACCAATGAATTCAACGCAACAGAACGTGCGAGCGCAACAACGTCACGGCGCTCACGTCCTTCCGTGGCCTGCGCAAAAATCAGCGAAGCCCCTAGAGGATTAATAATCGAGAAAAGTGCTGGGAATGCGATAAGCCAAGCTGTTACCGCATTTGCAAGACTGGGAGGCAAAGTCACGATTGAACCGCGCGCGAAAGATCATCCGACCGAGCGGCTCGACGCCGTGCCAAGCGCTCCTCTCCCATAAGGAAGGCTTTGACCCGTCGGTAGTCCTCAGTGAAGCAGCATATAGCACCACGCTCACCGGCTGGGCAAACGGTCAGACCAAGGTCATTATAGACAGCCATTAAAGACGGTCCGACTTGTACAAAGGCCAGATGCTTACCTTCCTGAACAGCGAAATCACGTAAGCGCCAGATGGCCGCAATAGCATTGCGTTCTGCGCCGGCCGGGTCACCTAAGCCAATGATAAACTGCCCCGCCCTCAAAAACGGTATGGCCGCTTTCCCTGCCTCATCCAACAACAAACCATTAGGCGCACGAGGCGTAAACTCCTGTAGCGCCCGTGGCAGTTTGCGGTAGCGCGTCTCGCTTTCGCCCGTCCATTCCTCAAACCGTATTCGGGCACGCCGCATTCCAACCCACAGCACAACAAGACCGCACACGGCAGACAAGGCCAAGAACCACCGCCCCTTTGCCGTATGGGCGTCATAAATCATGGCTCGCCACCACATTGGGCCCAAATGACGTTCCACCGCTACCCACACAACACCGGCTAGACCAAGCCCCCATAAGGTGATTGGTGCCACCATAAAAGGTGTGAGTGGGGCCGAAAGAAGGTGCGCTCGACGGTAGTAACAGTTCCGGAAAGGCAGGATCAGAACCAGCGATAAGAGTGGCGCAAGGATCGCTACTATCGGCGCTCCGCGCAGCAGCAGCAGGACGATAGACGCTAGTAAGACGCCGACAGACACTTTCCACGCCAATGCAACGCGCTGCTTAAGGCCAAGAGCCAACCCGACAAGGGCCACACCCATGATAGTAAGCAGCAAGCCAGATATTTGAACAATCGCGGCCCATAACGCTTCGTGCAAATGTGGTAGTTGCGCCCATAATGTATACACGACCAGCAAAATACCGATTGTAATCTGTACGCTAGTCGCAACAGAAACGGAGAAGTCTGCTTCAGATTCCAGCAAGACCTGACTCGGCCGGATCCGCTTTCTAATCTGCCCTGCGGATACAAGAGCCTGCTCTCCGCGCAGAAAGAGTTCGTGGCCAGCAAACATCATACCCGCCAGCACAAGCGGGATAATGTAATAGAAAAGCCGGAAAACCAGTATGGCTCCCATAATTTCTGCGACAGGCAGATAAGGCCTCAACGCAAAAATCATCGCGCCATCGAAAACACCCAGTCCACCCGGCACATTGGCCATCAAACCCGCCGTGTAGGACGCGATATAAATGGCCAAGAAGGTACCAAAGCCAAAATGGGCCTGCGGTGGCAAATGCGGCAGAACCGCATAGGCAATGAGGGCGGTAGCCGCCATATCTGCTGCGCTGACGACGATCTGGGCAAAAGCTATGCGTGTACGCGGCACTTCAATAAGATGCCCACGTATTTTAACCCCCCGCCCAAGACGGGAAAGCCCCAGATAAGCAGCAAGAAACAGCCAGCAAACGAGGCCAATCCCCTGTAGTAAAAGGGGTGGGGCGTGAATAAAGGATGGGACGGCATAAGGCTCAATGACGAAAATTGAGCCTATAAGAGCGCAGGTCCCAAGCAAGTACGTCGCAGAGCAAAAAGCTATAATCTGCGCGATCTGCGCTGGCGCCACCCCCCAGCTCCGGTAAAGACGAAACCGAACAGCAGCGCCCGAAATCGCAGCGCAACCAAGGTTATGGGACAACACATAAGAGCAAAAAGCCGCAAAAGCAGAGCGCCGATAAGACACTTCCGCGCGGACATGAACACAGGCCAAGTAGTCGTAGAATGACAGTACAAAATACGACAGGAAGGTTGCCGCAGCACCCGCAAGAAGAGAATCCTGCGGGATGCCCGCCAAGCTGTGGCCGATATCCTTTAAAGATAAATCTTTTAGCTCACGCCAAATGACAACAACGGCTGCAATAAGCAGCACGATGCCCACCAAGGCTGGCGCCCGCGACAAGAACCGTTTCCAGCGGGGAGGTGCAACACACTCCCCTTCGGTGCACGCCAGCTCTGGCTCGCCTGCATCGGCCGGCAGGACTGACCACTCATTGTCAGCAGCCCCACTCATGGGATTTACCCCTGCTCAGCCTTGGCGGGAGGGCGCGCTAGAGCCGTTCGAATAAGCTCTACTGTCTCTTTCAAACCAAAGAGCGATGCGAATATCCCGAAACGTGGCCCCTCATTCTGACCGAGCAGAACTTCGTACAAGCAACCAAACCATGAGCGTAGTTCGGACTTCTCGAAATACCGTTTGCCCACTTCAAACACGACATCCTGCACAGCAAGAGGCGGCGTAGAAACATCAAGTTTGGCCAGTTCGTCGGCCAAATCTTCAAGGCCTTTTCGCTCTCTGTCTGTCGGATCGCGATAGGTTTTGTTAGGTGAAACGCGCTCAATAAAATACGCCAGCGCAGTCTCAACCAAACGATCTACGTAAGGATGCGTCTCTGGTGATAACGTCGGATCGTAACGGCGCAGGAATTTCCACAGCGTCTCTGTGTCACGCGCGTTAGCAACATTCGCGAGGTTAAGCAGCGCTGTGTAAGACACTGGGCTGGTATCCTGCGGGCGGATCGTACCCCCATGGATAGACCAGACTGGGTTAGCTTTCAGGTCATCGCCCTCTTGCTGCTCAGCCTTGGCAACCAATGCCAAATAGTCATCTGTCGCACGCGGAATAACATCAAAGAAAAGACGCTTCGCACGGGTTGGCTGCTGGAACATGTACTGCGCCAAGCTTTCCGGGGTGCCGTAGCGCAGCCACTCTTCAACCGACAGGCCGTTACCTTTGGACTTGCTGATTTTTTGCCCCTGCGCATCCAAGAACAGTTCATAAGTCAGGCCAGCAGGAGGCTCTTTCCCCAAGATGCGGCAAATTTTAGATGAGAGGCGGACACTGTCTATCAGGTCCTTGCCGGACATTTCGTAGTCAACGCCCAATGCGTACCAACGCATTGCCCAGTCTGCCTTCCATTGCATTTTGGCATGGCCACCGAGCACGGATGTCTCAAAACGCTTACCGCTCTCATCTTCCCACACCACAGTTGCAGCCTCTGGGTCAACTGACAAAATAGGCACCTGCATGACCTGTCCCGTTTCGGGGTGAATCGGCAGAACAGGAGAATACGTAGCCCGACGATCAGGGCCTAGAGTTGGGAGAATGGTAGCAACGACCTCGTCATGCACTTCCAGCATACGGCGCAGAGCAGCATCAAACGTACCGTTGGTGTAATAATCTGTCGCAGAAGCAAATTCGTATTGAAAACCAAAGCTGTCCAAAAATTGGCGCAGGCGGGCGTTATTATGGGCTGCGAAGCTCTCATATTCCCCGAACGGGTCAGGGATGCGCGTCAGCGGCAGGCCCAAATGCTTGGCAAGCATGTCCTGCTGCGGAACGTTTGTCGGCACTTTACGCAGTGCGTCCATATCATCAGAGAACGCAAGCAAGCGCGTCGGACGGCCTGTCAGGGCTTCATAAGCCTTGCGCACCCATGTTGTACGCGCGACTTCGCCAAACGTACCGATATGCGGCAAGCCTGAGGGACCATAGCCCGTTTCAAGCAAAGCAGGTTTGTCCGCGTCACGTTTGCCAACGTGCTCGGCAATCTTGCGCGCCTCCTCGAAGGGCCAAGCTTTAGGAAGCGGCGCGGACGCTGCTGGGAGGGAGGTTGATGAAGGGTTTTGCTTTTCCATGATTACCCCAAAAGGTAAGGAGACGCGTTTCTCTGGTCAAGCAATACGCAGAGTAACACAGCATTTAGTTCCCTTTCGGAGGTTTCAAAGTGCTACTTTTGACTCAAATCGTATCATTTTCACGATCCGTTCTGCTTTTCCCTCGCAGTGCGTCGGCCCTCGGGGTAAACTCGCTTTAATGTCCGCACCTGCCTCTCATACGTCCCCTGCGCATCTTTCCCCGTTTGATGCACCCGCCCTTGTCGCACGCCGTGGACATTCATCACTTCTCACCCCCGACGGAGAACTGCTCACATTAACGGTAGCAGAAACCCGCCAACGCCTGCTGACGCTACCTGCACCACTCCTTATTCACGGCCCCAGCGCGATGCGGGCGCTTGATTTACCACAGCATCCACAACCCGTGCCGTGGTTTGACCTGCTTGAACTTTTTTTATTCGTGCACCCTGCGCGTACCGTCGCTCCCACAGCGCGGGGCATGGCAATTGCTCTTGAGGTAGAGCCTCCCCACGTTATCACTGCGGATTTCCTACCCCGCCTGTGCGAAATTTTGCTGGATCAACTCCATGCCAAAGCACAAACACCGGAAGGCTATGCACTTAAGGGTCTTTTACCCTCTCTCACACGCGCCGGGTGGGTTTGGGCGGGCGAAATTGCCCATGTGCTCGGCGCCCAAAATGCTGCCAGCAGCCCAACACATGAAGCGATTCGCGTCTGGCGGCGCCTCCCCAAATGGGAAGATGAAGCCCAGCGCCCGCCACCCAGCGCCCATCCGGTCGAGCCACGCGCCGCGCGTGAAAGACTACGCCACATTTTGGGGGAAAATGCTGAAATAAGGCCGGGCCAAGCCGATTTCTCTTCCGTTGCCACCGCCGCCTTTGAACCACGCGAAGCCGTCGGCACACCAAATGTCGTACTTGCAGAAGCCGGTACGGGTACGGGGAAAACCCTGGGCTATATCGCACCCGCCAGCCTGTGGGCAGAGCGCAACGACGGCGCTGTTTGGCTCAGTACTTATACCCGACACCTGCAGAAGCAACTCGAAAAAGAACTACACCGCCTATACCCAGACCGGGCATTGCGGCGGCAGAAAGTCGTCGTTCGCAAAGGGCGCGAGAACTACCTTTGCCTTCTCAATATGGAAGACATGCTAAACGCGACAATGTCCCGTGCAGCCTCGTCCCCCGAGGGTGGGAAAAACTTGCTCCCGCTCGCTCTCATCGCGCGTTGGGCCGAGACCAGCCAAGACGGAGACCTCATGGGCGGAGACCTCCCAGGCTGGTTTGGCGAAGTCTTCGGCCAAGGCATCCTGCACAGCATTGCCGATCGGCGCGGAGAGTGCATTCACGCATCCTGCCCCCACTACCAAACCTGTTTTGTCGAGCATGGTATCCGCCGCGCCAAACACGCTGATCTCGTCGTTGCAAACCATGCCCTGATCATGGCTCAAGCCTCTTGGAATGCAGCCACACCTGAGGGCATCCCTGATGAGGACAGCACGCCATCTCGGTATGTGTTTGACGAAGGCCATCATGTGCCGGACGCCGCCGACAGTGCTTTTTCTACCGTCCTATGCGGCCTTGAAGCAGCTGAATTACGCCGCTGGCTGCTTGGCGCTGAAGGCAGCCGCTCCCGTGCCAGAGGCTTGCTGCGCCGTATTGAAGACCTGCTCGAGCGTGTGCCAGCGCTGGATGGTCCGGTACATGCCGTGCTGGCCGCAGCACACACACTCCCTGCCCCCGGCTGGAGCGAGCGCCTCAACCCATCTCCTTCCGCTGACGGTACAGCGGACAGTGAAACCGACGATCTTTTAAGCGGTATTTTGCCGTCTATCCCGCACGAGAATAACCCCTCTGAAGCCTTTTTAAGAGCGCTCAATGCTCAGCTAAGAAACCGCCGCCACACACAGGAGCGAGGACAGAACGCCTACCCCCCGACCGAGTGTGATCTCTTTCCCGCTGAGCAGGGAATCATCGATACGGCGCAAACACTTGCCTCCGCCTTGCACACGCTGCGCCGCCCCTTGCAACATTTGAGCAACCAACTGGCCGCGCAATTAGATGCTGACCCGGAGATGGACGCTGCAACCCGCCAGCGCATTGAAGCGATGATCCGCAGCCTCTACCGGCGCGCCACTCTCCGTGTAAGCGGCTGGATCAGCATGCTTGATGCTGTCTGTCACCCGCCGGAGCCAACTTCACATATTCCGCAATATGTTGATTTCATTCGGACCGAACCTCTACCACGCAACCGCTCTGGCGGAGGAACACACGACGTAGGGCTTCACCGACATTGGCTTGACCCGACCATTCCTTTTGCAGCGGCCATTCAAACCGCTGCTCACGGCTTGTTGCTTACCTCCGCCACCTTGCGTGACCAGAGCGGCACTGCTTTTGACCAAGACGGCACACGGGACTGGCAAGCGGCAGAATTACGCCTTGGGGCCACCCATTTTATCAAACCACCCATTCGTGCTTCGGTGCTCAGCCCTTTCAATTACGCCAATCAAACGCGGGCTTACGTCGTGACAGACGTCTCAACAGAGCCAGCATCACTCGCGTGGGCTTTCCAGGCTTTATTTGAAGCATCAGGCGGTGGGGCATTGGGATTATTCACAGCAATTAAGCGCCTCCGCGATGTACATCAACGCATTCACGAGCGCCTTGAGGAACAAGGCATCCCCCTTTACGCTCAACATGTGGACGCCATGGATAATGCGACTTTAGTCGATATTTTCCGCACCGAAATTCATTCCTGCCTCCTCGGTACCGATGCCATGCGTGACGGCGTGGACGTACCCGGCGAGGCCCTGCGCATGGTTGTATTCGAAAAAACACCTTGGCCAAGGCCAGACATCCTGCACCGTGAGCGACGACGCGTTCTCGCAGATGGCCACCCCAGCGACTACGATGACCGCCTGACGCGCATGAAATTACGTCAGGCTTTTGGTCGTCTCATCCGCCATGGCACGGATCGTGGCGTTTTTGTTATACTAGACCGGCGCATGCCTTCCCGGCTGCTCACGGCCTTTCCTACCGGTGTCTCCGTTCACCGCATGAGCCTTACTGAAACGCTTACTGATATTCAGGCATTTTTCGGTCCATCACCCGAAGCCGCTTAAAGGACAATTGACGTTATGCCCCCGCCTCCCGCATGAAAAGAGACTTCTGGCGTATTGGCCTCCTGCTTGGCCCTCTTTTCCTGCTTTGCGCCATTGCCCCCCACGTCCATGCTGCCCCAAACCTACCAATTATCGGTCAGGATTGGCGCAACATCTCGGCATCTATTCTGCGCGAACTGGATGACGGTGCGCGTGACTTGCAAAACATCAATGACACCTTAAATCAGGCCAGCGGCACGCCAGACAACAACACCCTTGATGCACTCACCCACAAAGCCCAAGCCACGCAACAAACCATGCGTAGCACCATTGAGCAGCTTCAGGCGTTCGATGGCATTACCCAATCCTATCTCAAAATTCTCGGCCCAAAAGCGGCTGATAACGAAGATACTGCCATTACAAACCAGCGCACGGCGCTGCTTACCAACACAAAAGCAGTTCAAACATCGCTCATGCGCGCAGAACTGTACGCCCTACAAGCCCAACAACTTATTTCCACCCTCAACGCACGCCGTGTCCGCCTGCACCATGCGACCTTGTGGGAACCTGTCCCTTCTCCATTCAATCCTCATTTCTGGTCCACTCTGGCTTCCGAAAAGAGCGAAAATCACGGCTCATTCCATGCCGGCGGGGCTTTGGAAAACTGGCCTACCTTGCTGATAGGGCTTATTGCTACGCTCCTACTCACGCCGTTCATCATTCCCGCCATCTTGGCATTAAGCCTACGCAAACCTGCCAAGCAGTCCGATGCTGATACTGACCCGGATGCAGACCCCGATGCCGATACGGACGATACACTCTCCATCGGCGCATCATTCCGCAGCGGTATTTTCATTACCCTGCTTGGCGCGTGCGTCGGTGCTGTAGCATCCGGTTTGGTTTGGGCCATTATTACAGCCCTGCTCCCCAAAGGCGCCACGCTGGACGACAACATTTTTGCGCTTACTCTTGCGCAAACACTTCCTTTTTGCGGTTTCATCATCGGCGCAGGGCACGCGCTCACCGGCCGCCAGAGCCCTCTTGCCAAGCATCACCCAGAACTCGCCTCTCTTTTACGTAAAGTCGATGGGGCACTGGCTGTTGCTATCATTTGGCTCGACCTTTTACGCACGGCGTTGGAGCAAGACGTTTTCGGCCCTAACCTGCTTATCGTCCTTGAAGTCGTATTCGTCCTCAGCGTTAACGCCGCAGCCCTCGTTATCTTCCGTAGGTTACGTTCAATCGAAGGAACAAACAGCTTCGCGCCAACGCTCCTTGGCATCGTCGTACTCATTTTTGTCGTTACGAGCGCGGCGATTATCTTCCATCACACACCGAGCGCTTTTTTCCTTATTGGGTGGCTACTTACCCTTGGTACAGCGCTGCTCATCACCGGGCTGCTGGCTGTTTTCTGGCGCAACGCTCTAGAACAACTCCTCGACCCTGATGGCCGGGTAGGACGCCATCTGAGCGGCCTTGGCCTGCCCGAACGCCGCTTGCAACAACTTTCCGTCCTGCTTTCAGGTATCGGAAACGTCCTTCTTTTTCTTGTTCTAGTCTCTACCGTTCAGACCGGCGGCAGTGCGAACCCCGCAGATATTGGCGAGCGTATCCGCCTTTTATTCGTTGGAAATACTATTGGTGGTGTTCATATTTCTCTCGGCACTACGCTGACCATTGTACTGATTTTCTTCGCATCATCTTATTTGATCCAGAGAGTCCGACAATGGATCCGTGATCGTTTCCTACCAACGACACGTCTGGACATCGGTGCGCGCAACTCGATCACATCTATTTTCACCTACTGCTCGTGGATTTTAGTCGGACTGTTTGAGCTCAGCCTTGCAGGGCTTTCCGTCCAAAATCTAACATGGGTTGTGAGCGCACTTTCCGTCGGTATTGGTTTTGGCCTGCAATCCATCGTCCAGAACTTTGTGTCCGGTATTATTCTTCTCGCTGAACGCCCAGTGCGTATCGGGGATGTTGTCGAAATTGCCGGTAACCGCGGGGACGTTAAACGCATCAGCATCCGTGCAACAGAACTGAACCTGAGCGATGGCTCAACGGTCATCGTGCCCAACTCACAATTCATCACCTCCAGCGTCAAAAACGCAACCTTCTCCGGCGCCACAAGCGCACTTTCCATGACGTTCAACGTACCGACATCCTGTGACCTTGATGCCGTCCGTGCGAAATTGATTGAAATCGCCGCTGAGCGCGAAGAAGTTCTTGCAGACCCAACACCCGTGGTCCGCATCAATGCCCTTGGTGATGCTACGGTAACGATGGTTCTCACCGTGCGCTTGAACACCCCAAAAGATGCCGGGAAAGTGCAGGATGCCGTTCTCTTCGGTATTTTCCGGCGCTTCCGGGAAGAATACGTAAAATTAACTACCGCCTGACACAAAAAAGGGGAGGCCATGCCTCCCCTTTCTGTTTCCAAAATAGATCCCCGCAAGAAACGACTTGGAAAATCAGATTTTCCGCCAATCGCCCCAATCTGTTGAAACCGGCCGCCGCAGAGCAGCCGCACGGTAAATGGCCTGAATCAGCTTTACGTCTTGCAAGCCTTCTAGCCCGGTCGCTTTGGATGGCGCACCTGAGGCCAAAATTTCAGGCAGATGGTCAAGCTGCGCAGAAAACTGGTTGAGAGCAGGAATCTGGAACATTGGGTCCTGCAAGACGTGCACCTCGTCCCCGCCCGATGCCTTGAACGTATTGTTGTAATAACCCGTCGCTGGATCCATCACGGCGGTTAATTTCTCGCCCTGTATACCAAAGCGTGACGTCGCAGCAGTGCTGAATGAAGAGTTCCCGTGGGCCAAAGCGCCAGATTTGTACCGGAATGTCCAAGAAATAATATCTTCGACTTCACTGAAAATCGGGTTGCTGCTGGGCGCTATCACCGCAGTGACTTCAATCGGATCTTCATTCAAAAGATAACGGGATGCATTAACACCATAGATCCCCAGATCCATCAGCGAGCCACCGCCCGATAACGCACGGCGCACTCTCCATTGGCCAGATGGATCTTCGACGCTGAGAGCGTCCGTATTTTCTGTGGTGATCACACGTGGCTTACCGATGTGACCAGCCCGGATAAGCTCAATAGTCCGCTGCGTGATGGGATCAAAATGGCAGCGATACCCAATCATCAACTGCTTATTGGCACGGCGTGATGCGTCCACCATGCGCTGCGCGTCTTCAACGCTCGTCGCCATCGGCTTTTCACACATGACATGCTTACCGGCCTTAAAAGCCCGTTCCGCAATATCCGCATGCAGTGAGTTCGGCAGAATAATATAAACGGCATCAATATCCGGATTGTTCTTGATGTCGTCGAAGTTATCGTACGAGTAAATGTTCTTGGTCGGAACATCATACGCCGCAGCAATACGCTCCGCTTTTTGGCGGTCACCGCTTACCAATCCAGCGAGGCGCGCATGTTTGCACTCTGCAAAAGCCGGAATGATTTGATTAACAGCATATTTGCCTAGCCCGATGATGGCGTAGCCAAACGTCCGACGACCTTCAGGCAGTGGGCGAATACTTTGAGGAGCAGGCCGCGGAGCCAAATGATTTGGTGGAATATCTTGCGCTGCAAGACGCCCGCCGAATGCAAGACCTGCTGTACCAGCAACTTTCAGAATGTTGCGCCGAGTCTGCGATCCTGAAGAATTGCTTTGTTCGTTGCTACTCATCTCTTGTTACTCCGCACTCTTCAAAGTGAGGTTTTGCCCGCCCGATGCAGGCGCCACTCCCCCTCAAGCGCGTGAGAAACACATCGGTTTTAAATTAAAATTAATCTTGAATTAATGAAAATATGTTTTGTACCTTTCCAATTATTCTCCAGAAAAGTTTAGACATTTTTATTTATCAAAAAATGGATGCAGCGCATTTTCAAATAAATCTGCACATACTTCCCATGTAAAACCCTCAGCATGCTTGCGGCATTCTTGTCGGTCAGCTTTCAAAGCCTTTAAACAAGCCTCACGCAAGTCTGGTCCAACAGCACCTACCCGGCCATTTGTACCTGCCAGAATATCACGCGGCCCGGTCACGTCATAAGCAGCACATGGCGTGCCACTTGCCAGCGCCTCCAAGAGCACTAACCCGAAAGTATCAGTCAGGCTTGGAAAGACAAAAACATCACCGCCTGCATAAGCCGCCGACAGTTCCCCCTCATCTAAACGACCAGTGAAAAATGCCTGCGGAAATTTTTGTTCCAAGGCTTTACGCTGCGGCCCGTCCCCCACCACAATTTTGGTACCGGGCAAATCAAGCGACAAAAAAGCCTCTATATTTTTCTCAACCGCAACGCGCCCGACATAAATGAAAATCGGACCGGGCACGTCCAGCCTCTCCTGCCAGTTGCACCGAGGCTCAGGCGAGAAACGCTCCAGATTTACGCCGCGTGTCCAAGGGCTTAAGCGCGTAAAGCCACGAGCTTCCAAATCTTCCCTAAGGCTTGCCGTCGCAACCAAGGTCGCCGAGGCCGCATTATGAAAATGCCTCAACAGCCGATATGAAAGGTTCAAACCAAACTTGATTCTTGCCTGCACATATTCCGGAAAGCGCGTGTGATAGGATGTCGTAAACGGGACATTCCTCTTACGCGCCCACCGCCAGGCCGCCCAGCCGATAGGCCCTTCTGTCACGATGTGCAGAACATCCGGTCTGAACTCCCGCATAATCTTCGCAAATTTGCCTGATGGCCGAGTTGCCAAACGGATTTCCGGGTATGTCGGACAGGGCACGGTATGGAACTGGTCTGGCCCGACAACGCGCACTTCATGCCCACGCTTGCGGAGTTCTTCCACCACGATAGACATGGTCCGTACAACGCCATTGACCTGAGGGTGCCACGCATCCGTAGCAATCAAAATACGCCGCAAAACGCGAGGAGTGTCAGTCACGCTACTTGCTCTGCTTTAATGGGTGAAGGTTCCGCAGCCATGCCCTGCTGCATCATCTGAGCGAGAACGGGCTTTAAATCTTCCCCTAGCGGCCCGGCGGGTTTGTTAATTTCAGCAAGGGTTGTTTTCCACGCTTCGTGCATGCGTGCTGTCCAGTCCACGAGTTCAAACTGGCCATCCCATGTCTCGACCAAGGCGGTGCAACTCTCCACCCAGTCACCCGTGTTCATGTAGGCAACTCCACCAATATCGCGGATTTCAGCCGTGTGGATGTGTCCGCAAATTACCCCATCGGCGCCAATTTGTTTTGCTTCACGCGCCAGGGCCATCTCAAAACGATCAATCGCCTTAACAGCACTTTTAACGCGCTTTTTGGCCCAGGCTGAGAAGGAGCGATACGGCAAACCTGCTTTGCGTCGCGCCACATTAATCCAGCGATTCAAGAACAACGCAGCCGTATAGGCATGATCACCCAGTACCGCCAATAATGGGTAACAACGAACAATACTGTCGAATTCATCGCCATGAATAACAAGGTATTTGCGGCCATCCGCAGCAATATGCTCAGCTTTCGGCACCAAGCGGATGGAAGCAATTTTCAATTCCATCGAAAGCCAGTTTCTCAGCATTTCGTCGTGGTTGCCCGGGATGTAAATAACCTCAGTCCCGCTGCGTGCCAAACGCAGTATCAAGCGCAGAAATTCATCATGCGCTTCATCCCAATACCATGTGCGGCGTAAACGCCAGCCATCAATGATATCGCCCACAAGGTAAAGGCGCTCACATGCAATACTGCGCAAAAAGTCAGTTGTCAGAGCAACACGACTGCCGCGTGTACCCATGTGAATATCCGAAATAAAAACCGACCGGTATGACGTCGGCTCGGAACTTTCCACTGTGAAACGCATGGGATCCGCCCCCCCGTTATTACAGTCCTTGGACACGCTCTGTCTTAAACGATTCCTTTCCCCCTTCACGTGACAGTTTCATGATTTCACTCAAAGGCGGATAGCCAGCGCCGCAAGAATAGCGTTGAAATCATTCACGATACTACGCACCCCATAACAAGCCGGGGGCATCAGGAGACGGTTCGATGTATGTCATCCACAATCCCACAGCAGGCCGCCGTAATACGCGCAAGCTTTGGGCCGTCTTGGATTGCCTCATCGCGCACGGTATCTCCGTAAAAATTATGGAAACACGCTACGGTGGCCATGCATCTACGCTCGCCCGTGAGGCTGTAGCAGCAGGGGCGCGCATTATCGTGGCCGCTGGAGGCGACGGGACCATTGCCGAAACTGTCTCCGGTATGGTTGGCAGTTCCGCGCGCTTGGGCATTATTCCTCTCGGCACAGCCAATGTCCTCGCCCATGAATACGGTATCCCCTTTCATGTTAAAGAACTGGCCGCCACGCTTACCTCACCGCACAACACCCCATTATGGCCGGGTGTCATGCGCACCCAACACCAAGAAAAGCTCTTCGTGCAAATGGTCGGCGCAGGCTTTGATGCACATGTTGTCCATGCCATTAATTTGCGCCTGAAGCGCGCGGTAGGCCGCAATGCTTACGTCATCCAAACACTAACAGAGCTGCCCCGATATCCCTTCCCGGACCTCACAGTCTCTGTCGATGGCAGCACTTACACCGCAGCAAGTGCTATTATCAGCAAAGGACGCCTATACGGCGGTCCCTACACGCTAGATCCAACCGCGCGCCCGGACAAACCCGGATTTTCCATCACATTATTCCGCAATGGCGGGATATTCTCTGCGCTTAGAGCTGGTATGGCACTACCACAAAGCCGCATGAGCCGACTGCCGGGCGTTATCTCTTTAAAAGGCTCGCACATTAGCATTTCACAGCCTAATGACGTCCCCATCCAAGCCGATGGTGACGCGGCTGGCTATACAGCCGTCACCATTCAGGACGCAGCCCAGCCGGTACAATTGGCAACCCCGGCCAAAAACCCGTTTATCGCGTCAAATCTCTTCACCTGAGTTCCAAAACGCCTGATGCACACCTTCCATGTGCTCTACCCTTTCCAAGGCTTCGTCCAATTCGTCGACCTGTACTGCCGTGGCATAAAGCGTGAAGGATAATTCGACTTCGTGATCGCCAAACGGATGATCTTCGATTTGCCGCACTGGATAACTTGCTTGCTCAAGAATTTCTGCCACCGCGTCCCGTAAATCGGACCGCACCCACCGCTCGCAAATGACATAAACCACATATGTCGCCTCACCGCTCTCTTCACGGAAAGGCAAGCGGTTAATATGGTTCACCAAGGGCCGCAAAAGCGTATTCGACGCCAGAACGAATAACGCCGCTAGAAAAGCCTCGTCCAGCACACCCGCACCAGCACACGCGCCAACAGCACCGGACCCCCACACTGTCGCTGCGGTATTGAGGCCAGATACACTGGCTCCTTCCTTCATAATCGCGCCAGCACCTAAAAAGCCAATGCCAGACACGACATACGCAACAATTGTAATCGCCGTCTGGGAGCCCCCTTGCAGCTCGTGCAACCGCGTCCCGAGGGAAACAAAAATGGCAGCCCCGACAGCAACAAGCGTGTTGGTTCTCAGCCCGGCCGTACGCTGCCGCACCTGACGCTCAATGCCAATAATACCACCCAGCACAAAAGCGCAGAGCAGATTTACCAGCGTCTCACCCGTTTCACTTAATGTCGCAAAATGCCAGCCGCTCATGAAGCCTCACTCTTTGCCGATTATCTCTTTACACCCAGCCAAAACGGCGCGCGTAAAATCTCTTCATGACTGTCGTTAGCGCAGCATAACCCAGTATAATAAGCAGAAGCCACGGGTAAAACGCTTTCGGCAGTGGCTCAAACCCGAAAGATCCCGCCAAAGGACTCAGTGGTAGCGCAATACCGACAACAATAATTGTCAACGTTGCCACAATCAGTGGCAAGGCAGCTGTGCTTTGTACGAAAGGCAATTTAGGACTGCGTAACATGTGTACGATTAAAGTCTGCGTAAGGAGGCCCTCCACAAACCAGCACGACTGGAACAATGCCTGATGCGCTATGTCTTGTGCCCCGAGCCCCCACCACAGTAAGGCATATGTCGCAATATCGAACACAGAGCTTAAAGGGCCAAAAAAGAGCATAAAGCGCCCTATATCCCGAGGGTCCCACTTCAGAGGCCTACTCACCAAGCCATCATCGACATTGTCAAAAGGCAGAGCGACCTGTGAAAGGTCATACAGCAGATTTTGAACCAGCAATTGCAGCGGCAACATTGGCAAAAACGGCAAAAACGCACTACCAACCAAAACCGAAAAAACATTTCCGAAATTAGAACTCGTCGTCATGCGGATATATTTGAGCATGTTCACAAAGGTCCGCCGCCCTTCCAAGACCCCTTGCTCAAGCACCATCAGACTTTTTTCGAGCAAAATAATATCGGCAGCTTCTTTCGCGATATCTACCCCAGTATCAACTGAAATACCGACATCCGCAGCCCTCAACGCCGGCGCATCGTTTATTCCATCCCCCATGAAGCCCACGACATGCCCATTGCCTCGCAATGCTCCAACAATCCGCTCTTTATGCGCAGGGGTCAGACGGGCAAACAGCTGATGCCGCTCCACGGCATGGGCCAGCGTCCCATCATTCATTTTGTCGATCTGCACGCCCAGTAGATAACGGCAATGCTCAAGACCAACTTCACGGCAGACATGTAGAGCAACCAACTCCGTATCCCCGGTCAGGACTTTCACCGAGACACCATGCGTCGCCAATGCTTTGAGGGCTGGCGCAGAACTCTCTTTCGGTGGGTCCAGAAAGACCATGTAGCCAACTAACGTCAGGCCAGCTTCATCCGACACCTGAAAAACCGACTGACCGCCCCGCGCCTGACGGATAGCCACAGCAACCACCCGCAAACCCTGCCGGTTCAAATCCGCAGCAGCAGCCCGTATCCGTTCGGACATATCCTCATCTAAAGCAGCGCTCTCATTTTCTGCGCCTAGCTTCACACCCTCACAAACGGACAGGACCTCTTCAAACGCACCTTTACAAATTAAGGTTCTTTCGCCAGTTCGCCCCTCCACTACGACCGACATACGTTTGCGTTCAAAATCAAACGGTATCTCGTCGATTTTCTGATAACCCTGCGCCGTGAGCAGGTCATGCTGCAATTCTACATGCTGCAACACCGCATCATCCAGCAGATTTCTCAGCCCGGTTTGGTGCACGCTGTTTAGATACGCATAGCGCAGCACATCATTGGATATGCCACCAAAAACATCTGTGTGGCGTTCAAGCGCGATACGGTCTTGCGTCAAAGTGCCTGTTTTGTCGGTGCAGAGCACGTCCATGGCGCCGAAATTCTGGATCGCATCGAGATGTTTGACGATAACCTTTTTACGCGACAGCGCGACAGCACCTCTCGCCAACGTCGAGGTCACGATCATAGGCAACATTTCGGGCGTCAGCCCCACGGCTACAGACAGTGCAAAAACCGAGGCCTCGACCCAACTGCCTTTCGTAAAGCCATTTATCAGCAATACGATAGGAGCCATAACTAGCGCAAAACGAATGAGCAGCCAGCTAACACCATTGACACCTGCCTCAAACGCCGTCGGGTTTCGATCGCGCATCCCCAAGCGCTCAGACAACCTGCCGAAATAGGTGTGCTGTCCTGTCGCCACCACTAAAGCGGTGGCTGTACCAGACACAACATTGGTTCCCATAAACACGAGATTAGCTGCGTCAAACACCGTCTCAAACGGCTGAGACAATAACGCAAACTTCTCTACGGGCAGGGCCTCTCCCGTCATCGCAGCTTGGGAGACAAATAAATCTTTTGCCGTCAGTACCCTGCAATCTGCGGGTATCATATCCCCGGCTGATAATACGACATGATCGCCGGGGACCAAGTCATGGATTGGTAGCTCAACGTGCCGTACATCGCTCTTTAAATGCAGATCAAATCCAGAATTTTTGCGTGTATTTACCTCGTTTTTAGGCGGACGGCGCAAAACAGATGCCGTCGTATTCACCATATTTTTCAAGCGTTCTGCTGCCTGATTAGAACGGTTTTCCTGTACAAAACGGATAAAAGTGCTCAACAGGACCATAATACCAATAATGATGGTGGCCCTGAGATCACCCGTCAAAGCAGACAGAACAGCCAAGACAGTCAGTAAAATATTGAACGGATTGCGATAGCACTGCCACAAATGCTTCCACCATGGCATTGCAGCTTCAAAATCGACTGTATTGCGCCCAAAACGCTTGCGGTAACGCTCAACCTCTCCCTCGGTCAGGCCGTCAGTATGCGACGACAACCGCGCTATCGCCTCCATAACATCATCTTGCGCGGCCCGACGCATCGCACGTGAAACGTAACGCAAGGCTTTGTCAGGCTTGCTGCCGGAAGAAGACCGGAATGTTTCCAAAATGGCTCTTCGCCGAAAGCGCCTATCCGTTTTGTAGCGCGTAAAGAACGCACCGAACAAAAGCTGAAACAAACGATCCAAACGGCTCATAGACACATCCGATCACAAGGACCGGCCCCGCGCTGAAGAGTTCCCGAAACATGCGGCGCGACACGACCGGAGCGTTAATTTTTATACGCCCATCATCCGCCGCTCTTTTTTAGTCTGTATTGTGCGCATGCCCTCTGCGGAGAGCAGCATCTCAAGTCGTTCTTACGGTTTATGAGGGGTATGCTGGCACGCCCCCCATAAACCCATCACCACGGAACGAGAGACTTACCGAGCTTTTTTTGCTCTTGCGGGCTCATGCCCAAATCGTTGCGGTGCCACCACCCGCCACCAAGCGCCTGGAAGAGCGCCACACTATCCGAAAAACGTGCGCCCTGCGCCTGCACCAACGCCACGCGGGCCTGCGCTTGCGCCTGCTGCGCTTGCAGTAATGTTGAGAGACTTACATCACCCAAGCGTAACTGGGCCTGAGCAATCTTCAGACTCTTGGTCGCAGCGTCAAAATTCTTCTGGTTAGCCTGCAACGCCGACGCATCCGCTTGCAATGCCGATAACGTATCCGCAACATTTTGCACGGCGCTCAGCACTGTTGCTTTGTACAACTCGTTCGCTTGCAACAAATTGTCCCGTGCCTCACGCTCAGCATGCAGCAACGAACCGCCTTGGAAAATGGGCTGCGTTAAAGTCGCACCAATAAACCAGTTGCTAAAGCTCGGCGTAAAAAACTCTGTAAATTTGCCAACCACCTGACCCGGCAGCGCACTTAGCTGCACGTTCGGCAAACGATTTGCTATCGCCACACCAACACGCGCGGCAGCACCATCAATCTGCGCTTGAGCCGCACGAATATCTGGCCGCTGATTTAACAGCTCTGACGGCAGCGTCAGAGGTAGCTGGGCCGGAAATGTGAATTGATCCAACGTAAAGACAGGTAAGGCTGCATCTGGCGACTGACCAACCAATACTGCGATCTGGTGGCGCGTCTGCTCCAATTGCTGCTGTAAGGGCGGCAAACTCGCTTCCAGCTGTGCAACAGAGGCAGTCTGGGCCGCGATATCTTGTTGCGATGTATCGCCCAAACGATTTTGCGCAGTGATAATCCCCAGCGTATGGCGCTGTGTCTCAATTTGGGTAGTCGTCGCATCAATCTGCGCGCGGATTGCTGCTTCCTGTAGAACAGACTCCACCAAATTAGTGATCATAGTCAGTGCCGTCGCCTCCACTTGGAAACGCTGCACATCGGCATCTGCGCCAGCTGCCTGTATGGCGCGGCGGTTGCCGCCCCACAGATCAGGCACATACCCCACATTTAATTGCAGCGTATGAAGATTGTACAACCACTGATTGGCAAACGGCACGTTCGACAGTGCATAGGACGTCTTGTTACGTGTCACCATCATTTGCCCGGAAACAGACGGGTATAATGACGCGCCTTCAACACGGCGCTGCTCCCACGCAGCTTTCAACGCATCCTGCATGCCAAGCAACGTCTGGTTATTATCCAGAGCCTGCAAAACCAGAGCGTTTAACTGTGCATTGCCAAAAATTTCCCACCATGTCCCGGACACGTCATGCCCTTGGACAAAATGCTGGGGGGCGTTCAGGCCAGTTGCCGCTGCACCTGCCGTGTCCCGTACCGACTGCGCTTGGTAACCCAACTTATCCGCCATTTTCGGAGGCGTTGAGTCTGGCCCTACTGCACATCCGGCTACACTCACCGTTGCGCATAATGCCAGCATCAAACGTGAGGCCCGCTTCATCGTCACGTTTTTCATGAGCGAACCTCCCCTTCATCGTCCCGACGCTTCGGGCGGCGTGCAGCACGGCTTTCAATCCAGAGTTCAAGCTCGGTGAAATAAACAGGCAAAACAAACAACGTCAGCAATGTTGCAATACCCAAACCACCGACGACCACCGTTGCAAGGCCGCGCTGTACGTCCGTGCCGATGCCCGTCGCCATTGCTGCTGGCAGCATCCCGGCACTTGCTACCGTCGCAGTCATAAGTACCGGGCGAAACCGCTCGCCTGCACCCGCTATGGTCGCATCCCGTACGGACATTCCCTCAGAGCGGTGGCGATTGATGCTGGAAATCATGATAATTCCGTTTTGAACGGCCACACCAAAGAGTGCAATGAACCCCACCGCCGTAGCAATATTCAAGGTTTCTCCGCGAATATGCAGTGCAATCAATCCACCTAAGGTCGCCAGTGGTACAACACTTAAGATCAAGAGAGCGTGCCGCAACTGACCAAAGCCGACGTAAAGCAGCACAAGCATCGCTGCGAACATAACAGCCAGCGCGACGCTCAAGCGCTTCTGTGCGCG
This sequence comes from Neokomagataea tanensis, assembly GCF_006542335.1. GTDB lineage: Bacteria > Pseudomonadota > Alphaproteobacteria > Acetobacterales > Acetobacteraceae > Gluconobacter > Gluconobacter tanensis. Next base: position 1,402,077 of record NZ_CP032485.1, on the reverse strand, counting down.
CTGTTGCTGCTGGAAAGAGCCTGCCCACTCAAGAGAATACTGCTTTGCATCGTAATGCACAGCCTGATCGATACGTGCCTGCGCATCTGCCAGGTATTGAGACAGCGGGCGCTCCCCATTATCCACACGAATGGTAATCTGGCGGTGGCTCATTTCATGGGCAATATTACTTTCACCCATATGCAGCCCAACAGCAGCCACCTGCTCTAGCGGAACATAAGCACCTGCTGAATCGAGCAGCGGTAATTGCTTAATATATTCCAAATCTTCTTTTTTACTCTGCGGCACGTGCAGCGTGGCGTTGTAAAAACGATCATCCGTGTACACGGTTGTCAGCGGCGCATCACCAATCGCGCTGGACACCATATCGGCAATGTCTGACACATTGATGCCGTAGCGTGCGGCAGCCAGGCGATCAGCCTGTACCCCAATCTGCGGAATACGCGGCTCTTGGAAAATAGAGGCCTCTGCCGTACCCGGCACTTGATGCAAGATGTCAACGACCTGCTGCCCGATCCGGCGCAATTCTTGGAAATCATTTCCGTAGATACGCAAAACGAGCGGACTATGCGCGCCACCAACCAGATCACTCATCTGATCTTGGATCGGCTGACTGATGCCAAAATCAATACCTGGCAAGCGTGACAAACGCGCACGCAAACGCGCAACAAACTGCGCCTTGGTTTCACCTGGGGGCCACTGGTCGTAAGGTTTCAAGCCTACGGGCATTTCGATATGCGATGGTGTCCATGGATCCGTCCCATCGTCAGAGCGGCCTAGCTGAGTAATCGCGTATGATGTCTCAGGGAATTCGCGAATGACATCACGGATTTCGTTGGCGTATTGCTCGCCCTTTTCCATCGAAATAGCCGTTGGCATTTGGACTTGCAGCCAGAGTGCGCCCTCATCCAAATCCGGCAAAAACTCCCGCCCGATGGATACGCCCAAAACCAGAACAGCAACCAGCGCTGCGGCACCACCTGCAAAGGCAAAAAACGGACGGTCGATAAAATGACCCAAAGTCCGCGTATAGCGTTCATGCAGCCACTCAAGCGGGCGATTATGCCAAATTTTGCTTGGCTTGCGTAGCGCGAGATAACTCAGGGAAGGTATTAATGTCAGCGCACAGAGCAACGCGCCCAACAAAGCAAAGCTGACCGTATACGCCATTGGCCGGAAAAGCTTACCTTCACTCCCCTCAAAGGCAAAAAGCGGACTATATGCGAGAACAATAACAAGCGTCGCAGAAAAGATTGCGTGCCCTGCCCGCTTCGCAACGACCAGCACATCCGCACTACTTAGCCTCTCGTCAGGCTTGTCTTCACGCAGGCGCAAAATTGTCTCTGTGACGACAATGGCGCCATCGACAATAACGCCGAAATCAATTGCACCAAGTGAGAACAAATTGGCGGACATGCCAAGCACGTGCATCACTGTGAAAACGACGGCAAGGGCCATCGGAATAGTCACAGCCGTTACGATAGCGCTGCGCGGACTACCCAAAAAGAGCGTCAAAATTACCCCGACCAGCACAATCCCTTCGATCATCGTTTCCGTGACCTTATGGGTCGTAGCCTGCACGAGATTGTCGCGGTCTATATATGGGACAATCCGTACGTGTTGCGGCGCTAGGCGCTTTTGCAAGGCATCAACCTGGGCATGCAGGTTCTGCAACACGAGTGAGGGATTCTCACCCGTCAGCATGTCCACAACACCTTCAATCGTGTCGGAGTTTTGGTCTTTACCCAAAATACCTTCACGCACTTGGTGTCCAAATTCTACCGTGCCTAAATCATGCACGAAAACAGGCAAGCCATTACGCTGAGCAACAACAATATTGCCCATATCTTCCAAAGAATGGATCATGCCTATACCGCGGACGATATAAGACTGCTCCCCACGCGTGACACGTCCACCGCCTGCATTCACATTATTGTTGCGAATAGCGGTTTCAACATCGCCAAGGGCTATACCATAACGCACTAGAGCTTCTGGCTTCAAAACGAGCTGATACTCGCGTGTAAATCCACCGAAATTGTCAATATTGACCACACCGGGAACATGCATCAGAGCCGGAATGACGACCCAGCGTTGCAGGTCAGATAATTCCATCAGGTTTTTGTCGTCAGACTCTAGCGTGTAACGGTAAATCTCACCCGTGATGCCAGAAATCGGGCCTAAAGTCGGCTGTGCACCATTGGCTAGCGGGTTATTCGCCAAAATGGTCTCGACTTGCTGTCGTGCCCAATAAACATCCGTGCCGTCTTTGAAGATCAACGTAATTAGTGAGAGACCAAATGTGCTGGTGGAACGGCTATCCGTAACCTTCGGAACCGTCGCCAACGTCCGCTCAAGCGGGATGGTCACTTGCTGCTCCATCTCCTCCGCAGCGAGGCCGGGCTGCTGAGTAGTCACAACAACGTTGACAGCACCGAGATCCGGGTATGCCTCAACAGGCAGAACCTGCCAGGCAATAGCGCCCGCAATCGCCAGCAAAACGGCAACGGTAAAAACGACAGCGCGGTGCCCGAAACACCAACCGATGAAACGTTCAATCATAACCTTGAAACTATCCGATCAGTCGTCGTTCAGAAGAATAGCGCCGCTGCTCACAATCTGTTCGCCAGCAGAAAGACCCGAGAGGACGCGCACATTATCGCCCTCATCGTAAGAAATACTGAGATAACGACGGCGGAACGTATCCGGCGCGGTCTGCACGAAAACAGAAACCTGATCGTTATTCATCAAAAGCGCCGTCTTGGGTATCATCAGAGCGCCCGCTTCATGGACAGCAATTTCCGCATTTGCAAACATGCCGGGGCGCAATTGCCCATCAGCATTCAAGCAAGATACGTAAAGATTCAAACGCCGAGTATCCGGCATGAGCGCCGGATCACGTGTCAGGATATCTCCTTCGCAACGTTTGCCCGGCAATGCCGGAAACGCCGCGCTAATTTTCCCGCCATTGGTCAAAGCAGCAATATGTCCTTCCGGTACAGATGCTGCGACCCACACGGTTGATGAATCAACCAGCGTCATCTGTACAGCGGTTGCGTCCGTCACATTCTGACCCGGAGCCATCTTGGTGGACGCCACAAACCCATCAACCGGAGCAATAAGTGCCACCAAGCCCTGCGCAGCGTAATCTGGCCGACTCGTTAATGTTTGTACGCGTTGCGCAGCACGTGCGGCTTCCGCCTCGGCTTGCTCCAGATCGTTATGCGCAGACTGTAAATCCTTTACCGCATTGCCACCCGCCGCTTGTACGGCTCGGGCGCGCTCAAAAGCGCGTCGTGTAAAGTCCAAAGCGGCTTTGGCTCTGCGGTCATCTGCCCACGCCTGCGCCAAGTCTCCAGCAGCAATAGTAGCCAGTACCTGCCCGCGCGTTACGCGTTGGCCCAACTGGACCAAAACCTGCGTTATCAAACCGGTCGCGGGTGACAAAACATTCACCTGTTTATCCGGTGGCACCATCACCTGCGCCGGCACAGACAGATGCGCCACGTCGTCCGCCTGCGTGACCGCGGCAACTACCAAGCGTTTTCGCAGAGGGCTCTGCGAGCGCACAACAAGCGCGCCATGGTCAACTGTAAACATAGCTGGCTCTAGATCCGTCTTGTAGCTCGGAGAGACCGAGCGGTGACCGATGAGATAACCAACAATTAAAAGAGCCAAACACATCAAGCATTTAACCAATGTGCCGCCGCGAGAACCGCGCATATTTACAGATAACCCCCGCTCATAATGTAGCCCGCATCATACAACACGGTTCCGGAATATCAGCATGAACACCCCAAGGTGCTCAGACCCGTGTCAGACACACTATTATGAGCATGCCCATGTATGGTTCGGTCACTGGCGCATATAGGGCGGATTTGGCAAGACCCTGATGTTACATGTTGCAAAAATTTCATGTGACCGACAGACCACAAAAAAGCCTCCCCCGAGATTATGGGAGAGGCCAAATGTAACTCAATATTACCTTTCAGCTTAGAAACGATATTCAATGCCTGCCGCTACAGTCGTCGGATTAAGGCTATCTCTCGCATGAATAAACGGCCCCACCCCGCCGCCACGCTCATTGATATATGCCGGAACACTTAAAAACATTTGTTTGGCATCAACGTTCACGAACCAGTTCCCCGCGATTTGATAATCAAACCCAACGTTTGCAGCTGGGCCTACGGTCGTCCTCAAATCCAGCTTTTGCACGGCACCACCGGCAGGGTTGATGTCGTAAAAGAAGGCCAAAGTCATACCAACGCCCACATAGGGGTTGAAACGCCGATGCGGACGAAAATGCCAAGCGAGAGTAACTGTTGGCGGCAGAACCCACGTACTGCCCAAATCAACTTTGCCAAGCGCTGAATCCTGCACAGCAAGCTGATGTCTTGTGCTCGCAGCGATCAGGTCCAAAGAAATATGGTCCGTGAAAAAATACTCGAACGTCAATTCAGGCATCACTTGGTTCGATGCCGAAACGCGGCCACCAATAACTCCAACACGAGAAGACGTATCTTGCGGCAATACACCAAGAGCAGAAAGGCGGATCAAGAAATCCCCTTTCCCCAAGCCCTGTTTCGTCGTGGCACAAGTCTCAAATAACCCACAAGCCTGTGCACCATGCGCCGGATATGCAGGCGCATTCAGCGTAACCATAGGGGCGCTTACATAAGCTGGCGCCTGAGCCTGCGCATAAAACGGAACACATGCAACGAGCGCAGCAGAAACGCCCAATATGCGGGATAATAGTGGCGAGGTCTTCATGGTACACATTCCAGTTACTTCTGAATGTCTTCACAAAGCGCCTCTGAACTTCCCCCGGCCTTGACCTAGATCAACTCACCAGTGTTTTGTAGATTTAACTCATAGGCCTCTGAACAACAGACGCTCGGATGACACGACTATGGCTTTGCTGTGCACATTTCCCACCAATGCCAAAAGCATCTCCGCAGGGGCCCATTGCGCTACAGAAGGACTCTGCGCAGCCATGCCCATGCCCTCCGGCCACGAAGACCCAGAAGATCGCTGTTTGCACTGCGCGGGCCGCCAGTACAGTATTTGTGACGTTATCAACGAAAATGACCTTGGCATTCTCGCCCGTGAATCCTCGCGTATGACCGTGCCCGCTGGTCGTGGTTTCATAGAAGAGGGCGAAACCGCACGAGACTTTTTCGTTGTTACTGAAGGTACAATACGCCTCTTCACACTCCTGCCCGATGGCCGACGACAAGTGACCGGCTTTGCTGAGCGTGGATCATTTCTAGGCTTGGCGGCTGAAATGTCATACGCTTTCGGCGCAGAGGCATTAACCTCCACGCAGCTTTGCCGCTTTCCACATGCCGCAATGGAACGATTAACGGCACGCTTTCCGCATCTGGAGCATCGCCTTCGCATTGAGGCCTCGCGCGAGTTGGCTCGCAGCCACGCACGTATGACTCTTCTAGGCCGCAAAACCGCGCAAGAACGCCTGGCTAGTTTCTTGGTTGAGCGCGTCGGCTGCCACCCAAGAGTAAGCGCTCAAGATTCCAGCACAGGCAAAACGCTTACGCTCCCCATGCCGCGCAGTGATATTGCAGATTATCTTGGTTTAACGATCGAAACAGTGAGCCGGGTTTTCAGCCACTTCAAACGCGAGGGGCTGATCAATATCCACAGCATTACCCAAATCGATGTCTTAAAGCCCGACCGCCTTCTTCGCATTTCCGAGGGTACGCTCTAGAGCACCCGTAATAAAAAAGGGGAGGCCCAAACCTCCCCACAACAAACCTACTGCGAGGTTTGCAGATTTAGAAATGTGCTCCGATATTCAACTGGAACGAACGCCCCATAATCGCATCATAGTAACGCGTTAAGCTAGGCTCAGGACTCATAGCCAGAAGATGACGATTGCGGCGAGGCAGACGGCTGAGAAGAAGACGGTCGGGCATCTGTCGTAGCGGGTTGCGACCCGCCGCCAGTCCTTGAGCCTTCCGAACATAATCTCGATGCGATTGCGGCGTTTATATTTTCGCTTGTCGTATTTGACCGGTTTTCCGCGAGATTTCCGTCCTGGAATGCAGGGCTTTATACCTTTCTCTTCCAGGGCGTCCCTGAACCAGTCGGCGTCATACCCGCGATCTCCCAGCATCCATTGTGCTGCAGGAAGACTGTCCAGCAGGGCAGCGGCACCGGTATAATCGCTGATCTGCCGCGCAGTCATGAAAAAGCTCAGCGGTCGTCCGTTCTGATCGGTGACCGCATGGAGTTTGGTATTCATACCGCCTTTGGTGCGACCAATCAGGCGGCCTGGATCCCCTTTTTTAGCCGCAGGCTCGAAGCCGTGCGGTGCACCTTGAGATATGTCGCATCAATCATAATCGTCTGAGGCTCGGCTTTCGCAGCAGACAGGCCATCCATCATCCGCATGAAAATGCCCATGTCACCCCAACGTTTCCAGCGGTTGTAGAGCGTTTTGTGCGGACCGTATTCCCGGGGCGCATCACGCCAGCGCATACCATTGCGGTTCACAAAAATGATGCCGCTCAGCACACGGCGGTCATCAACGCGAGGTTTGCCGTGGCTCTTGGGAAAGAACGGCCGCAGACGCTCCATCTGTTCGTCCGTCAGCCAAAACAGGTCGCTCATCTTGAGTCTCCTCACAGAGCCTGAATCAGATTTCCGCAATCAAATCAATAGGTCCTGAGCCTAGCGCAGTTGCAGTGAACGGAAGCAATCACTTATGGCGAAGTACTTATTATCGTTACGTTAGCTTTTCGATCCGTTTGGTCTATACTACGTCCGCATAGGGGGGTTAAGCCGAAGGTCGGCTATCAGTTCATAGTTATCCAATATCGGACATTCGCGATGCGAGATTAATCTGAATAGATGGCCTCTAAGTCCGGTAAAATCGCCAGAAAGGCATCGGTCATAATCTGGCGCGGCTCTGTTGCAAAGTTGAATTTTTGGCTGATTTCAGGTCGACACAAAAATCTAAACACCTATAAAATCAGTAAGTTATTTTTATCGGAATCAACACGAAAACGGCAATTTTAGAACTTTGCAACAGGGCCGATCTTTAACCTCGCCTCTTTGTGGCGGATATCAGTACTCCCAATGACATTAAAATAGAAGAAGACATAAGAATAATAGAAAAAATCACATTTATTTTTCCGGATACTATCTGCTCTCCAGAAATAATGAAAATACCTCCAGATACAATAATTATCCAAGAGTTTTTTAAAATATAACTTTCTTTTATTTTCATATTTAATACCTTTCTGGTTAACCGCCTCCAAAAGGCCCTGTTGCAAAGTTAGATTTGGGTCGCGTGGATCCATTGTGTTTTGATTTTCAAACGGTGTAAACTCCGAATTGTCTCTCGATGAGACGCACTGGCTCTGTTGCAAAGTTCTAAAATTGCCGTTTTCGTGTTGATTCCGATAAAAATAACTTACTGATTTTATAGGTGTTTGGATTTTTGTGTCGACCTGAAATCAGCCGAAAAATTAACTTTGCAACAGAGCCGGTTTGATAATATGGAAGACTTTTAGCAAATGCGGACCGAAAGCTATCCCAGCGGGAAAAACCCTCCACGGCACTAGGCTCAGGACCCATTGATTTGATTGCGGAAATCTGATTCAGGCTCTGTGAGGAGACTGAAGATGAGCGACCTGTTTTGGCTGACGGACGAACAGATGGAGCGTCTGCGGCCGTTCTTTCCCAAGAGCCACGGCAAACCTCGCGTTGATGACCGCCGTGTGCTGAGCGGCATCATTTTTGTGAACCGCAATGGTATGCGCTGGCGTGATGCGCCCCGGGAATACGGTCCGCACAAAACGCTCTACAACCGCTGGAAACGTTGGGGTGACATGGGCATTTTCATGCGGATGATGGATGGCCTGTCTGCTGCGAAAGCCGAGCCTCAGACGATTATGATTGATGCGACATATCTCAAGGTGCACCGCACGGCTTCGAGCCTGCGGCTAAAAAAGGGGATCCAGGCCGCCTGATTGGTCGCACCAAAGGCGGTATGAATACCAAACTCCATGCGGTCACCGATCAGAACGGACGACCGCTGAGCTTTTTCATGACTGCGCGGCAGATCAGCGATTATACCGGTGCCGCTGCCCTGCTGGACAGTCTTCCTGCAGCACAATGGATGCTGGGAGATCGCGGGTATGACGCCGACTGGTTCAGGGACGCCCTGGAAGAGAAAGGTATAAAGCCCTGCATTCCAGGACGGAAATCTCGCGGAAAACCGGTCAAATACGACAAGCGAAAATATAAACGCCGCAATCGCATCGAGATTATGTTCGGAAGGCTCAAGGACTGGCGGCGGGTCGCAACCCGCTACGACAGATGCCCGACCGTCTTCTTCTCAGCCGTCTGCCTCGCCGCAATCGTCATCTTCTGGCTATGAGTCCTGAGCCTAAGGCACAAACTGCAATTATAGATTTGTCATATGTTATGGGGTCAGGATTTGGTTATGTTTCTAGTAAGGATAACGCAGCTGTAGCAAAGCACCAATTATGGACTAGTTTCCGTACAGAAAACTATAAAAAAGCATCAGATAATATAAAACAAATTTTTGGAATTAAAGATTCCCGATCATTAGATAATATGAGACTTATTGGAGAAGTAGAATGATTAAAATTTCCTTAATTATATTTATGATAATATTCAATATAATAAATATTGGAATATCTTTTTCCAAAGAAAAAGATATTCCAATAAATAATTTTTGTAATTACAAAAGGCTTCCTATCTATTTAAAAGAAATAATAGCAAAAATACCTAGAAGGTATAATTCGAATACAAGGTTTTCAGATATAGATTTTAATGATTATCTGATGTCTCTTTCAGGTAGAGAATTTAATAATTTCGAAGATTGCGAATTTAGTTTGTTAAAGACAAAATATTTTAATAAATTATCTAAAAATACTAAGGATGATATTATATCTACGTACAAAACGGCTGAATCAAATACTGTTCCAAATGGAAATCAGGAAATTTCCAACCTCGTATTTTTTACAACATGTCAACCAAGAGCGTGTACTGGCACCTTTGTAGGCCACATATTTTCACGTGAAGGTGAGTTAATTGGTATTTTAATCATGACGCCATCGTCATTATCGAATGAACCTTCAAAGGATCAAAAGAAAAATACAATACCAAGTGACCCTGTAGAAGGGTGGTCTTCTTTAATTAAAAACCCTAATAGTGAATTTATTTGGGATGTAGAAGGGTGGATTTCTATAAATAAAAATTTTAACAATAAATCAAATTTGGATTTTATAAAGGAATATGTAAGTAAAATACAAAAAGATTCCTCTTTTAGTATGATTAATTTACATAATATTTCTGATTGATATTGGAGAGTTCGAAGAGCCCTTGATTGATTGCCCTTGCGCTTGATTTCTGGTTCCTGGTCCTGGTTTTCACCCTGCGCTATGAGCAAAGAGAGGGTTTCATACTCTGGATTGCTACGGAGCGGCGTTAATCCGCTCCAGGAGGAGAAAGCGGCGTATATTATGGACGATATTGGCCAGATTGATCCTCATAGTGGCCCGCGTTAAGCCTACGGTTCGGACGAACAGTCTTGTCTGTGATTTTTGATCGACAAAGACGCACTCGACGCGAGATCTGATCACCGACTTCCTCGGGCTCTGTTGCAAAGTTCCGCTTGAGTCGCGTGGGCCCCGTTTGTTTCGATTTTCAAACGGTTTAGAAGCTGAATTGTCTTTCGATGAGACGCACTTCTCCCATGATACCCTCTTGGAACTGGAAGAGTTCAGCTTGTCCCTTTTTCAAGGCGCGCGGTGATGTCACGTTAAGTTTGGCCTACTAGATGACGCCGATGAGTAAAATACCAGTGAGTTACAAACGGCATCGTTTCCCGCGTGAATTGATAGCCCATGCGGTATGGTTGTATTTCCGTTTTCCATTGAGCTTTCGTTTGGTTGAGGAAATGCTGCTCGAACGTGGGATTGTGGTATCGTATGAGACGATCCGTCGCTGGAGCTTGAAGTTTGGTGCGGAGTATGTTCGCAGTCTGCGCCGCAAGCGCGCCAAACGGGACGATATATGGCATTTGGACGAAGTCAGGGTTGTGATTAGCGGCCACATTCATTGGCTCTGGCGCGCTGTCGATCAAGACGGCTATATCCTTGATGAAATCTTACAAAAACGGCGCAATACCAAGGCCGCCAAGCGTCTCCTGACCCGCCTTTTGCGCAAGCAGGGCGTGCGCCCCCGGCGGATGATCACGGATAAGCTGAGCTCTTACGGGGCCGCAAAGTGCGAACTCCGTTTGTCTGTCCAACACCTTTCCCGCAAAGGGCTGAACAATCGAGCGGAAAACAGCCATTTACCGCTACGAAAACGGGAACGAACCATGCAAAGGTTCCGATCTCCGGGCGGATGTCAGAGGTTATCAACCGTCTTCTCGGCCGTCCGTAATTTCTTCGTTCCACCCGCCGCTAACGCCAATGCCCTCTCACGACACATTCATCGTCTCCAAGCCTTCGCCCAGTGGAATACCGCGACTATTCTCGCAGCTTGAAATCACTCAAATACAACCATACTCAAAGCAAAAAACTTAACGTGACATCACCGCCTCGCGTCCCGCGGCTTCACGATCGAGCATCAGGCAGACATCATGGATGGCCTGAAACAGGAAACGGCGCATTAGCCTGCGGAACCACCAATAGACGGTCTGTCATGGACCAAAATGAACAGGCAACATTTCCCAGCCACAGCCTGAGCGGACAAGATAACGCAGCGCATTGATGATCTCACGAAAATCGGTTGCTCGTTTCTGGCCACGCCGGTTCAAAGGCTGCATCAGGGGCGCTATGCGCTCCCATTCCTCATCGGTCAGATCAGACGGATAACGCTTCGTCTTGCGCGTAATGTCGGCCATTCGGCCTCGTTGTTCTGGCGTCCACATCCTGAGTGTGAATCACACGCAACACGCCCTGAAAACCCCTCACGCTCAATTTCCAAAAGGGCTCTAATATAATCGTGTCAGCATTTTTATGTCGACGTTCGTTTCGATCCGCATATCCAAGTCGTTTGTAGCTTTTCGATATTCAGTCATAGTAGTTACTATGAAGAGTGCAGCCGTCATGTTCGACACCTGATATCGAAGGCCGATCGTCTCCGTCGCAACGTATGGTATACACAGGGTCTGACTTACCGATTTTTTTAGGCATTGTCATATACGGAGTGTTTTTTATGTGCGATTATACGACACGTAAAAGAAATTCTCTAAGAGCATTAAGCGCTTTTTGTTGTCTTTTCTTCTTTGGTTCGGCATTTTGTGCGGAGCCCGCATCTAATCCGCACTCTGGATGCTTCGATTTTATTTGGGTTGGCTCACCTGAATTACCTCGAAAGAAGGTAGGTATGATGGTACCTGTGGAAGTCAACGGGCAGAACGGGTTTTTGCAGTTTGATACAGGCGCGCCTACCACTGCGTTGTATGGAGAAATTTCTGATCAACTGCATCTGACCACTGAAAGCCAAAATAGTTTGGTGCCAAATTCTTTTTGTGCTGGGAACATGTGTTGGAGTCACCTCTCTTTAAGTATCGATCGTAAGAAAAAAATTGACGGCAATAAAATAATTGGTCATATGGGGTTGAATACATTTATAGGTCAGATTGTAGTCATAGACTACCCTCATAAGAGTGTATGTGTTTTAAATAATAAAGACGATATTAAGAATTTCTCTTGGTATAACGCTTCAATACACAATAATACATTTTACATAACCGGAAGTGTGGGAAGTAAAAAATTCGACCACCTGTTGTTCGATACGGGATCTAGCCTTTTTACGATCCAAATACCGCCTGTTATTTGGGATAATATGGATGGCGACACCACAGACGCACCAGCCATTCCAGGTAGAACATACGACGGTAAAAGCTCTGTAATAATAAGCAAAATCATGAAAGACGGTGTTACTATTGGCCCTCTCACTTTGCGTAGGCCGGTGGTTTATCAGAGCTCTGATACATTAACAGCTATAATCGCTAATCGTGGAGCCGATGGCTTGGTAGGAAACGCCGCTTTTTTCCGAAATACTGTAATATTAGATTTAAGAAATCCGGCGCGATTTGGCGTATCAAATGATGTATTTGACAATAAGCATGCTCGCTAACTCTAGCTACTGAGGAGACTTGCGGGAACTGCTGTTGCTTGTATGTTACGGCGTAGTGGTGTTTGCGATTATTGTGCAGGGGCTAACCATGGAGCGTGTTGCCTGCAAACTCTATCCATCCTCTACGCTTGGACCGCAATAATACGCCTCTGATTATTTGAAGTACCGCTTCGTAAGGAGAAAGTAATGGCCGCTTTATCATATTTTTCAACACAAAGCCGACTTTCCGCTCCCCCCCGATAGTGTTGAAAAAGTCGCGCTTGCTTTGAGAGTGAAGCACTGATTCACTCTTCGCAGGAGGAACCTGCAAATGATGGGTGATCGAACGAAAATACAGGAGGCACTGTTCTACGAGTTCCGTCTTGAAGATCATGTGCCAACTGGCCACCTTTTGCGTTCAATTGATCGCTTTGTCGATCTGGACGGCCTGCGTGAGCATCTGCGCCCATTTTACAGCGGTACGGGGCGGCCTTCAATCGATCCCGAGCTGATCATCAGGATGTTAATCGTTGGCTACGTGATGGGGATTCGATCCGAGCGACGGCTATGTGAAGAAGTCCATCTTAACCTGGCCTACCGGTGGTTCTGTGGCCTTGGTCTCAACGGCCCTGTGCCTGATCATTCGACATTCTCGAAAAACCGGCACGGACGCTTCCGGGAGAGTGATCTGCTTCGCCAAATGTTCGAAATGACCGTCCGGCAGTGCATCGCCAAGGGACTGGTGGGCGGTGAAGGCTTTGCGGTCGATGCCAGCACGATCAAGGCCGACGCCAATCGGCAGCGCAGTGTTCCGAGCTCAGATAAACTGCCGATCGAGGCAGCCCAACGTGCTGTGCGGGAGTATTTCTCGGTGCTGGACGATGCTGCATTTGGGTCTGCTACGCCCGTGCAACCAAAATATATCTCTCCGGTCGATCCTGCGGCACGTTGGAACGCTGCAAGCGGTGGCCTTGCTTATTATGCCTACTGCACAAATTACCTCATTGACCTTAAATCGGCTGTCATCATGGATGTAGAAACCACGACAGCCATCCGGCAGGCCGAGGTTACGGCGCAACGCAGAATGATAGAGCGTACGCAGGAAACATTTGGAATATGGCCCGAAAGGCTAGCTGCGGATACAGCTTATGGATCCGCTGAAAATCTTGCGTGGCTGGTTCATGAGCGTGGCATCGAACCTCACATTCCGGTCTTCGACAAATCTGCCCGGCAGGACGGGACTTTCGAACGTCGAGATTTCACATATAACCACGTGCACGATCTTTACATCTGTCCTGGAGGACAGGAACTGAAGCAGCAGTGGCGCAAGATCAACTCGGATCAACCAAATGCCCCTCCCGACAACCTACTTCGATACCGTTCGTCGAAACGGGCGTGCGACGTATGCACTTTCAAACCAAAATGCTGCCCCAATCAGCCCAGTCGTAAGGTTCTGCGCTCTATTCATGAAGGCGCTCGTGATATGGCTCGCGACATTGCTTTAACCGACGCCTATATTATCTCCAGACGAGAACGAAAGAAGGTCGAAATGCTGTTTGCTCACCTCAAGCGCATTTTGAAGATCGATCGGTTGAGGCTCAGAGGACCAAACGGCGCCCGTGATGAGTTCCATCTCGCCGCAGCTGCCCAAAATCTCCGCAAAATGGCGAAACTGATACCTCCCGGAGCACCTGCCTTATCCACCTGAGGCAAGAACGCTGCACTTATGTCGCAGTGGCTTGGCAACACTTTCACTCTTCACCATGAGTTTTTCAACACTACCGTCCGTTTGCGGACAGATGCCCACAACCTATGGCAGGGCATGAAAGGCACTTTCGTGTCGTTACCTCGTTTCAACCGGACAACTAAAAAACTTTATGTCGCGCTTGGTACATTTGCGAGGGATGAAATCCTCAGTTATCCGAGACAAAGCGAATACCGAGCATATTTATTGTCTCCCGTTCGATGAAGAGCACCAAGTGACACGAGATTTGCCAGATCACGCGTGGCAGTGGCTGATGTCGCTCCTGTAATGGACCGGTAATTTTGAGCACTCAGACCACCCTGGAATCCATCAGAACCTTCTGCCAACATGCGAAGAATGGCTTTTTCCTGTCGAGCATTGAGCTTCCCCCGCCAGCGGTCCAGAAAACGCGTCTTCTCAATCAAAAACTGGATTTTCTGAAGCGTTTGAGACTGTGCTTCCAGAACAATCTGAGAAAACCAGATCATCCAATCCTCTATCTGATTTGTTTTACTGGCTCGGTTCAGTTCGAGATAATATGCTTTTTTGTGCGTATTGATGGTTGCTGCCAAAGCGGTCAGCGTCGGTCCTTCAAGGCTTTGCGTTAATGCTTTTTCAGCAATAGCCCGTCCGATACGGCCATTGCCATCTTCAAAAGGATGGATGGTTTCAAACCAAAGATGGGCAATTGCAGCGCGCTCTATAGCGGGCAAAGGTTCAGACCCGCTTGGGGCAGTTCTATTAAACCAAAGAATAAGCTGTGCCATCTCAGAAGGCACAGCCTGAGAGGGTGGAGCCTCAAAATGGATGTGCGGTTCATGGATAGGGCCTGAGATAATCTGCATTGCCTCAGCATGCACCCTATATCCCCCAATAACATCTAAATCACGCCGACCGTTCATAAGCATGGTATGCCAAACAAAGAGGCTTTGGTCTGTTAGCGGTGCGGCATAATGCTGATAGAGATCGACCATCAATTCAGCGGCCCCCGCTTCAGCGGGAGTAGAACGGCGCCTGTCTGCAGCGAACCCTAAGTGTCGAGCAATCGATGATTGTACACTCGCCCGATCAAGCACTTCGCCTTCAATGGCGGAACTTTCGACCATTTCTTCCGACATAAGCTGAACGACAAGCTGTTGATTAGCACCTGTGTCCAGATGCCGCATCGCACCCACGATGACGCCTGAACCTCTTAGGAATTTCGTTTCAGCGTCGCGTAAGCAGTTTTTCTCAAACTGAAAATACGGCCAGTCTGGACGCTGCCAATTCCAACGCATGATTGATACTCCGAGGTTATA
The DNA here is from genome assembly GCF_006542335.1 of Neokomagataea tanensis. Classification (GTDB taxonomy): domain Bacteria; phylum Pseudomonadota; class Alphaproteobacteria; order Acetobacterales; family Acetobacteraceae; genus Gluconobacter; species Gluconobacter tanensis. The sequence goes on along the minus strand of NZ_CP032485.1, from coordinate 1,386,912 downwards.
TCAATCATTTTATATGCTATTTATGATTTATAGAAGCTCAATCTATCCATCATCGACCAGGAAATGTATAAATGGCGCTCCTTGAAATTACTCATGCAGAAATTCCGCTCTCCCGGGGATGTCATAGGTGCGTCTCTGTCTTTTCTGCCGCCCGTAATCTCTTCGTTCTACTCGTCGCTAACGCTCTCACACGACCCATTCTCGGGTGTCATCCGTGTATTCCTGGCTCATGTAGGATCCATCCCCGCAAAGGTCGCCTTAGGCTCAGGACCCATTGATTTGATTGCGGAAATCTGATTCAGGCTCTGTGAGGAGACTGAAGATGAGCGACCTGTTTTGGCTGACGGACGAACAGATGGAGCGTCTGCGGCCGTTCTTTCCCAAGAGCCACGGCAAACCTCGCGTTGATGACCGCCGTGTGCTGAGCGGCATCATTTTTGTGAACCGCAATGGTATGCGCTGGCGTGATGCGCCCCGGGAATACGGTCCGCACAAAACGCTCTACAACCGCTGGAAACGTTGGGGTGACATGGGCATTTTCATGCGGATGATGGATGGCCTGTCTGCTGCGAAAGCCGAGCCTCAGACGATTATGATTGATGCGACATATCTCAAGGTGCACCGCACGGCTTCGAGCCTGCGGCTAAAAAAGGGGATCCAGGCCGCCTGATTGGTCGCACCAAAGGCGGTATGAATACCAAACTCCATGCGGTCACCGATCAGAACGGACGACCGCTGGCCCTGTTGCAAAGTTGAATATCCTGTTGGAAACCGCTGCTGGTGTTAGCGTAGGGCTTGGTAGATGAGTGATTTCAAGGGGCGTCATTTTGGTGGTGAGGTGATCTTATGGGCAGTGCGTTGGTATTGCCGCTATGGGATTAGTTACCGGGATTTGGAAACCATGTTGGCCGAGCGGGGCGTGAGCGTTGATCATTCAACGATCTACCGCTGGGTTCAGAGGTATGCACCCGAGATGGAAAAACGCTTACGCTGGTATTGGAAACGCCCGGGGTTTTCCAGCAGCTGGCGAGTTGATGAGACCTACATTAAGGTCAAAGGAAAATGGACCTATCTGTACCGTGCTATCGGCAAAGGCGGTGATACGATCGATTTCTTCCTCTCGCCGACCCGGAGCGCCAAGGCGGCCAAACGCTTTTTGAGCAAAGCTTTAAACGGACTGAGAAGGTGGGAGAAGCCCGAAACAATCAACACAGACAAGGCGCCGACCTATGGTCGGGCCATCAACGAACTCAAGAAGAACGGTAAGCTTCCCGACACGGTGAAACACCGTCAGGTGAAGTATCTAAACAACGTGATTGAGGCCGATCACGGCAAACTCAAACAACTGATCAGGCCGGTCCGTGGCTTCAAAAGCCTGAAAACCGCTTATGCAACCATTAAAGGCTTCGAGGTTATGCGCGCCTTGAAAAAGGGACAAGCTGAACTCTTCCAGTTCCAAGAGGGTATCATGGGAGAAGTGCGTCTCATCGAAAGACAATTCAGCTTCTAAACCGTTTGAAAATCGAAACAAACGGGGCCCACGCGACTCAAACGGAACTTTGCAACAGGACCCTTTGACCTTAATGTAGGTCTCATCAACTCGCCAGCTGCTGGAAAACCCCGGGCGTTTCCAATACCAGCGTAAGCGTTTTTCCATCTCGGGTGCATACCTCTGAACCCAGCGGTAGATCGTTGAATGATCAACGCTCACGCCCCGCTCGGCCAACATGGTTTCCAAATCCCGGTAACTAATCCCATAGCGGCAATACCAACGCACTGCCCATAAGATCACCTCACCACCAAAATGACGCCCCTTGAAATCACTCATCTACCAAGCCCTACGCTAACACCAGCAGCGGTTTCCAACAGGATATTCAACTTTGCAACAGGGCCGCATAACTTTAAGAATCGACTGGGCGCGTTTATTGCTCCCTTTGACTGATTTTGTACCTATCAGAAACGATGCTGCGCCCATGAAGGCCCCTCACTTTGTAACGTTAAGTCTAAATTACGTTTCAAAGTGAGGGTATTTGTCTCGGTTGCGCAATATCAATTGTAACAGAGTTTGAAACCATATTTTAAAATGTGACGTAATTGTCACATTTCTTTTAAGTACGCGCCACGTTCTAGACAGAATCTTCCGAACGTTTCGGCAGCAAAGCGGGAACCAGCACGAGCGTGCATGCCAAGGTGCACGCTAAGGACATTAATAAAAGTCGGCCCATACTAGCCGTTCCGGGATGCTCTGACGCCGCCAAAGAACCAAAGGCCGTTGCCGTTGTCAGCGCAGAGAACAACACCGCACGCGCTGTTGGTGATGACAGAGGCCGCTTTAATCCCCTCCGCCAATTCATCACGAAATAGATATTAAACGAGACACCAACGCCCAGCAGCAGCGGCAGAGCGATAATGTTCGCATAATTCAATGTTTCGGGTACCGTAACAATCACAATAACTGTCAGTAAGGCGGACATCAGCAGAGGTGCCATCACCAGCGCCGCATCCAAAACGCGACGAAGCACTACCAGCAAAATACCCGCAATCATCACCAGCGCCGACACCGCAGCTACCAGAAACGCCGTAACGATCGTTTGTGCACTACCCGTAATTTCTATTGCTGGGCCGGCAAGATTCGGTGTGACTGTTGTCAGCTGTTCAACGAAACGGTGTAATACTGCCGTTTCTGACATGTGGCCGTTTGGGTGAATTGTGAGGCGTGCCCGGCCATCAGGCAAAACATAATCCCGACGGATATCATCCGGGATTGATGCCATCGTTACGACCGAAGGATGCAAAATAGTTTTCAACGTTTCAAGCTGGTCCGGCAAGAACCGCGTGAGAGCGTGGCTCGTCCCCAAGACAACAGCATCCGGCGCGGTTGCAAGACGCTTTAAGGCTTGCCTTACTCGCTCTAATGCAGGCGACAATTTACTTTGTACCGCATCTAGTTTTACTGCGGCTTGAGCGGCAGCGTCACGCAAGGCTTGCGCATCGGGGGCGGCCATCGGCTTGACGTCTAGTGTCGGCAGCAAGATGGAGGCGGTATCAGCAATCATGCCCCGCTTCGTTTCCTGATCTTCAGGCACCAAAGCTCCCAACCACAACACATCGTGCACACTGGAAAGCTTGGAAAACGCATCAGCCATTTTTGCGGCTTGCGTAACGTTTGCTGCCAGCGTTTGTGCACCATAAGGCGTTGTCAGTGGATTTGCCTCAAGCACATGAAGGGCTCTCATCCCCTCAGTATTTGGGTTTTTTGTGTGCAACGGGTCAGCATCAAACTTCAGCAGCGGCATCAACGCTACACCGACAACGCCTAACAACCCAAAAACACTCATAACCCGCACGCGCTTGTGCCTTAGAAAAGCATCCGCAGGCCGCAGCGCAACAATGCCCGGCTCTCCATGTCCAAGCCGCGCACGAAACAGACTTAATAATGCGGGAAGCAGCGTCATAGTACACAGAAATGCAATCAGCATTCCCAGACCGGCAATGAGCCCCAACTGCGCAACGCCTACGAAATGCGTGGGCGTAAAAGCAAGGAATCCAGCAGCCGTCGCAAGCGACGCAACAAGTATTTGCGCTCCGCTTTCCTCTCCTGTCAGACGAATAGCATCGCCCAAATTGAGTACTTGTCCCTGTTCCCCTCGCTGGCCACGCAGCCTGACGCAGTATTGGATGGCAAAATCGACCGCGATACCGACAAACAGAACGGCAAACGCAACGGAAATCATGTTCAATTCACCAACGGCCAACGCAGCCAGGCCTGTCGTTAAGGCCAGACCGACAACCAATGTCAGCAGAATAGACACGATATACCGCGGGGAACGAACCGCGAGGATTAGCCAGACGGCAACTAAGGTCAAAGAGATAACCAGCCCGGTAATCATCCCATGGGCGACTGTCGAGAACTCTTCATCACCGAGTTTCACTTCACCCGTAATCAAACCGGTAACCTGCCCGGCTTTTACGAGGGGTAGACTGTCAATTGCCTGCCGCATAGCCGTCGTCGCGGCCTCGCCCGGCTCAAAAGCATTGTAGTCCATAACCGGCTGCGTAACGACGAACTCATGCCCCGTCCCTAAATTGGACAACTGGCCGAGTAAGAGATTTTGCCAAGACAGATCTTGTGGGTGTCCTTGGGCTCCCTGCTCAAGAGCTGACGCAAAACCATCAAGCGCCGCGTTAAAACCAGCCGGAACGCCCTGCCCTGCTTTAATGCCATCTCCCACAAGACCCAAAGCTCCGTACAAACCGCGAGCAGACGGATCAGCCGCTAGAGTGCCTAAGAACGGCTGTGCAGAAACAACAGAATCCAGCAACGGCTCCAAATCTTTGCGCTCTAAGAAGAGCAAACCATTTTGCTGATAAAAAGCATTGTCTTCCGGCAAGGTCACAGTCCGGAAATGAGCATGGTCCTGCTTCAAAAGCTGCGCCAACTGGCGGGCTGCTTCACGCCCGGCTTCCGGGATACGGCTATCCAAAATAGCAACGAGCTGGTCCGAATCTTGCGGAAAGAGACGATCCATCTCTGCCACACGCTGCTTCCACGGCAAGGAATCTGCAAACATTTTGCCGGTGTCAGTCGTCACACTCAAGCGTAAGACACTTAGCCCGGCACTACCCGCAACGAGCAGAACGAACAAAGCAACAACCGTAACGGCATGGCGGGCGCAGGCGGCGTTAAGCCGACCGATCAGTTCGGAAAACATACGTTCCCCATAACAGGTTTTTGACGGGTTCCCTACCCCAACTTGATGCGCCCTCCTGACATCCAACCTCAGTTCAGGCACACTCTCGCCATGACTTGGACCCTAGACGCCCCTGCCGAGCACCGCTCCGTTATTCGCAACAGCGTTTTTCAAACTTACGCCGCCCCTGTTGCCGATGAAGCTGCAGCAATGACGTTTCTCCAAAATGTAGCCGTCCCAGACGCAACACATAACTGCTGGGCCTTCCGCATTGGCCAACGTTTCCGTTCCAACGATGACGGGGAGCCGTCAGGCACTGCGGGCAGACCTATACTGGCCGCTATTGATGGGCAGGATTTTGACAATGTTATGGTCGTGGTCATCAGATGGTTTGGCGGCGTCAAACTTGGTGCCGGAGGGCTGGTCCGCGCTTATGGTGGCGCAGCTGCCGCATGCTTACGCGACGCCCCAAAATCAGAGCGCATAGCAATGCAGGCGCTACATTTTCACTGCCCATTTTCTATTTTTTCACGCCTCGAAGCGCGTTTTCCAGTTTGGGGCGCACAAAAATCAGACTCACATTTTGATGCCGACGGTGTGCAGCTCTCTCTTATGGTCCCCGAGGCATCAAGCACGCAGATTATTAACGAAATCAGAGATATGACACGCGGGCAAACCACCATAGAAACCGACGATTAATAACCGAGACAATTCGTTATATTTTTTCCTGTATGTAGAATGAATTTCGTATTGAAATATTAACAACATTCTATAATCGTATCTAATCCTTTTATTCTTTCTATCCGTAAATTTCCAGAAAGCAATTCCATGGTGCCTGCGCGCTTAAATAGTGGTTTCCCAGCGCTCTTTTTCGCGTTTGCAGGCCTGTACAGCTTTACGACAACGCCGCTTTCAGCCGCACCAGAAGCAACACCGGACGCACGGACGCCCAAAAATCCGACGTGGATCCCCAACACCACAACCGACCGACCGCCAATTCAGAACTACCCGCATGCTGGCTTCGTCGGCCAACCGCGCCGCATTCTGCCCAGCCTCAACAGACCAACACAGGGGCATCAAGGCCCGTGGGGCGCATTTAACTATGGAACGGGGGAAGCTGCGGGTTTTGGCCCCGTCGGGCGGTACGGACCCGCACCATGGGCGGAAGACTGGAGCGATTTACGCAACCCTAAAAAATCAGACGACCTCCTAGATCCGCTCAAATTTATTGCGCTAAACCAGCAAAAAACCATATGGCTCACGCTCTCCGGCGAAACACGCCTCAGAAACTGGTCTGAAGAAGCGCCATTTCTAGGGCGGCGCGGTAACGCTCCCTCTGGTCGTTTTACTGTGAGAAACCTTCTCGGGGCAGATTTACATCTCGGTGAGCATGTACGGCTCTTCGGACAACTTATTAACGCAAATGCTGCTGGCTGGGCAGGCTTTGGCTATAATCAAACATTCCGCAAAAGGCTGGACGCGCAACAGGCTTTCATTGAACTCAAAGGCCAAATCGCAGGGGCACGGACAGGCTTAATGGTTGGCCGACAACAATTTCTCGATGCACCTTCTTACATTCTCTACAATCGTGAAACGCCAAACGTGCCTCTCTCATGGAATGGAACGCGGATATACGCCATCTGGCCGAAGTTTCGCCTAGATACCTTCAGCTTTGCGCAAACCAATACCAACCCGAACAAAATGTTTCATGACACGATTGATTGGGGAACCCGACTTTACGGCGTCGACGGAACGGCAGTTGTCCCCGATTTTGTCATCGGCTCACAGCAGGTACACTCTTTTTTCGATCTTTTTTATCTACGCTACCGCTATTCATCCAGCCTCTCGGTCGTCCCCAGCGGCAGCACCACTCTCAAAGGGACTTCATCCCGCGGGAACATCGGCATCAGGTGGTACGGCACTGCACGCGATTTCGAGTTTTCGTTCGGCGGATTATATCAAAACGGGTCGTTCCAATACACAAACAACGCTTCCTCAAGCGACGTCTCCGCATGGGCAGTGAACACCATTGCAGGCTACCGACACACGCCATCCCCGCTGCATCCTTTCATCGGTGCGCAGTTCGATATTTACTCCGGCGGTGCAGACGGCCGCAACGCTACCCTGCATACCTACATGGCCCCCTACAACCCACAAACCACTTACTCAGACCCGACGACCTACCTGCAACCATCTAACCTCATTTCTCTATCGCCGATTCTAAGCGTCACCCCTTTCCACGGTTATGCCTCACTAAGATTCAAAGCTCCTTTGCTGTGGCGCCAGAACACGAATGGGGCCATTTGGAATTCGTCGGGCCCCTATACATTCAGCCGCCCCTATCGGGGGAGTTTTGTAGGTATTGAACCGCAAGCATTCTTGCTCATCCAGTTACAACGCCACCTCTCGTGGCAGCTGATCGGGAGCCGCTTTATAGCATCGAAAAGTCTGCGTAATGCCGGCGCGCAATCCGGCAGCTTCTTTCAATCCAACTTGGTCTTTCGATTTTGAAGTCTTTTCACTCACAAAACTTCAAAATGGAATTCTTCCCATGCCTGAGCATCAGGCCTGTTCAGCATCACCTTGCCATCAGGCTCAGCGCATAAATAACGCCCGTTATTTTTGACGTAAAAGCGGCCACGACCACACGGTACCAGCTCAACTTCCATCGTGTCTCGTGTAGTCCCATAACCAAGCGAGACACGATTATCTACACATGCTTCGATAAAGATATTATGCTCTTGCTGCACAGTCCAAATATGGCTGGTCGTACGCGGATTTACACAAATCGGAAATTGCCACGGCCGGTAATTCCTATCCACTTGGATGAGCTGCATCGACGCCGCATCAACGGCCAAAACCTTTCCGTGATGCCCAACGAGCACAACCTGTTCGCCCAACATGACACAGCACATGAAAAGAATAGAGCCGCTACTGTCCCCAATATGAAGGCGTGCAAAGCATTGATCAACAAGCGCCTTGGCATCCCCAGCACGATTATTGTCTTTCAGAGTGGAGACAATTCTCGGCATAATTCTCACATCTCCAGGAGGAGATTGTGCAGCTATGACTCTCTTTGCGAAAAGATTGGGAAATCTGTCCAGCGCCAAATCCTGCACAGTTTGCGCGTAAAACCCGAAAGATTTTCTCGTATTTCTGGAGAAAAGATATAATCCACGCATGTCATTATGCACACATGCGTAAAAGAGTTCCTGCAGCTTTGATGTCCCCGCAAAAACTCCCGTGACATGATGCCCAACGAAAGGCACGTTCACAAAATTTACATGCTCAATACTGTTTTTAATCTTAAGAAAATGCCTGTAGTCTTTATCGTCAAACTTATCCGCAAAAACGTAAATATCTCCGCTTACGTCTCCCGCCTTTATGCTCATACCCTGCATGTAGTCTCTGAAATTTCCTTCCCAACCCGCCCGCTCTCCGGGCCACTCTGCGGGATCAATCGACCATTGCGGGCATAAAGCTACAACATGCGTGGCAGCGAATAACTTTGAAAATTTAATTGCAGCATAGCCCCCCATCGAGCCGCCATATAATATCCGCCTCGAAAATCGGCCTAAAATAGGCATCAGAACTTTGTACGCGGCAAGCATACTGGACCTTTGGTACCAGTGTGCTTCTTTCGCGACGAAACCAATAGCTGGTAATTTTAATTTTCTCAGGGGCTGGTCCGCAAAAAAACAATAGCCCTCTGCTTCCAGCAACATGTCACCGAACGTGATGATCAGTTCTTCACTATCGTTTTGTTGCTCGAGGAATATTACTCTTAAATATTCATCATCATATAATATTGAGAAATTTTCTTCTGCCACGAATTATCCTGCTTCTTGAATGAAAATCACTACCCACTTTTCATAGAAAAGATATTGGATCAACATCTACATCAATACGTGCGCTTCCTTTGGCTTTTACATGCGAAAGCCAGTCCCTGACTATTGGCTGCACTGCCAACCCTCGTACCGTTTTAAGCAATAAACGCCTACGATGCCGACCACGCAACACCGATAGCGGGGCTGGCGCAGGGCCGAGTACCTGTATCCCATCTTGTACGGGTGCCACTCGCGCAATCTCCGCCGCCAGACTATCAGCGACATCAGCACTATCCGCACTGATGATAAGCGCGGCCAACCGACCATAAGGCGGCCAAAATCCGGGTTTTCTTTGTGCAGTCTCCTGCTCGATAAAAGCCTCAAAATCGTGGGATGCCAATGCTTCCATGACAGGGTGCTCGGTCACATAACTCTGCAACATCACACGCCCCGGTCGTTCCGCCCGCCCTGCACGCCCCGCCACCTGATGCAACAGCTGCACTGTCCGCTCTGCAGCACGCAAATCCCCACCGCCAAGCCCCAAATCTGAGTCAACAACGCCCACCAGCGTGAGCCGAGGAAAATGCCAGCCTTTTGCAACGATTTGCGTGCCAATAATAAGATCGACTTCCCCGTCGGTGATCTGCCTGACAGCCTCGGCTGTCGCCGCGGCCGATCCCAGCGTATCAGACGACATCACTAAAATGCGGGCCTCGGGGAAGCACTCGCGCGCCTCTTCAGTAACCCGCTCAATACCCGGCCCAATTGGGACAAGCGTTTCCTCTTGGTCACATTCTGGGCAGGCTTTAGGGATGCCTTCTGTGTGCCCGCAATGGTGGCAGGTCAAAATACCCCTGTTACGGTGCTCCACCAACCAAGTCGTGCAATTCGGGCATTGCATACGGTGTCCGCAAGTCCGGCAGAGCGTTAAAGGCGCGTACCCCCTGCGATTTAAAAACAACATTGCCTGCTCTCCGGCAGCCAACGTTTCTTTCACCGCAGCACATAAACGGGGAGCCAAAAACTGGCCCCGTGCAGGGCCATCTTCCCGCAGGTCCAACAATGTCACATCAGGCAAACGCGCTCCACCATGGCGCGATGTCAGTAAAAAATGTTGGTAACGCCCAGCGTCCGCATTTGCCAATGTCTCCAAAGACGGCGTGGCAGATACGAGAATTACAGGAGCTTTTGCGAGCCTTCCCCGCACTACGGCCATATCACGCCCGTGATAAGTCACACCTTCTTCTTGCTTGAACGATGTTTCGTGCTCTTCATCGACGATAATCAAGCCGATCGTTTCGAAGGGTAGAAAAAGTGCAGAACGCGCCCCGACAATAACTTTGGCTGAGCCGTCCGCAACCGCGAACCATGTTTCACGCCGTCGTTTTTGTCCTAAATCTGAATGCCAAAGAGCAGGCTCAACTCCAAAACGACGCCTAAAACGCTCCGTCCATTGCGTCGAAAGTGCAATCTCAGGCAACAAAACCAATACTTGCTGCCCACGCCTTAAACACGCAGCGACCGCTTCAAAATAGACTTCTGTTTTACCCGAGCCCGTCACGCCTTCTAGCAGCGCCACTGCAAAACGCTCGGCCGCGACCATTGATCGAAGGCCTTGCGCAACATCCTCTTGCTCTTCTGAGAGAGCAGGCTGAGCGTAATCGGGCTGGGGCTGAGCAAAACTCGCCCCCACAAGAAGCGGTGCTTCTTTTATTAAACCAGTACCAGCCAAACCACGGATGACAGCAGTACTCGCGCCACTTTCATGCGCTAAAAACGCCGATGATTTGGGCTCATCACCTAATGCCTGCAACACAGACTGCCGTGCCGGCGTCAGACGCACATCGTCTAACGGCTTCTCGGTTCGCACCCAACCCAGAACAGCTTTCGGTGGCAACTGTGTGTGCTGCTTCAGCGCCGTGGCCAACACAAGACCGGGTGGGTTCAACGTATAAGCTGCCACCCATTCAATAAAATGCCGCAACTCTTGCGGTAAAGGACTAACCTCTAGGCGCCGAATAACAGCTTTTAAACGCCGCTCATCAACAGGTGGAACGGGAGGCGGCGCCATATAAGCGGGCACCGTACTCTCCCGGTCCCACACGCACCCAAAAATGTCTTTGCGCCCTAGAGGGACCGCCACAATATCCCCGGGTTGGAGCGCAATAGCGCTGCGATATTCAAACGCCCCAGCAAAAGGGAGCGGCAATAATACCGGTACACGCCCATCATGCGTAGAAGTTTCGGCCGATTGTTTCTGTGGAGAAAGGCTTTCTGGTGCCATAATCTCTGTGTAACCTGCTTCTCTCTGAAAGGCTATGAGAGATGACCAACTACAAATCTGCCGAAACTGTCCTCTCCGACTGGCTTGAATGGCTCACCCATGAACGACGGTCCAGCCCGCGAACCGTTGAAGCTTATCAACACGATATGAGCCTTGCCTTTGCATTCCTGAGGGAACATTTGGGCGGAGACTTAACACTCTCTCACATCAATACGCTCTCTCTGGCCGACCTCCGAGCGTGGCTTGCCTTTGAAACCAAACGCAGCGAAAAACCCACAAGGCGAGCAAGCAATGCCGATGGCCGCGCCCGCTCCCGTGCGCGTCGTCTTTCCGCTCTACGGTCTTTTTTCAAATATTTGAGCTTGCGGCATGGCGTTACCAACCCAAACGCCAGCCTCCTCGCCACACCTCGCCGTAAAAAACGTCTCCCACGTCCTCTTGGGCAAGAACAGGCACTTACCGCCACTACTGCCATTGCGGATGACGCACCAACCCATCAAGCCGCTCTGAGAGATCAAGCGCTCTTTACCCTCCTCTACGGTACTGGATTGCGGATCGGTGAAGCTCTCTCGCTCAATATAAATGATATTGGTCGTACCGGGGCGGATACTATTATGGTCCGAGGCAAAGGCGGCAAAGAACGCCTTGTCCCTCTCCTCCCGGCCGTACAAACAGCCCTTGAAAAATGGCGCAGCGCACATCCCTCCCCATCGCCAGACGCACCACTTTTCTGCGGCATTCGTGGCGGACGCCTAAACCCCGGCGTTGCACAACGCTCCATGCGCGAATGGCGCAAAGCAGAGGGCCTTCCTGATTCCGCTACCCCACATGCTTTGCGCCATTCCTTCGCAACACATCTGCTGGAAGGTGGCGCTGACCTTCGTGCCATTCAGGAACTCATGGGGCATGCCAGCCTCTCAACAACTCAAGCGTACACTTTAGCCGACGAAAAACACCTGCTGGACGTCTGGCGGAAGGCCCACCCACGGGCCAACTCCAACTGAGCCTGAAACAAAAAAGCAGTTCACCAGAACTCTGATGAACTGCTCCAAACAGTAACTATGCCTCTTTCTCACATCGTAGAAGGAGGCACCTTGAAAATACGATTAGCGCGACAAAGCAAAATTCAAGCCGCCAATAACCGTCAAGCCTTGGTTCGGCACAGCAGCCAATGCGCTTGAGTAATACTGACGATTCGTGATGTTGCTCGCACTCAAAGACATGTCAACCATCTTCGTGATCTGCCAGTCACCAAATGCGTCAAACACAACATAGCCAGAGCGCATCGTCGCAATCTTGGTCGTCGTATTTGGCTGACCTGACGTCTGAGACGCAGCACGAATACGCGCACCAATGGTAACCTTCTTATCCCAGAAGTGCAGCCCCATCGTTCCATTCAGCACTGAGCGCGGCGGCGTTGTAACCATTTGGCTGTACCCTGTGTAATCCGCAGAAGGCAGCTTTGTGGTGGTGTTCGTATAGGACAAAGACGTAAAGAAACGATCCGTGTCATACTTCACAGAACTCTCAAAGCCGCTCGTATACGTGTTGCCGCTCAGGTTTTTGAAGAAATAACCATAGGTCGGGATGTAAGAGCGGCCAATAGGCGCGCCGATTACCAACGTCTGAGCAATGTAGTCCTTGATACGCGTATTGAAGTAATCAGCCGTCACGTTCAACGTGTCGTGGTTTATCAAGACATCTGCGTAATGCAGCTTGCTGCCGACTTCCCAACCATATGTCCGCTCAGGGTTCAGATTGGGGTTAGGTACAAACTTCAAGAAACCAAGCCCGGGATGGGAGCCCGCATAAAGCGTCTCGGTCGTAGCTGGCGGGCGGAAACCCAAACCATAATTTGCGTATACCTGCAGGCCTTTAAGCGGATTTACGGCAAGCGTAACCTTCGGGTTTACAGCATCCGCGCGCTTCTTGAAGTAGAAGCTGCCAACCGGCACGCCCGTAAACGCTGACGCTTCGTTTACTCCACCGCCCGACAAGCGGTAAGCATCATAGCGCAACGCACCCGTTAGTTGGACAATCTTCCAGCCAAATGTTGCTTGCGTAAATGCCGAGCCTACACCACGTCCACCACTTGGCGTCGCACCTGTATAACCGGTTTGATCTCTGGTTTTTACACGGTCGTGGTAGTACTCACCGCCGTAGTTCAGCGCGATATTTACTGGCCCGGCGCGCAGCAGCGAGGTATTATCCGCCTCAAAACCCAATGTCGTCAGATTATACTTCGTCAGGTTCGCAGCTGCGACCGTCAAGGCACGGAAGGATGGCGTGTAATTGTCCATTCCGGTGCTAACGACATAACCCTTAACATGCAGAGCAATCAGGGGGTTATCATGCGGCGTAAAACGGTACTCAATGTTCCCTGTGTTATTTTGCACAGCATTGGCCGTTGCAACGCTGCTTGCACCAACACCAAATTGGTTGTGATAAATAACCGTTCCGAGCTTTAGGGTCTGATCAATACCCGGTGTAATATCAACTTTGAACAGGCCAGATTGCAGGCGCTGGAACGTGCGCGCAACGCGGTTGCCGTTACCGTCTTCATAATCGCCTGAGCTACGCATGGAGAACGCGGCAGCAACTGCGAGCCAATCATTCACCCGCGCTCCTGCACCAACCATGCCTGAACCGTCGTAATTATTGGTGCCGCCTAAAACGCGCGCTTGCACGCCGTAACGTTTACCAGCCTCAACAATGTCGTTTACGTCCAGAGTATGCAGGTTCATCACACCAGCGATTGCACCGGCACCATCGGCCGTCGCAACCGTTCCGCGCTGCACATCCATCCCAGCCAGCAAAGCGGGATCAACATAAACACTGCCATCCGCGCCGTGGCCACTCTCTTGGAAATTTTGGCGCGCACCGTCGATCATGACGTTTACCCGGCCAAAATCCTGCATGCCACGCATGGAAATCGCCAGTGCAGGTGTCCCGTCATTTTGGAAGTAAACGCCCGGCACACCCGTCAAAATCTCGTAAGGCTCGGTCGGTTGGACGCGATGAAGATCACTGCGGGATTGATGGTACGTCGATTGCGGAACAACAGGCGCAACAGCCTGAGCATGCACCGTGACTTTACCCAAGCTCACAGCAGTATCGTGTTTTACGGATGACGTAGCATCAGTCGTTAAAGACGATGCCAAAGCTGAGGAGGCGGAAAGAGCAAAGGCGGCAGCAGCACACCCAAGGACGCGGTTCACGCGGGGCATAATGGTTAATTCCCAGACAGCAGATATCAATGATTCGTCCACTTAATGCGAACAAGTTGCACTTGCAATGATAATTATTCTCATTTAATCAGCCATCCTCAGATGGCTCTGAAAAGGATGACCCATGCCTTCACATACAATTTCCCGCAGAGAAGCAGCTCTGACCCTTCTTGGCGCGGCTTTTGGTACGTTTGCGGCAACGCGTTCAGCCCACGCGTCGGGCAGCCACATGGCTGGCGAAAGCACATCCTCGCTGACAGATGCGCGCAACCGCGCCGTCCCAGCCATCAAAGCCCAAAGAATCGCCTGCATTGGCGGCACGATTACTGAGACCCTGTACGCACTAGGTGCCGCAGACAGAATCATCGCCGTCGACAGTACATCCACCCGTCCCGCCGAAGCCCTGCACGACAAGAAGAACATGGGCTACATGCGGATGATCTCCGCAGAGGGTGTCATAGCCCTTCAACCAGATCTGATCTTGGCAATGAACGATGCAGGCCCGGCTGCTGCCATGTCGCAACTTATTGCATCGCGCATACCCATCGTATTCGTTGACGCGACCCCCTCTCCCGAAGCCATCATCGGGCGCACGCGCTTTTTGGCAAAACTCATCGGCGCAGAAAAAGAGGGCGATGCACTCTCGGCAGAAATACAAAACCAATTCCGTGAACTCGCAATCTGGCGTGAGGCACACCCCATCAACAGACGAGTACTCTTCGTCATGCGTATGACGAACGGCCACCCTATGGTCGCCGGAAGTGGAACAGCCGCTGACGCGGTCATCCGCTTGGCCGGAGCCGTCAATGCTGGGGCCTCAATGCACGGCTATAAAGTCGTCGATGATGAAGCCCTGATTGGTTTGCAACCCGATATCATTTTGACCATGGGTCAAGATATTGACAGCATACGTCCCGCGTTGCTGGCAGATACCGGCTTCTCCCTTACGCCTGCCGGTCAGCATAAAGCCATAATCGCTATGGAGGGCGAGCGCCTCCTCGGTTTTGGCCCACGTACGCCTGATGCTGCGCTTGATCTCGCGCACCAAATTGCGACCGTTACCCCTCAGTGAAACCAATGCTTTTTTCCGTCAGACAGTGGGGATTAGTCTTGGCGGGACTCCTTGTTCTTTCAAGTTGCTTGGCCCTTTGCACGGGCGCATTGGGCTTCGGGCTGCCGCATGACAGCACAGGTTGGCTTGTCCTTACCGAAATCCGCGCGCCGCGCATTGTGCTTGCAACACTAACCGGTGCAGCACTCGCTGTTTCAGGTGCCGTCATGCAGGGGCTGTTCCGCAACCCCTTGGCTGATCCGGGCTTAATCGGCATCTCCTCAGGGGCTGCGCTCGGCGCAGCGCTGGCAATTGTTTTAGGCTCAACAGCCATCGCTGCATGGGCTGTACCAATGGGCGGCATGGCAGGTGGATTATGCGCCACCCTGATCCTGTACCGCTTCGCGACACATGGTGGCAAAACATCGACCAGCATGGTTATTCTCGCGGGCATTGCTCTTGGGGCATTTGCAGGTTCCATGACCGGTATTTTGGTTTTCCGCGCAAACGATACTGCCCTGCGCGATTTGACCTTTTGGACAATGGGAAGCCTGTCCGGTGCCGATTGGACCCGTGTTGAAATTTTGATTCCTTTTTTGGTGGTCGCAGGCATTCTGTTTGCCACCATACGCCTCCCCCTTAATGCTCTGCTGCTGGGAGAGGCCGACGCTGCCTTAATGGGCTTTCGCGTAGAACGCACGAAACGCATAGCCATCTTAGCCGTGGCCTTAGCTGTTGGGCCTGTCGTCTCTTTTGTCGGCGTTATTGGTTTTATCGGCGTTATCATCCCCCATCTTATCCGCTTGGTAACAGGGCCTGACCACAGAATCGTTTTGCCCGGCAGCGCGATCCTCGGGGCCATTTTCCTACAAGTGGCAGATACGTTTGCCCGTACAATCGCTATTCCAGCCGATGTCCCTGTCGGAGTGGTAACGGCCGCGATTGGCGCACCAGTCTTTACGTGGCTCTTATCGAAGTCGCGCCCGTCTGAGGCCGCGCCATGACACTCAAGCTCCAAAACGTCTCGTACAGCACGCGCGGAACTGCCCTGCTGGACGACGTTTCTTTTGAAATACATCCGGGCGAAATCGTTACAATCATTGGCCCCAACGGTGCTGGCAAAAGCACATTGCTGCGTGTAGCGAGTGGCCTCCTGCCCGCTAGTGCTGGGGCTGTAACCCTCGATAGCCTTCCGATTGATCAACTAAGCCCGGAGCGTCTGGCGCTCCGCCGCGCAATGCTGAGCCAAGAAACATCTGCGCAAGTCCGCTTCACCGTTGAGGACATTGCCGGAATGAGCGTGCACCATCTCCCGCGCCAGAGACGTCTCTCACTCGTTGCAGCACAGTTGCAGCGCGTTGGCCTTGGAGCCTTCGCTCAGCGTGAAATAACCTCTTTATCCGGCGGAGAACGACAACGCGCGCACCTAGCACGCGTGCTCGTTCAGCTGGAGGCTGGGCTCCAACACGGACAACCCGGCCTTTTGCTCTTAGATGAGCCAATTTCCGCGCAAGACCCTGCACGCCAAGAGCAGATTTTGGAATTGGCACGTGATCACACAAAACGCGGAGGCACCTGCTTGATCGTCTTGCACGATCTTAACTGGGCAGCCGCTTGCTCCGATCACATCATTGTACTCAACGCCGGCCGTATCCACCTACAGGGAGCAGCCTGCCATGTTTTAACGCCTGAAATGCTCAAAGACGTTTTCGGCCTCAAATCACCGAGGGTCCGCACTCACACCGCAACGCAGCGACCCTTTATCATCCCACACGACGTGCACTTCACAGCACCTCACATCGGAGAAAAACCACCATGTACATCGCAATGAACCGCTTCAAAGTCGCCCCTGATTGCGTGGAAGCTTTTAAAAGCCGCTGGCTGGACCGCGAAGTTCTGCTCAAGACCGTCCCCGGCTTCGTGTCATTCCAGTTTCTGGAAGGCCCAAAGAACGAAGAGTTCAACCTCTACGTTTCCCACACTGTCTGGGAATCCTATGACGCTTTCATGGCGTGGACACGCTCTGACCAGTTCCGCCAGGCACATGCTTCTGCTGGTGAAGGCAAGAAGCTAACAATCGGCGGCCCAACGTTTGAAGGCTTCCAGGTTCTACAGAACGTAACCCTGTAAACCCATACCAAAACGCCTCCCTCCTCGTTGCTGAATTGAGGGGGGAGGCGCTGCATTATGTCAAAGACATATAGCCGAAATCACACCTGCTAGCAGGTCCAGTTCAGCCCTTCAGATGTGCGTTACAAGCGGACCAGTACCCGCCGCCCTTTGAAATCCACGTCATGCCAGCATTACCGCCATTGGCTTTATTTGCCTGATATTGCGCGGCGCAGGTCTTCAAACGTGCTTTACCCGCTGAAAGCTTTGCAAATTGCGGTGCAATCGCATTCGGGAAAACCGCATTGCCACCTGTTTGCACGACACTACTTGTCTGCTTGGCTGGCTTGGAGCTTGCGGCGCTGCTTGAGGAAGGCTGAGCCGCAGACGTTTTTGTCTCTGCGGGCGCTTCAGGCGCTGACGCCGCCGGTTGGCTTGTAGCAGCCGGAGCTGCACCCGCCGCGCAATGCGACGCTTTAAAAGCTAAATAATTTTGTCCTTGGAGCGTTCCGCTGGTTTTGGCTGATTGAAAAGCCGAATGGCATTCACTTCCGCTCAAACCGCCCGCTGATGCGGCAGAGGCCACACCAGCAGACATAACCGCAGCAGGCAGCGCAACAAGCGCAAAACGAGACATCATACGATAAAGCGTCATGGTGGACTTTCCTTTTCCGTCAAAGGCCACAAGCACTCTACGCATGAAATTGTTCCCGATAAAAGGCTGTTTTCTGCCTTTTAAAGTGCGCTTTCGCCAGTTTCTCCCGTACGAATACGGATGATTTCATCAATTGGGGAAACAAAAATCTTCCCGTCACCGATTTTACCAGTATGAGCCGCATCGCGAATAATCTCGACGACGTCTTGCACAACCGTATCGGAAACAACAATTTCAATTTTCAGCTTTGGCAGAAAGCTCACATGGTATTCCGCACCACGGTAAATTTCAGTCTGGCCTTTTTGCCGGCCAAAACCCTTAACTTCCGTAACGGTTAAGCCTTGAATTCCCAGCGGCGTCAGGGCTTCACGAATATCGTCGAGCTTAAATGGTTTGATGATCGCGGTAACAAGCTTCACGGCAGGGCTGTCCTCAATCTTTTCGGCGTAATTGCCGATTTTTAACCTCATAGCCCGTTCGGTTTTAGAACAGTGAGCCGAGGCTGGTTGCTCATTAATCGTGCCACTAACACAACGTTTTCGACAAGAGCAGATTCACGCATAGCTGCGCGTTTTATACAATAAACTATCCTCAAAAATTAAACCGCACCCCTCACATGCGCACGCCCCCCTTTCTCTTCCGCTACCGCAGGAGTAGGACTGGAGGGCGATTACATAATGAGCCTACACGCAGAGGGACAAAAAAGAATGGCGAACACACGCTATGACGTTTGCATCAATGGGGCTGGCCCCGTAGGCGCTACTCTTGCCTGTCGCCTTTCTGCCGCAGGATTGCGCGTTTTATTAATTGACCGCGCGGCCCTGCCTGGCCTCGAAGATCCGTCCCTCGACGGGCGCGCCTACGCCATTGCCGAAGGCCCACGCCGCCTTTTGGAAGAGGCCGGCGTCTGGGCTAATTTACCGGGCACCTCTCAACCCATCCGAGGGATCCGCGTTTCCGACGGACGCCCATACGAAAAAGCATCCCCCCTTTTCCTGCATTTCGGTATTGATGATGCCCCCTCGGGCCAACCCTTTGGCTGGATGGCCGAAGCACGTGACCTACGCCTCGCGCTGAATCACACTCTTCTCACCGCAGAAAACATTACCGTGGAAGCTCCCAATACGGGTCGCTTCGTTTTTGCCGATGATCATGTCGAAATTCACCTCGCTTCCGGCACGAAGGCTTCAGCTAAACTTATCGTCGCGGCTGAAGGGCGCCGCTCGCCACTCCGAGAACAGGCCCGCATCGGAATTACCAAAATTCCTTACCATCAATACGGTATTGTCGCGACCATTGCCCATGAACGCCCCCATAACGGGGTCGCTTTAGAGCATTTCCTTCCTCAAGGGCCCTTTGCACGTCTGCCTATGCCCGGCACGGCCGAACATCCAAACCGCTCAGCCATTGTCTGGGCCGAAGGAGAAGGCCGCGCGCAACGCTCCCACGCCTTTCCTGACGATGTTTTCGCTCGGGAAATCAAAGCGCGAATGGGAGATGAGGACTTAGGAGAAATAACCCCGATTGGCCGCCGCTGGCTTTACCCGCTCAGCGCTCAATATGCGCAAACTTATATCTCCCACCGTCTCGCTCTGGTCGGGGATGCCGCACATGGTATCCACCCAATTGCTGGTCAGGGGCTCAATATCGGCTTCAAAGACGTCATCGCTCTGTCCGATATCCTCATAAGTGCTCACCAAAACGCGCAGGACCTCGGCGCAGCCTCCTTGCTGCAACTCTATCAGCGCAGAACACGCCCCGCGAACATGGCCATGTTCGCCGCAACTGACGTTTTGGAAAGGCTCTTCAGCAATGATAACCCTTTACTGCGCCGCATAAGAGATATTGGCATTTCAGGCGTCCACCGCCTTCCCGCTTTACGTAAAGCCTTCGTCCGCCGAGCAATGGGACTATGACACTACGACCCGATCTTACCGCGTTATGGCTAACAATGCAGACCCAGGCTTGCAGCTGCAACGACCCTCTTATCCAAGACGTATACGCCACAAATATTGGCGACCACGCGAGCTTCCCTTCGGCTTTAGCGTCCTTGATAGGCACTAAGCTTGCCGATCGCTCTATCCCCGCGACAACCCTGACCCGCCTAGTCACAGCTATTTTTGCCGACAACCCTGCAATACCGCATGAAGCTGCCGCAGATATTCTTGCCATTCAGGAGCGTGACCCGGCATGTACCGACCTTGTTACCCCTTTCCTGTTTTTCAAAGGGTGGCAGGCGCTGCAAGCATACCGGGTTGCTAACTCTCTATGGCACCAAGACCGAAAGCATCTCGCCTATCATATCCAAAGCCGCTGCAACGAGCTTTTTGCCATTGATATTCACCCCGCAGCGCGTATTGGGCAGCGTGTAAGCTTCGATCACGGTACTGGTATTGTGATTGGTGAAACCTGCATTATTGAAGACGATGTCGCGCTATTTCAAAGCGTTACTTTAGGTGGGACAGGAAAGCTCAGCGGCGACCGTCATCCTATTGTGCGCCAAGGCGCAATGATCGGCGCAGGCGCAAAAATTTTAGGCCGCATCACTATTGGTGAACACGCGCGCATTGGCGCAGCATCTGTTGTGTTGGAAAATATTCCCGCAGGTTCAACTGCCGTTGGAAACCCTGCACGTATTATCCGACATAATAACGACAAGAACGAAATTATTTAATAATTCGAATGAAACAAATGATTGCCTAATTATCAAATAATAAGCCATAGTTTCCGCAAGACAAGACGAAAGACTTTTATACGTTCCAAACTGATCTTTCTAACAGACAAAAATTAGAGAGAGTATGACACAAAGCTCTGCCAAGAAGTTATCCACTCGTCCAAGCAAACGCGCCCCGAAGAAAAAACCGGAGATTAGCCAAACTATGCCTGACGATACTCAAACCGATGCGCTAGTTGCAGAGCCCCCCGAAGACACGTCTTTGCCGCAAGCAGAACCGCCTGCAAACGAGCCTAGCCTGTGCATACAGGACATGGCGTGCATCTTTGACCGCTCATGGTACGAGCGCGAGTACCCTGACGTTGCAGCCGCAGGCATAGATGCAGCGACGCACTACCGAGAAATTGGCTTCCGCGAAATGCGCGCTCCCAATCGTTTCTTCAACCCTCATACTTATCGCGCAGCAAACCCCGACTTAGCTGCCTATGAGGGTGATCTCTTCTTGCACTTCATTTTCTACGGCGTGCATGAAGGCCGCCGTATTGGCTAATATAAGGCCCGCAATTTAAAAAGGGCGGCTCAAGGTTGAGCCGCCCTTTTGTTCTGTTATTTGTTCGAGAACTTGAAGATCGTCGTGTAATCAAATGTCTCGCCCGGCTTCAGTTCCGTGGTTGGGAATGAAGGGTGGTTTGGGCTATCAGGATAGTGCTCAGCCTCGAATGCTACAGCATCCCCTTGACGGTAAGCATGCCCGGAAATACCAGCATAGCCACCATTCAGAGAATTTGATGTATAAACCTGAAGGCCAGGCTGGCTCGTTAGCACTTCCATGCTACGGCCTGAACGCGGGTCATAAACCTTACCGGCCAAACGGGGCGCTTGACCGTAAGCACCATTAACAACCCAGTTAATGTCATAGCCACGCGCATACATCATCTGCGGATCATTGCTGCGCAGACGATCGCCAATAACCGTAGGTTTGGTGAAGTCAAACGGTGTCCCCGCTACAGGAGCAACCTGACCCGTAGGAATGGATGTTGCATCCGTCGGCGTGAAGGAATCTGCATTGATTTGCAGCACTTCAGGCTCAATGCTGCCACTGCCTTCACCATTCAAGTTCCAATAGGAATGGTTTGTCAGGTTAAGCACGGTTGGCGCATCTGTTGTTGCGACGTAGTGCAGGCTCAACTCGTCATCATTCCCCAGCGTATAGGTAAGATGCGTCGTCAATGTCCCGGGGAAGCCTTGATCACCATTCGGGCTAACCAGTTTGAGCGTAACATACGCGCCTTCAGCGCCTACGCCACTCTTCTCCAGCGTCCAAACCTGCTTATCAAAACCGCGCTTGCCACCATGCAACGCATTCGGCGGAGCCGTAACGTCCGTGTGGTACTCTTTACCTTCAACAGGGAAATTACCCTTGGCCAAACGGTTCGCGTAGCGGCCAATTACCGCCCCGAAGAACAACCCACCTTGAGCACTATCAACCGTATAGCCTTTCAGGGTGTCAAAGCCTAAAACGACATCTTGTACATGGCCGTTGCGGTCTGGTGTCTCAACAGATTGAATAATACCGCCATATGTAATGATACGAACCGTAACAGCGTGATCATTTTTAAGGGTTAGAATTTTTACAGCCTTACCGTTAGGCGTCGTACCCCACGGTGCGGAAGATACAGTAGGGGCAGCAACTGCGTGTCCAACACCAACAGTAAACAAACCAACTGATGCCAAAAGTGACATTTTGCGTAGATTAGAAGCAAGCATACACGCCATTCCCCGTGTTGAGTTCACGCAACACTGCGCTAAAATTCTCTATTCAGTCAAAGCATGAAGTGCATCTTTTAGGGCTGTTAACCGCTATTGATCCAACAATTACAAGTGAAAGCTTCGGCTCCCGCCGAGGGGTGCATAATCATGTCAGATACTCTAAAAGAGCTTTTACCCGCGGTTAACTGCGGAATTGGAGATTGTCTGCACATCACCTTTGAGGGATGTTTCAGGCGTCTTTCAGGCGTTGCACACAATTTTCAGTTACTAGGTAAAGTCTTTGTGAGCAGCGCCGCAGCAAGGTATTCGAGGATTGGTTTATGAACATTCGACTGCTCCGGTGCATCGGGAAGCCATCTTTTTTCGCCACAAAACGATGGATAGCAGGGACATTGGCGCTGTTTTCCCTCACAGCATGCAGTTCCTTGAGCAACCCTCCCCCAACAGATCCGGACGACCTTGCTGACTATAAAGCAGCCAATGACCCGTACGAACCTGTAAACCGCAAGATGTATGACGTCCAAATGTGGGCCTACCACAAAGCCCTGCGCCCGATCAGTAAGGCGTGGATATGGGCTGTGCCGCGCCCCGTACGGGACAGCATCGACAATCTTAATCAGACCTGGCGTGAACCTGCAGTCTTCTTCTCCGATGTCGGCGCTGGCAAACCCCGCCGCGCAGGTGACTCCTTCATGCGCTTCACCATCAATATGAGTGCAGGCGTCGCAGGATTGTTCGACGTGGCAAGTCTGGTCGGATACCCGCAGCATGAGTCTGACCCCGGCATGACCCTCGCCAATTGGGGTGTTTCCAGTGGGCCATACCTCTTTATCCCACTCGTCGGCCCTTCCAGCTTCCGCGATGCTGGCGGCTACGTCATCGCCCAAGGTCTGTCACCAATTAATTACGTACCAAGGGGTTATGGCCTTTTAACTTTCAACTGGGCTTACAATATTCTTGGTACAATGGATGGGCTTGCAGAAAGCACGGATCAAATAGATCATGTCGAACAGGATAGCTTAGACCCCTATTCCTACATTCGCAGTGCTTGGCAGCAAAACCGTCAGAGCCAAATCGAAACACTAAACGCAGACCACCGCGCTACTACACCTGACTGGTACCATTGATTGACCTCCCGCCCCACGAAACCGAGGATAATCACGATGTTCAAAGCTTTATCACGCCGCACTCTTCTCGGTCTTGCTGCAGTGACCGCGCTCAGCACAGGCGCCGCACATGCCAGCCCGGCTACTGACTTTGTCAATAATTTTGGCAGCAAGCTGGTAGGAATCGTCAATTCCGGCCAGTCACTGGATGCCAAAAAGCAGCAAGTTCTGCCTTTGCTGCAACAAAACCTCGATATTGAAGGTATCGGGCGCTACTGCTTGGGACGCTACTGGCACACCGCCACGCCCGCGCAACAGCAAAAATACATTTCCTTGTTTGATCAGGTTCTGGTCAACACGGTTACCGACCAAATCGGTAACTACCAAGGGGTGAGCTTCCACATCGTCAGCTCCACCCCTACACCAGACGGTGAGCGGGTTAAGGCGCTGATCGACCGTCCCGGCCAGCCAGAAGTGAACATGCAGCTCATCATTTCCGGCAACCCACCAAAGGTTGTTGATATGTTTGGCGAAGGCGCAAGCCTCCGCATGAACCAACGCGGAGACTACAGCTCCTATCTCTCCCGCCACGGCGGAGATGTTGATGCGCTGAACACCGCTCTAGAGCGGCAACTCGCACACCATCACTGATGGCGCAAAAAAGCCCCAGCGCAATGCTGGGGCTTTTTTTATATCGTAACAACACCCTGAATACGTGTCTCGACTTTTCCACCTATCCAAATGTCATCACCGTTTTGTTCGACCATGACACAACCAAGCCGATTCAGAACGGTACCTTGTCGTGCCACGTACTGACTTGGTGCCCGACCACTCCCGATTAACCACTGCGCTAAGCCAGCGTTCAAACTCCCAGTAACCGGATCCTCGTAGCCTTGCTCGGCACTGCCCACAAAAGCACGGACCTCAAATTGCGCATCCATCCCGTCATGCACGGGGTCCCATGGCCCAGCTACGCCTACTTTTAAATCTCCCCAAACGCTCCAGTCGGGACGCAATGCGAGCACCGATGCTCGGTCTTGTAAAAGTACCGACAGCCAGCCTGGCCCATTATCTGTCCACTGCGCTGCTACGATATCACGCTGGTCGATATTCAGAGCCTTCGCAACGCGTGCACCTTCCGCATCACTCGCAGCCCCAGTCCGCTGACAGGGAGGAGCCGCAAACGCAAAGCTCCCGTCCTGCTCTTTGAGTGTTACGAGCCCGACGCCACACTCCTGCACAAGCATTTTGCCCTGCGGCACACCGCCCAAGGCGCGCCAAACATGCGCACTACCCAAAGTAGGATGCCCCGCAAAAGGCAATTCTCTTTCAGGAGTAAAGATACGCACACGGTAATCCGCGCCCACGCGGGATGGTTTGAGCAAAAACGTTGTTTCGCTGAGGTTCGTCCAATTTGCGATCTGCGCCATTTGGGCATCAGACACATCATCCGCCCCCACCACTACCGCCAAGGGATTCCCCTTAAATGCCGCACCGGCAAAAACATCTACTTGTAAAAATGTTAATTCCATTATTATCGCTCACGAATTCAAATATGCTCAGCGACAATAAGTAGCTTCTTTATTTAAACAAGCTTTATTGGTCATCCCTCGGAGGAGCCGACACCTCATAGAGTAGCATTGTGTAGCCATCACGTACGAAAGTTTCGGCTTGGTGCATACCAATACTGCCCAGCACAACCCGAGACGGCCAGTTATCCTCGCGCGCCACAGCAACGACATGCGTCACGCCAGCATCTAAAACAAAACGCAGTGCGGCACCGGCAGCCTCCCGCCCAAGTCCACGACCACCAGCCCAAGGATACAACGCGAAGCGTAGGCCGAGCCCTCGCCCGTCGGGGCGCTCGTGCACCCCCGTAATACCGACAAAACGTCCATCCTCACGAATGGCAAAAATTCCGACACCACGCCGCGCCCAAAAGGCAATATCCTCTGCCATTTCACGCTCTGCCTGCAAGCGGTCGCGCACCCCCCCAAGCATGCGGCCAAAGGCCCCTGCATTTCCTTTTAGGTCAACCACATCCTCAAGATCACGCCACGTTATCGGCGTCAGAACGAGGCGTATGGTGCGTATCTCACGACCTAGCAACGCGCTGTCCTCAATATAATCAGGTCAAAAAAAAGCCGGTGGGAAAACCCCACCGGCTATCAAATCACCTAAACCACTTAGCGTGCAACTGGCCGGTACTTGATACGACTGGGCTCCGTAGCATCAGCGCCCAAACGACGTCGCTTGTCTTCTTCGTAAGCTTGGAAGTTACCTTCAAACCACTCAACGTGGCTATCACCCTCAAAGGCCAGAATATGCGTTGCCAGACGGTCAAGGAACCAGCGATCATGGGAGATGACCACGGCGCAACCAGCGAACTCAGCCAAAGCATCTTCGAGCGCACGCAGAGTGTCGACGTCAAGATCGTTGGTCGGTTCGTCAAGCAGGATGACGTTGCTGTCTTGCTTCAGCATTTTCGCTAAGTGGACGCGGTTACGCTCACCACCTGACAGGACACCAACGCGCTTTTGTTGGTCAGAACCTTTGAAGTTGAAGGCACCGACGTAAGCGCGTGACGGTACCGTCCGCTTGCCAAGGTGAATAACATCCGTCCCGCCGGAAATCTCTTCCCAAACGGTCTTGCTGTCATCCAGCGTATCGCGGGACTGATCGACATAACCAAGCTTAACGGTTTCACCAACTTTCAGTGAACCCTCATCCGGCTGATCCTGACCCGTGATCATCTTAAACAGCGTGGACTTACCTGCGCCGTTTGGCCCAATTACACCGACGATACCACCCGGTGGCAGCTTGAAGTTCAAGCCATCAATCAAAAGACGATCGCCGTAACCCTTACGCAGGTTTTCAGCTTCAATAACCGTACCACCAAGGCGTGGGCCCGGTGTGATAACGATATCTGCCGTACCGCCTGCACGCTCAGCATTCGCTGCAAGCATATCTTCATAGCGCGTGATACGTGCTTTACTTTTGGCCTGACGCGCCTTCGGAGAAGCCGAAATCCACTCACGCTCTGCTGCAAGCGCACGCTGGCGGGCGCTCTCTTCCTTTTCTTCCTGT
This sequence comes from Neokomagataea tanensis, assembly GCF_006542335.1. Classification (GTDB taxonomy): domain Bacteria; phylum Pseudomonadota; class Alphaproteobacteria; order Acetobacterales; family Acetobacteraceae; genus Gluconobacter; species Gluconobacter tanensis. The sequence continues at coordinate 1,360,431 of NZ_CP032485.1, read as the reverse complement.
GCCAGACGCTTCTGCTTCTGTTCCAGCCAAGAAGAGTAGTTGCCCTCAAATGGATAACCGCGCCCGCGCTCGAGCTCCAAAATCCAGTTCGTGACGTTGTCGAGGAAGTAACGGTCATGGGTAATGACCATCACGGTGCCTTGATAGTCACGCAGCGTCTTCTCCAGCCAAGAGACGCTTTCGGCATCAAGATGGTTGGTTGGTTCGTCAAGCAGCAGCATGTCTGGCTTTTCGAGCAGCAAACGGCACAGCGCTACGCGGCGACGTTCACCACCGGACAACTTCTCGACTGAGCTATCAGCAGGCGGGCAACGCAGCGCATCCAAAGCGATGTCTAGCTTGCGGTCCAGCTCCCAGCCATCGCCTGCGTCGATCTTTTCCTGCAGCTCGGCTTGCTCTGCCAAGAGTGCTGTCATCTCGTCATCAGACATTGGCTCAGCGAATTGCATAGAAATTTCGTTGAACCGGTCTACAGCTTGCTTCAACTCGCCAAAGCCGAGGGCGACGTTCTCACCGACCGTCAAGCTCTCATCAAGCTTTGGCTCTTGCTCAAGATAGCCGATCTTAACGCCATCAGCAGCCCATGCTTCGCCGCCATACTCTTTTTCAATGCCTGCAATGACCTTAAGCAAGGTCGATTTACCAGCACCGTTGACGCCAAGAACACCGATCTTAACGCCCGGCAGGAACGAAAGCGTGATGCCCTTGAAGACCTCTCGCCCACCGGGATAGGCCTTGGTCAGATCCTTCATGACGTAGACGTATTGATAGGCGGCCATGGCAGGTCTCCCAAATCGAGAAGGTGGAGTGAGAAGCTGAGCTGCGCGCATTATGCGGGCTCGAAAGAATTACCGTGCGCCCGGAGGGACTTGAACCCCCAACCAATCCGTTATGAGCGGACGGCTCTAACCAATTGAGCTACAGGCGCGCGGTTAATTGCAGCAAATCGCGCAACTGGACGTTTTTTGCAAGAGCCGTTGTGCGAAAAACCTCATATCGGCCGCACTTTTATTCTCCCAGCAAAGATACCAAGGGGGCTGGGCAGAGTGAAAGCAGCCCAGTAAGATCAATCTTGGTTCCATTCACAGCATGACAAGGTGCCTTTTTCATGGACATCAGCAAGATCCCGACCGGCAAAGACGCGCCACGCGATATCAACGTGGTTATCGAGATTCCGCAGGGCTCTCAGGTCAAGTACGAAGTCGATAAAGACAGCGGCGCATTGATCGTAGATCGCATCATCTTCACGCCAATGGCATACCCAGCTGCATACGGCTTCATCCCTGGCACACTTGCCGCCGACGGTGACCCGTCAGACGCACTGGTACTGGCACCTGCCGCAATCGTACCCGGCGCAGTCATCCGCGCACGCCCAATCGGCATGCTGAAGATGGAAGATGAAAGCGGCGTTGACGAAAAGATCATCTGCGTCCCGCACGACAAGGTGCACACGCAGTACAAAGACATTACGTCTGTCGATGATCTGCCAGAAATTACACGCCAAGCGATTACGCACTTCTTCGAGCGCTACAAAGACCTTGAACCCGGAAAATGGGTAAAGGTAACGGGCTGGGCTTCCAAAGAAGAGGCCTATGCATCTATCGAAAGCGCTATTGCAGCCGCTAAGTAAGACTGCCTTTCTGCCCGGACATTGCTTCGGGCAGAAAACCTTTCTACGCGCCAAGCGCAGAAACGAAAAAAGGCGCCTTACGGCGCCTTTTTCATAACTGGAGCGGGTGATGGGATTCGAACCCACGACCCCAACCTTGGCAAGGTTGTGCTCTACCCCTGAGCTACACCCGCACTCCGTTGGACGGGCTTATGAACCAGTTTCTCTCGCCGCGCAAGAGAGAAAATAAGCCTTTATGACATTTTTAAAAAATTTAGCAGAAACGAAAAAAGGCGCCTTGCGGCGCCTTTTTTATAACTGGAGCGGGTGATGGGATTCGAACCCACGACCCCAACCTTGGCAAGGTTGTGCTCTACCCCTGAGCTACACCCGCACTCCGTTGGACGGGCTTATGAACCAGTTTCTCTCGCCGCGCAAGCGAAAAATACACACCACTCTGTTTTTCTTAGCCTCTTGCGTCTTTGTCAGCATCGTCCGATCTTCTTTTTAACAAGAATGAACCAAACACCCCTAGGACACCTGACTTATGAGCACTTTTGAAGAACCCCTTATCGGCCAAACTCCGGCGGCCAGCAGTAATATTATCATTGATACTGACCAAAAAAATTTCATGGCAGACGTCATAGAAGCCAGTAACACTATCCCTATTCTCGTAGATTTTTGGGCACCATGGTGCGGCCCCTGCCGTCAGTTCACACCCGTTCTGGAAAAAGTCATTCAGGCAGCACAAGGACGCGTACGCCTTGTCAAACTGGATATTGAGGCCAACCAGAGCCTCGCCGCGCAGCTTAGCCAAATGGGCTTACCCCTCCAGTCCATTCCACTCGTTGTAGCTTTCTGGAAGGGCCAAGTGCTCGACGCAGTGCAAGGCGCCCAGTCCGAGAGTGCCGTTAAACGCTTTGTTGAAACGGTCCTTAAAGAAAGCGGCGGCGCTATGCCCGCTACGGAGATGCTGTCAGCTGGAAAAAAAGCCTTATCCGAAGGTCTCGCTGCTGAAGCTGCGGGCTTGTTTGGTGCCGTACTCGAAACCGAAGAAGAGAATCCAGAAGCTTGGGGAGGCATCATCCGCGCACTCATCGCCCTCAACGAGACCGAAGCCGCCGAGGATGCCTCTAGCCAAGTTCCCAGCAAGCTTGACGCACATCCAGAAATTACTGGCGCACGCGCCGCGCTAACTTTTCACAAAGAAAGCGCTCAGGCCGCAGCCCAACTGGATACGCTCAAGCAAAAGGCTCTCGCCTCTCCCGATGATTTTACAGTCCGCCTAGAACTTGCCGCCGCACTTAACGCCGCAGGACAACGGACAGAAGCCGCCGAGACACTCCTATCCATCATCCGCGCAGAACGTGATTGGAATGACGGTGCTGCGCGCACCGAACTCCTCCGTTTTTTTGAGGCGTGGGGCCACACCGACCCCAACACACTAGCGGCTCGCCGCAAACTCTCAGCATTGCTGTTTTCCTGATGACGCCACAAGACTTCAACAACCTCATCGCTCTGCCTGATATTCCGCGCCGCGTTGCGCCGCTGAATGAACTTACTCTTGCAGATATGCCGCCGCGCCTTGGCCTGTTTGTCCTTCCAGGCGCAGTTCTCCTGCCCGGAGGGCGACTGCCCCTCCAGGTTTTTGAGCCACGCTACATTGCCCTCCTCGAAAACGCTCTGGCACAGCACCGCCTCATCGGCATTATCCAACCCTTGGACGATGATGAAGACGACGCATTGCTTGACAATCCCCCACTACACAAAGTTGGTGCCGTTGGGCGCATCGTGGAATTTGCCGAACAGATTGACGGTACTTTCATGATTGTCCTGCATGGAGTTGCGCGCTTTCGCCTGCTGCAGGACAAACCAACCGACCATGGCTGGCGCGAAGGCGCCATCGACGTTTCCGGCTATGTTGAGGATATGATGGATACCTCGGCAATGCCCGTTGGGCGCGAGGCTTTGCTCAACACCCTTAAGGACTACCTTGCCGCCCGGGATCTTAGAACCGACTGGACTTTGCTGGACGAACTGGACGACGAAGCTCTGCTCATTGTTCTACCAATGCTCATTCCTTTTGAGGACGAAGAGAAGCAACTCCTTCTAGAGGCACAACACCCCAAAGACCGAGCTGAACTCTTGCTCACTCTGCTTCGCCAAGGCATGGAATAAGACATGACATCTGAACTCGACCCACGCCTCCTATCCGCTCTGGTCTGCCCGCTTACCAAGGGGCCCCTCACTTACGATAGCGCCAAGCAAGAGCTTGTAAGCCAAAAAGCGCGCTGCGCGTACCCGATCAGAGACGGCATCCCCATCATGCTTCCTGATCAAGCACGCCCTCTCGAAGCACCTTGAAACAGCGCCTTCGAGAAGGGGCGCTGCTTTTAGAGCGCCTTGAACGCCGACAAAGCCCTATCACGGCCTTCGGGTAGATCGACGATTGGCTGCGGGTAATTTTTACCCAACGTTACACCCGCAGCACGCAGCGTAGCCTCGGACGCTTTCCAAGGCTCGAACAATACTTTCCCGGACAATTTGCTCAACTCAGGGACCCAGCGCTTGAGGTAGACGCCATCTGGGTCAAATTTTTCAGCCTGTAGTGTTGGATTGAACACCCGAAAAAATGGCGCTGCGTCAATGCCTGTCCCCGACACCCATTGCCAATTCATAGCATTGCTTGCTGCGTCGTAATCCACCAACGTGTCACGGAACCACGCCTCACCCTCCTGCCAGTTGATCAACAGGTGCTTGGTCAAAAAAGAGCCCACAATCATGCGGGCGCGATTATGCATCCACCCAGTCTGCCATAACTGGCGCATCGCTGCGTCCACTATCGGCACCCCCGTTTTCCCGCGCTGCCATGCCTTCAAGTCATGCGCAGATTTCCGCCAAGGAAGAGCGCGGAACTTCTCAGTAATACTTTCGTACGGCAGGGACGGCGTGTGAAATAGGGTATAGTGAGCGAACTCACGCCAACCAATTTCGGACGCAAATACCTCCGCTCCTTTGCCTTTCTCATTCCGCTTATGGACCTCACTCCACACCCGTCTTGGCGAAATCAATCCGCTCGCCAAATAGGCTGATAGCCGCGAGGTTCCCTCCTCCGCCATATGGTCTCGCGCCGTAGCATATTCCGAACAATGATCATCCAAAAACACATCTAACGCTTGGTGCGCAGCATGACTATCAACACGCCAGCTAGCCCTGAAACCTGCCGCCCAGTCCGGTTTTTCAGAGCGCAGATTCGCAGCGTTCAGACGCTGATCTTTTAATAAATCATCCCCATGCGCACTGAACTGCACATGCTCTGGTACATCTACGGGCTCCTCCGCCCCCAAAGAGCGCAGCACTTTCCAAAACGCCGTATAGACCTTGTAAGAACGCCGCTCTTTCGTGAGTACATCGCAGGGATGTCTAAGCGTTGTGCCCCAATCCAGTTGAAAACCAACACCCATTTCGCTCAAGAGACTGGAAATATGCTGGTCTTGCTGGCGTTCTTTATCAAGGACACGGTGATGGGCAAAGACGCTCGCAGCACCTGACTGCCGCACTATTTCAGGCAATATCTCATCTGCCCGCCCTTCAAACGTGAGCAAATACCCGCCTAGCTCCTCAAGCTCTGCGTTGAGAGAAGCGAGAGCGTCATGCAGCCACCATTGATACGCCCCACCAATGGATGACTCCAGATACGTTGTTTTATCAAGAATATAGACACATATGACGGGCGATCCCGTCGCAGCGGCCGCTACAAAAGCTGGATGGTCATCCAGACGCAAATCGTGTCGGAACCAAACAACTACCGGCTTACGATCAGAATCATTGCCCGCCATGAAACATTCTCCGTCATCATCACTCAGCTAAGAGCGCATCAACGGTTCAAATGTTCACTCCCTGTCGCTGTTGCGCGCCAGAAGGCACCTCTGCCGTCCGTTACGGCAGCAGAGGGCTACGCATTCAGGCTGAACGCGCACTCAATTTCGGCGCTTCGTCGCTCAGCAAATATGTGCCTGACTGAACCTTTACGCTCAGGATTGCTTGCTCTTCTGGCTTTTGGCGATTCAACGGTAAGAAAGCATCACCCGTTGTCCAGCGCATGCCCGAATCTGCATCAAGTTCATGCCAACCCTCGAGGTTTGCAATCTCCTGATAGGTTGTGACACTGGTTTTGGCATTCCATTCAAAAACGTGAACGTCGCTAACACCAACACCAAAGTAACGGCGGTCATCCCAGTAAGGCCCGATCGTGTCACATGGACGCGATGAACGAGACAGAATTCTTACTGACTGAACATCCCCAGCAATAATGAAAATCAGATGCCCGTTTGTTTCACGAATAGGCTCAAGCAACAGGCCGCTTTCCGTTAACAATGCTACATTTGCGTTGTTTGTAACATCACGCTTGGCGGTATCAGCGCCTTTGGCACACGCCACGGCACGTTGCTCAATATTGCGGTAAATGGGCTCCACAACTTCCGCGCTGGTGCAAAGCTCAGCTGCTGCATCCTCAGCCCACGACTTTGCCTCATACCCCATAAAGAAAACATTACCGCTGCTGAAAGAGGAGCGATTGCCTGTATCGAGGTAGCTTTCTGTCAGCACACCATTCGCCATGATGACGGAGTGCTTAGCTGTCTCAATATGATAGTAATCGTAGCTTGCATGGCTCTTATCGTAGACGATGGACTGTCCATTCACGAGCATGCGCGCAGGAATAAATTTCCCATCAAAAAATAGGCAATGCTCAGCTGTAACCAACAAATCCCGCTCAGGTACACCCTCAGCGACGGCATCTTTTTTGATGCGAACCGGATAACCTGACTCATCATCTGTCAACTGAACATTGACCACGCATGTGGCCTGTCCAACCCAGCTCACAACGTCTGTTTGTTCTTTGCCATCGACAAAAACCGTGACCTCATCACCCACACGCACATCTTCAACAGCTTTTTCCGAGTGCGGAGTTTTAATCATTGCCCCCTTAAGGAAGCACAGCGATACGGACCGCCCGTCAGAAGGACGAAATGTCAGCGAAGAACCATTGCTGCCAGATTTGTAAGTCCACGACGTCTGATCCGTCCCAAAGCTTTGATTGTCATAGTTATGCACAATCTTGTCGCCATTGCGCATATTGACGTCTGGCGTAGATAAAATCCACCAATCAAGGCTATTTGACGAGTCTTTAATCAAAACAATGTTCGAAGACGAGGTCGTATCTATAATGCTATATGTTACATTTCTAGCAACACCATTAGCATCAACAAATGATATAGTATTGTTTGGCCCAAATGTTACTTTAACGTTATTTGAAAGAGTATTTTTCCCTCTTCCCACATTCCCACTATTTCCACCTACGGTGTACTCGTATTTCGTCTGATTTCTTGAGAATAAAAGACCATTATTATCGGTCTGGCTTTGTGAAATTGAAAGTTGAAGTACGTTCAATGTAAGCGTTGTATTTTGTGGCATTGCCATCTGTGAAAGGGCCTTTGTTTTATAAAAACTAACCTAATTATCTTAAAACAGACTATTGTTAATAAAAAGCTACTCGGTAATAGTATTTTCCGATGCCTGAACGTGTGAAAATTTTTTGGTCTCCTTGATAAAAAACAAATATTTTATTTAAATCAATGCTTTAACAATCTGCATATATAAAAACCTGATTGAAATATTATCGGTAAAACCGATCCTTTACACCATAAGACACAATAAAAAATAAATATGTACCACCTTATGGCCTGCAAAATAGAAATGTATTTATTTTTAAATTTACTTAATAGCTTATTATAATATATTTATTTCATTTTTAATCTAAACATAATAGATAATTATTTGTTATTACAAAAAAAATTATCATCAACTCTAACGTGGGAAGTATTTATGCAACGCAAACACCTTTCCCTTATTGCTCCTCTCTTGTTTCTCACAACAGTCGTCGCGCAAGCAGCGGCCCCCCCCCTCACTCCGACAGAAATTGTTGCACAAGCCCCCGCTTCAGCATGGCAAACCATACCCGCGGAAAACCTGCTTGTTATGACACTGAGCGACGGGCGGCGGATCAATATAGAGCTTGCACCTCACTTCGCCCCCGCCCATGTCTCTAATGTGGTGCGTCTTGCGCAGAATCACGCTTGGGACCGAGGCGAGATTGTGCGGTCGCAAGATAATTACGTCGCCCAATGGAAAATCCGCGATGAAGCCGCAAAAGCACCAAAGGGCTTCATTGACCACCCCCCTGCGGAATACGACATAGCACGCGCAAACGAACCGTTCCGACCACTCGGTTTTACCGATTCTTATGCACCAGAAGTTGGTTTCTTAGACGGATGGGCCGTCGGTAGCGACAATACCCATCTCTGGCCCGCCCAATGTTATGGCATGATCGGCGTAGCGCGGGATGTTCCACCAGATACCGGCAACGGGCAGGAATTATACGTTGTTAACGGTGAAGCCCCACGTCAACTTGACCGTAACTTGGCCGTCATCGGTCGCGTAGTCTCTGGGATGGAAATACTGAGCGCCCTACCTCGCGGTAAGGGGCCGCTTGGTTTTTACACCAACCCACACGAGAATATTAGAATACAAACTGTACGCCTGAGCGCTGATCTCCCTCCAGCACAACAGCTCCATATTCAGACACTCAAAACCAATACCCCAACTTTCGACGCCTATCTTGCAGCCCGTGCAGCACGAACAGACCCGTTTTTCGTATATGCCGCTCACGGTGTTGCGCTCTGCAATGTCCCTATTCCCTCGCGTGAAATTCCATAACATTGCACTAACCCACACATTAGATTCGACAGTTTTACTTGCAAATTTCGAATTAGCTCCCCATAAATTATCCATTGAACAAACGTTCTCAGGGCGGGGTGTAATTCCCCACCGGCGGTAATGTATGGCACTAGCTTTACAAAGCCCGCGAGCGCCCCAGTCACACAAGACTGGGGGTCAAGCAGATCCGGTGTAATTCCGGAGCCGACGGTCATAGTCCGGATGAAAGAGAACGCAGTAACGGCCCCAAGGGTCCGGCGTTGTGTACGGCATCGATGCGTCCACACATCGGCCTTGGAACTGTGCGGCGTGCGCCTTGGAAGCGTTCCTATCTGGAATGCCCAACCGGGAAGTAAGTGACGCGCCTTGACCTATGCACTCAACCCTTCTGCTTTAGCGCTCTCCCCAGCGCAAATTCGGCCGATATTTCATGCTCTTATCGCGCGGACTGCAGATACTCTCGGCGCGACGGCTCCTAATCCTTCCGTCGGCTGTGCATTACTAGATCGGCACGGTGCCGTTCTTGCGTCAGGCACACACCCAAAAGTTGGCGCCCCGCACGCCGAAATCATGGCCATTAACGACGCACACCAAAAAGGCGTTCTTGACCGTGTCCACACAGCTCTCGTCACATTAGAGCCATGCAACCACACAGGCCGTACCCCTCCCTGCAGCGAAGCTTTGCTCAACACACCAGCCAAAGATATTTGGATCGGCGCCGCTGACCCAAACCCAAAAGCTTCCGGTGGTGCTGTACGTCTAAAGACCGCACCGGGTGGCCGCAACGTCACGTTCCTGTCCGAACATGCAGAACTTGCGGACCTCGCCGAGGATTGCACAGCCCTGATTGCGCCTTTCACGCAGCGCGTATTACATCAGCGGCCATGGATCAGCGTAAAACAAGCTTGCAACGAAGCAGGCTCCATGATCCCCCCTAAGGGGCAGAAGACGTTCACATCGGCCTCCTCCCTGACATTTGCCCATCGTCTGCGCCGCGCCACAGATGCCATCATTACAGGTATAGGCACGGTACTGACGGATGACCCCTCTTTCACAGTGCGGCATATCCCTGACCATTCTAGTCGGGGTCCACGCATTGTGGTTGTCTGTGACCGCAGCGGTGGTCCCTTTGGCCGTGTGCCAAGCCTATGGCGAGCACGCATGGCCGAAGCTGGCTTTACCGTTTTGGTCAGCAACGACCTCGCCAGTGTTCCTACCCTTTTGGCAGAACGCGGCGTCAACTGGGCCATGGTCGAAGCTGGCCCGGGCCTCCTCAAAGCCGTCTCTGAACTTAACCTCTGGGACGATTGGCTTACCATTTCCAAAACCGACACTATCGACCGCATCGAACTAACAACGCAGCCAGGTTCCAACCCTCATGGATTGAGCCCCCTGCGCCTGTTGAGGGAAAAAACATGTTCTCCGGAATAATCGAACGTCTGGGCACCGTCCGTGCCGTATCCCTCCGTGATTCCGCTATGGACCTCACTGTGGACACTCACATCACAGACCTCGAACTCGGCGAAAGCATAGCCGTCAACGGCGTCTGTCTTACTGTCCAGTCCTTCGATAACACCGGTATTGCTTCTTTCCACCTCAGCGGTGAGACTCTTTCCCGTACACCTCTCGGTGCGCTCACCACAGGCGCTTTTGTAAATCTAGAGCGCGCTGTCGCAGCAAGCACCCGTTTATCTGGCCACATCGTACAAGGCCATGTCGATGGCGTAGCAATCCTTACAGGCCATTCCCATGAAGGGGATTCCCATGTGCTGCGCGTTTTCGCGCCGCAAGATCTGCGGCGTTATGTTGTCGAAAAGGGATCGATAACGTTCGATGGCATAAGTCTGACCGTAAACGCCCTCTACGATTCCATCACCTATGACGGACTAAAGGGCTTTGAAGTCGGTCTCACCATCATCCCCCACACTTGGGAGCATACGAACCTTTCCAGCCTCACTCTCAACACCAAAATAAATGTCGAGGTCGATGTCCTTGCCAAATATGTTGAGAATCTCGTGCGCTTTTCTCCGCACACACAAGGCACACAGCCATGACCCCACAACTCAAAGCCGCTATTGACGCCTACCGCCGGGGCGGCATGGTCGTCATGGTCGATGACGAGAACCGCGAAAATGAAGGTGACCTCGTCATGGCGGCTCAGTTCGCCACGGCCGAGGCCATTAACTTCATGGCTAGAGAGGCTCGGGGCCTCATTTGCCTACCCTTGGAAGCGGAACAGGCAGACCGCCTGAACCTGCCTCCTATGGTTGAAAAAAACCGTGACCCGCGTGGCACGGCCTTCACCATTTCAATCGAAGCTGCAACCGGGGTAACCACGGGTATTTCCGCCGCTGACCGCGCACGGACTATCGTTGTAGCCGCTCATCCTGATGCAGTCGCAGATGATGTTATTTCCCCCGGCCACATTTTTCCTCTCCGCGCCCACCCTCAAGGCGTCGTCGCGCGCAATGGGCACACAGAAGGCTCCATTGACCTCGCACGCCTAGCAGGATTGCAGCCCGCTGGTGTCATTTGCGAGATTATGGCCGATGACGGCAGCATGATGCGCCTGCCGGAACTACGGCGATACGCTGCCAAACATGGCCTACCCCTCATCAGCATTGCCGAGCTGCAAGCGTGGTGTCGGGTTAACGGACGCGACGCAGTGCCGGAAGCAACACCCGTCACAACTCCTGTACCGCCACCAGCAGAAGCCATCGCCTCATCTGCTTTACCCAGCTTATTTGGTGGGCACGATCTGCGTATTCATGCCTTCCGTGCTGTCGATGGGGTGGAGCATGTTGCACTTGTCAAAGGTGACCCCACCCAAGGCACTCCTCTTGTGCGCCTTCACTCAGAATGCGTGACCGGAGATGCTCTAGGCTCTCTGCGCTGCGATTGTGGTGCCCAACTCCGCGAAGCTCTTGAGCGTATTTCAGCGTCTGAATCCGGCGTTTTGCTCTATTTGCGTGGACATGAAGGGCGTGGCATCGGATTGGCCAACAAAATCCGTGCCTACACTTTGCAAGATCAAGGCATGGACACAGTAGACGCAAACGAGGCCCTCGGCCTGCCCGCCGACGCCCGTGAATGGGACGCCGCTGCTGATATTCTACGCCATCTCGGTGTGGACAAGCTCCGCCTACTCACAAACAATCCAGACAAGGAATCCAACCTTGTCCGCTTTGGCTTTAACGTCACAGCACGGGAGCGCCTCGAAATCGCGGCAAACCCATTTAACCGAGCATATCTTTCGACAAAACGTACCCGTATGGGGCATTTCCTGCAGGAACAAACATCATGAGCAAATCTATCCCCGTTGCCCCGGACCTGAAACTGACACCTGCACCGCGCCTCGCTTTGGTTGTCAGTCGCTTTAACACCGACATCACCGGCGGCCTGAAAAACGGCGCGCTGGAATGGCTCGGCGAACGCGACATCACAGATGTCGATGTCTATGACGCCCCGGGCGCATTTGAACTTCCCTTACTGGCGCAGCGCCTTGCCAAATCGGGCCGCTATGAAGGCGTTATTTGCCTTGGCTGTGTCATTAAGGGCGATACCGCGCATTTTGAGTTCATCTCTCTCGGCGCGACTATAGGCATCATGCAAGCCCAACTCACGACTGAAACACCAATCGCTTTCGGTATCCTCACCACCTATACCGAAGAGCAGGCCATCGCTCGCTCACGCAAAGACGCTGAGAACAAAGGCCGTGAAGCCGCAGCTGCCTGCGTCGAAAGTGTAGCATTTTTGCGTAATATTCCGGTTTCCGCCTAAAATACAAATGGCAGGCTCTCATCGGCCTGCCATCGCTCATTACATCGAATAACCAGGCTTTTTGTAGAGTAAGGCCTGCTTTGCGCTGATATCAGGGTTATAAACCTCGTCGTGCCAATCATCTGGCGCAATTTCTTCAATCCCGACTGAAACAGATCTTTCCTTACTGCCCAAAATCCGGATCACGTCCCGAGACAGTGCCTCTGCTAGTTCCTGCTTTTGCTGCTCTGATTTACCCGGCCATAATTTTACAACGATATGCGGCATGACATGCTCCCTATAGCCCGTATGAATGGAGCAAATACCCAATCATACGCTCTTCCGGATAGTGCCGCGTATCGTCATTTTTTACCACTGAATCGCAGCATTCTGCCTCTGCAGCGCACATTTAAAACGGCGTGCTGCGCTTGTTTTAATCAAGCGCGCACTTCGCTGCGTTAGAACGTGATGCCGACGTTCCCCAAGAATATCCGGCCCGACTGCGGTACAGCCCGTCCGAAGGAAAATGCCGAGCTATAATTCACATGATTGGTCAGGTTGTTCGCGTTAAACTGCACCCGGTAACGTCCAATTTTGTAAGACATCATTGTGTTCAGCGAGAAGCCATACGGGACGCGGGCATTGTTGGATTCATTTGCAAAATAAGCACTGTTATAACGCGCACCACCACCGATAAGCAGATCACCCTTTTCCTGCCCCAGCAGCAGACGGCTCAGGTCATAGGTTGTGAAAATAGAAAAATTGTTGCGCGGCAGCTGTGGTGCTCTTTTTCCGTCGTACAGCGCGCTATCCCGGACTTTTCCCGCCATGTAAGCGTAATTCGCGTAAATGCCCCAATCGCGCGTGATCTGCCCTGTTGCACTAAGCTCCACACCGTGCGTCCGACGGCCCGATCCAGAATCCAAAGAACCAACAATAAGGTTCCCAAGTGGATCATAGGCAAAAGAACGGTTCTGATTAATTTTGTAGAGTGCCGCAGTCAGGCCAAGTCGCTTCTGCAAAAGATCGGCTTTGGCCCCCACTTCGTACAGATCACTACGCTGGGGGCTGAGGTCACGTCCGTTCGCAGCAACATCTCCATTTCCCTCCGATAGAACAACGAGGGATGAACCATCTGCACCAACAGGTTTATAGCTACGAGAATACGTAAAATACGCATTGATCGCATCATTGAAGTTATAAATAAGGTTGGCAGAAGGGCTGAAACGGTCTGACTTCTGGGATTGCGTTCCACGATTGGCCGTCATTGCATTCCAATACGTGCTCTCAAAGGAATCCCACCGAACAGCACCGGAAACCATCACGTGCTTCGTCAGCGCGATACGGTCCGAGATGAATAAACCTAAATCACGAAATCCCGTGATACGCGTTCCCGTTGAAGGAAACGTAATACTTACGTTGGAATAGTCATATTGTGGGTTAATCAGCTTCTGATTATTCACACGGTTCACGTACGTTCCCAAGATGCGGGCATCACGGTTATAATTAATATCTACGCCAGCACGAACATCGTGAGAGAACCGCCATGTGCTGACATTAGCATGCAGCATCGAGATGTTTTGCACACCATAACCATCTTGGTCATAAGCCAATCCACCGCCCGCACCGTAGGGCAAGTTGGGATTTTGCCCCCTGAAAAACGGTGCTGCACAATTTGTGGTCGTTCCGCATGTGCTGACAGCAGTAGCGGATGTGAGGCGATGGTAGTGACTAAAACGCGTGTCGTTGCTCACGTCCAAAAACGCCGTGAGCCGCGACGAAAGACTGGATGTCAGCATATGCACATCCGTATTGTTCTTATCAAAACTCCGCGCATATGTAGTTTTTGGTGAAAGACCGTACTCTGTAATCGGCGCATACTTACCCGTTGCCGACGTTGGCGCACCGTTAATGAGCAACATGGGCACACCGTAATCCGGGACTTCACGGCCCTTCAGCCATTGATAGTTTAGGTGCCAGGTTGTGTCCGTATGTAGACCCAGCCCTAAATCAGCCGCAACGCCATACCGATCCGAGAAAAGATTGTTGCGGTTTACAATATCCTGCTTGTTGTACATGCCGTTAATACGCAACGCTGCATGCTCACCCAGAGCGCGATTAATATCCAAAGTACCACGGTATTGCATGCCACTACCAATGGCCTGTTCCGCATCAATCTCGTTGTGCAAATTTGCTTTTTTGAGGTTTTGATTAATTACACCGCCCACATTGCCTGCGCCAAAATAATTGCCGCTCGCGCCTTTGATGACCTCAACACTCTCCGTATTGAACATGTCGCGTGTGTATGTTCCAAAATCCTTCAGACCATTGACGTAAACATCGCCACGCGCCTGCTGACCACGAATACGGAACTGGCTACCATTCAAACCACCAGCTCCCTCCCCGGTGGAGAGTGTAATGCCCGGAACATTTTCTAGCGCCTGCTCAAGCGTATAGTCTTTTTGTTCTGAAATAAGTTCTTTTGGTACGACGTTAATTGTCTGAGGCGTATCGTGCACTGTACCCGGCATCCGGCGAATACCCAGAGCTTTATCCTGAACATTGCTTGAATTCACATCTGTCTGGCTATGGACACGCACGGTCGAAAGCGAAATAGCCGAAGCTGACGCATTGGCAGCATCCATGTCATGGGCTTCAGCAGTTTGTCCAACATGAGCCAGACCCGCCCCCATAGCCAGCATAGCAAGCGTTTGCCACTGACGCGGTGTTTCCTGCGCGTGACCCTTGGCCGTGAACAGACTGAAATCAGGCATTTTATTGGACATTCGTTTCACTCATTCAGCGCTCGTAGCGAGCCATAAAAAAAAGTTTATGCAGCGACATAAAGAGGCTGGCTTCTTAGAAATTTTTTCCATTTGTTGCAACTGATAATTTTTATCAACTAAGAGTGACAATCCGTAACACACAGCCAAGGCACAAAAAAACCCGCCCCGCAATGCTGCGGAACGGGCTAAAAAATCTAACGAGTGCTAGAGTTCTACTCGTTTGAAGGTGTCATATCCGCCTTCAAAGGCTGCACCCGCATAATTTTTCCGTTTTTGTCGTAGTAGAAAACCGAATCGCCACGGCGCTCAGCCCAGCCATCAGGCTTTCCGTCTTTTGTACGGAACAACAAACGGAAGGCATCAGGCTGTTCAATAACTTTATCCCCCGGTGGGCGATAAGTAAAACGGCTGAAATCCGCGTGGTTCTTAGGTAATGACGAGCTGCGATACAACTGGTGCATGTTAGGCTTGCTTGGGCCATCATCATCGGCACTTTGCGCACGCGCTGGGCCGCACATTGCCATCATAAAGCAAAAGCCGGATACAGCCGCCAAAGGAAGAAAATTAACTCTACGCAAAGTGTTCTCCAATCTTAAGACGTAAACCTATCGGCTTACTGTCTTGACCTGTGCAGGGCCTTCTACTTTAGGCGAAACTGTTTTCGCACTCCAGCCACCCCCCAAAGCACGGTACACGGTGACCAAGTTAGCAAACCGCGCCGCTTGAACCGTAATATGGTTCTGCTGCGCCTGATACAGGGTCCGCTGCTGCTCCAGCGCCGTAAGGTAGCTGTCTATGCCCGCATGATAACGCATCATTGCAAGGTCATACGCACTTTGAGACTGCTGGACCAAGTTCGCCAAATGCTTTTCTTGCGCCGTGTAAGTCTCACGTGCCGTCAAAGCATCCGACACTTCGCGGAATGCAGTCTGCACAGTTTTTTGGTACTGCGCGGCCGACTGCAAAGCGCGTGCCTTGGCTATATGCAGATTGCCCGAGTTTTGGCCCCACGTGAAAATAGGTAGTGAGATTGATGGAGCAATGGACCACGTTTCAGCACCCGGCGTGAACAGATGACGGAACTGTAGGGCGCTTGTACCTTCAGAAGCCGTCAACGTAACACGCGGATAGAAGGCCGCCCGTGCAGCGCCAATGCTGGCATTCGCCCCCAGCAACGTGTGCTCAGCTGCCTGAATATCCGGGCGTTGCAACATCAGATCTGATGGCAAACCCGCTGGCAAATCGCTCAACATCGTCTGGGCACCAAATGGTGCAGGCGCTGGCAGGGTTGCAGGCAGCGGCGTACCAACAACCAGTTGCAGAGCATGCTCGTCCATTGCAACAGCCCGCTGGTACTGCGCTTCGTTCGCTGCTGCCTGCTCAACCTGCGTGCGTACCTGCGCCAATGTCAGCGCATCAGTCTCGCCATGGTCAAAAGCCATCTGCGTCAAAGACAAAGTATGCTGCTGGGAAGCCAGAGTGCCCTGTGTCACACGCAGCAACTCACGATCACCCAACCATTGGATGTAGGTCGTTGCGACCTGCCCGACCGTTGTGATGAGCAAATTACGCGCATTTTCAGCGGTGTTCAAAGCTGCTTCAGCTTCTTGGCGTGACAGGTTGCGGATCCGTCCCCACAAATCGATTTCATATGATGAGAAACCAATAGAGGTCTGGAAGAAGCGCAGCGTTCCTATGCTCCGGCCGGAACCTGGTGCAAAGGCAAAACCAGCCGTGTCGGACGGAGACATAAACAGGCCGCTACCACCAACCGAAATTGGCGGAAACAACGATGCATGCTGCACCTCGTACTGCCCTTGCGCTTCAGCAACAGCTGCGGCCTGAGCAGCAAGGTCACGATTATTCTGAAGAGCCAGGGCAATCAACGCTTTTAGGCGTGGATCGGTGAAGAAATCCTGCCATCCAAGATCAGCCACCTGCGCTGCCGCCTTGACGCTTTTCACGCCAGTATCTGCGGGGTACGCGTCCTGCACACTTGATGCAGGACGGTGGTAATCAGGCGCCATGTTGCAGCTTGACAGCATCAACAGCGCGGCAAGTCCAAGACGGATTTTCATGCGCCGTGCTCCCCATGTGCGGACATATCAGCATTCTCATCCAAATGAGCGTACGGGTCCTCGCGATCCTTGATAGGCTTCACGCGGAATAGCCGCAGAACGACAACGAAGAAGACAGGTACGAAATACACCGCCAGAAGCGTTGCTGAAAGCATACCGCCAACCACGCATGTACCAATCGCAACACGCGCTGCTGAGCCTGCACCTGTCGCAATCGCCAGTGGGAAAACACCGCAGACGAATGCGATTGACGTCATCAAAATCGGGCGCAGACGCTCCCGCCCTGCTTCCAGAACCGCTTCTTCTAAAGAGCGGCCTTCTTCAAAGAAGGTTTTCGCAAATTCAACGATCAGGATCGCGTTCTTCACAGAAAGACCAACCGTGGTCAAAAGACCAACCTGGAAGTAAACGTCGTTGTTAAGGCCACGTCCCAATGTTGCGGCAATCGCCCCAAGCACACCCAAAGGCAACACCAACATTACCGACAGTGGAACTGCCCAGCTTTCGTACAATGCAGCCAAGCACAACAAGATGACAATCGAAGCAAGAACATAAAGCGGCCCGGTCGCCCCTGCTGATGCTAACTGCTCGTATGACAGGCCTGTCCACTCGTAGCTGACACCATGCGGCAGGTGGGAAAGGATTTTTTCCATCTCACCCATAGCTTGGCCAGAGCTTGCACCCGGCGCTGGCTGACCCTGAATCTCATAAGAGTTCATGCCGTTATAGTCTTCGACCTTCTGCGGGCCGCTGACCCAATGCCCTTCAACGAAGGCATTAAGCGGAACCATCGTACCCGAAGCGT
Source organism: Neokomagataea tanensis (assembly GCF_006542335.1). Taxonomy (GTDB): domain Bacteria; phylum Pseudomonadota; class Alphaproteobacteria; order Acetobacterales; family Acetobacteraceae; genus Gluconobacter; species Gluconobacter tanensis. The sequence goes on along the minus strand of NZ_CP032485.1, from coordinate 1,342,617 downwards.
TACGAACGTACCAACGGTTGAGATCTTCAGGCGTCATACGCGCCCAGTCACCACCCTGAACGTAGACCTGCTTTACACGGTCATTACGCATAAACTGGTTGACGTAGGTTGAACCAAACGCGCCTTGTACCGTCGTGTTGATATCCGCGTTGGACAGTCCGAGAGCATTCGCACGCTCGCGGTTAATTTCCATTGCAAATTGCGGCGCATCTTCCATGCCGAGCGGACGCACAGCTTGCAGCAGTGAATCGCCAGCAGCTTCTTTAAGAACTTGGTTACGCGCTGCCAGCAATGCATCGTGGCCCAGATGCCCCGTGTCTTCTAACTCGAGGTCAAAACCTGTCGCGTTGCCCAATTCCATGACTGCTGGTGGGTTGATGGCAAAGATCTGAGCCATCGGGTTCATCCAGAAATGCATCATGACCTGACGGGCAACCGTCATAGTCGTATTCTGCGATCCCGGGCGCTCATCCCAAGGCTTCATACGGATAAAGAACGCACCCGCACTTTGTCCTTGGCCAGCAAAGCTAAAGCCCGTCATCGTGAAAACAGACTGCACTGTTTTCCCGTAATTCTTCAGTACATATTCTGCGATCTGATGGTTAACGGCGGAAGTCTGCGCAGCCGTTGCACCGGGGCGCATCGTCACCTGACCGAAAATGATACCTTGGTCTTCATCCGGCAAGAAGCCGCCTGGCACGCGGTTAAAGAGGAAAACCACTCCAACCGTCAGAATAAGAAAAGCAATCATACTCAAGACAGGGCGGCCAACCATGCGACGAACGCCGCCAAGGTAACCACGCGTCAGGCGCTCAAAGTTACGGTTAAACCAAGCAGCAGGCCCCTTTTCAGGAGCTTTATGCGTTGGCTTCAACATTGTTCCACACAATGCCGGTGTCATCACCATCGCCACCAGAACCGACAGCCACATTGCTGCAACGATGGTAATGGAGAACTGACGGTAAATAACGCCGGTAGACCCGCCAAACGCGGCCATTGGCAAGAACACAGCGGACAAAACCAGCACGATACCAACCAGCGCACCAGAAATTTCGTCCATGGATTGGCGCGATGCTTCACGAGGGGATATTCCCTTCTCGCTCATAACGCGCTCGACGTTCTCAACGACAACAATCGCGTCGTCCACCAACAAGCCAACGGCTAGCACCATAGCAAGCATGGTCAGCGTGTTAATGCCATATCCCATGGCGGAGAGCAGGCCGAATGTTCCCAACAACACAACTGGAACAGCAATTGTTGGAATCAACGTGGCACGGAAATTTTGCAGGAAGATCAACATAACTACGAAAACCAGAGCAATGGCTTCGAGCAATGTTTCAATAACTTCGTGGATGGAAAGAGTGATGAACGGTACGGTATCGAGCGGATAAACAACTTTCAGCCCGGGTGGGAAGTTTTGGCTTAACTCACCAATACGCGCACGCACAGCCGAGGCCGTTTTGAGTTGGTTGGCACCAGGCGCAAGCTTCAATGCCATCGCTGCTGCAGGGTGGTTGTTGTACATTGAAGACAGCGCATAGCTCTGTGCTCCAAGTTCAACTTGCGCCACATCCTTCAGACGAACTTGGCTGCCATCTTGCTGCACTTTAAGAAGAATCTGCTCAAACTGCTCGGGCTTGCTAAAGCGCGTTGGGCCAAGAATAGTCGCATCGAAGCCGATACCTTTCTTGGATGGCAGACCGCCCAACTCACCAGACGCAACCTGTACGTTCTGCGCTGAGATAGCACTCTGAACATCACCGACTGTCAAGCTGTAGTTAAACAGCTTTGCCGGGTCCAACCAAATACGCATTGCATATTCGGAACCGAACAAAGTGTGGTCACCTACGCCAGACACACGCGAAAGCGGATCCGAAATGTTGGACGCTACATAATCCGAGATATCTTGGCCGCTCATGCTGCCATCTTCGGAAATGAAAGCCGCTACCAGCATGAAGTTCTTGGTCGCTTTGGTTACCGCAATACCTTGTGCGGTCACTTCCTGCGGCAAACGAGGCTGGGCTAGCTGAAGTTTGTTCTGGACCTGAACCTGCGCAATGTCAGGGTTTGTGCCCTGCTCAAAGGTTAGGTCAATTTCCATCTGACCACTCGCGTAAGACGAGGCCGATAGATATTCCAAATGGTCCAGACCGTACATTTGCTGCAAAATCGGGCGGACAACAGTGTTGTTCACCGTCTCAGCAGACGCGCCCGGATACGCTACGCTAATAGCAATCTGCGGCGGAGCAATGCTCGGATACTGCGCGATTGGCATGCGGGTGATAGCCACCCCACCAACCAGCATGATGATCAGACCGATAACCCATGCGAAAATCGGTCGATCAATAAAGAAACGAGAGAGGTTCATAGTGTCTTACTCCGCCTTTCCAGCGGACTCAGCAGATTCTTCCTGCGGGGATACTTTCGCGCCGGGCTGAATCTTTTGCAGGCCACTGGTTACAACACGGTCCCCTTCTGACAAGCCCTTTGTGACCAGCCAGTTTGTACCAACCGTGCGCGAAGCTTCGACGTGACGCATCGCGACAACATTCTGCTTGTCTACAGTCATGACAAAGGGATTACCCTTTGCGTCACGTTCAACCGCAACCTGCGGAACGAGTATGCCCGTAGGGTCAACACCTTCTTGAATGCTGGCATGAACAAACATTCCCGGCATCAACAAACGATCGGGATTCGGGAAAACTGCCCGCATGACCAATGTGCCGGTGGATGGGTCTACCGTGACTTCGGATAATTCGAGCTTACCAACCTGAGAATAGGTCGAGCTGTCTTCCAACTGAAGGTGGACCGCTGCATCATCGCCATTACGTTGCAACTGACCACTCGCCAACTCACGGCGCAAACGCAGCATGTCCGCAGCAGGCAGATTCACGTCAACATAAATCGGGTCCAAACGCGTGACGACAGCGATAGGCTGTGTCTGATTAGCGGTCACCAGCGCACCTGGCGTGTACAACGTACGGCCGATGCGACCATCAATTGGAGCAAGCACACGCGTGTAGCGCACGTTCACCGCAGCCGATTCAACATTCGCTTTCGCCTGCGCAACTTGCGCAGCAGCTTCACGCGCAGCCGCCAAAGTGTTGTCGTATTCTTGGTCACTGATCGCATGCGCGCGCACCAACGGTGCATACCGGCGAAGCTGACCTTGCGCCCTTACTGCCGCAGCCTCAGCGTTTTGCAACTGTGCCTTTGCTTGGTCGTAAGCCGCTTGGTAAGGCGCTGCATAAATCTGGAACAATTGCTGCCCAGCTTTAATTTCTGCACCCTGCTCGAAATTGCGCGAGACGATCACGCCGCTAACCTGCGGGCGAATCTCACCCTGCTCAACAGCATCAACACGGCCGGGCAGTGCCGTATCGAGCGATACCGGCTGGGTTTTGACAGTATGGACAACCACTGGCTGCGGCGGGGGCTGTTGCGCAGCAGGTTTCTTATCGCACCCAGCGAGCACCAAAGGCACGCTCAGCAACGAAAAACCTCTCCAGATGGACAGGCCTAAATCAAGCGTTCCCTTCGTGGAACGGGGTGAATTCTTTTCAAAAGAAAGCATGATACTGAGCCAATCCTATGATAGAGAAACTTGCTAGTTTCCTTTATTGGGACGGAAACTAGCCGGTTTCCCCCAATGTCGTCAATTCGCTTACCCAAAAAGCAAGGAGTTAATTTTTTGACGCGTCCCGTCCGAACACAGTCTGAGCCCACTTCTTCTGCACCGTCTCAGCAGCGCTGCGAGCGACGCCATGATGCCCCGGACGAAACCGCGCGTCGAAACAGAATTCTTGACGCCGCATGTGCAGCTATCCAGCAGCACGGGTACCATGCAGCTTCCATGGACAACGTTGCCACCAACTCGGGTATGTCCAAGAAAACTCTTTACCATTTCTATCCATCGAAACGCAGTCTGTTTGAAGCGGTGATCCTTGAACGCTTATTCACACAAATTGTTTTCGAGCCTGACCCCAAAGACAGCATCGAAGAACAACTTTTCCAGCTGACTTTTCGCACGGCCGAATCGCTCTTCAGCCTCGAGAAAATTAATTTGCTTCGCTCTGTCATTGCTGAGAGCGGCCGTAATCCGGAAATTACGGAGCAAATTACGCAACTGTTTGAAATTTCGAAAACAAACTTCCCGATTCAGGACTGGCTAGAAACCCAAGTGCGCCGCGGTATTCTCGACATTCCTGACGTACATGACGCCGCAGACCAGTTCTTCGGGAGCGCCCTTGGCGGAACTCTTCTGTCGCATCTGTGTGCTTGTAAACGGCCCCGCACAGGTAAAGTTTTGGAAGACTTTATCCGCTGCTGCATAAAAAACTTTATCAAAGCCCACATTATTGCGCCTTGAACACAGTTTCTTAATCCTCAGCAGCATGACCTGTTAGAATGCGAAATAATTCCGCAGAAGATGTAGCTATCATTGCGGAACGATAGCGTGCCCATAACTGTCCCTGCGCCGCAGCGTCATGCGCTCTGGAAGCATCTCCCGCCGCTTGCAAAATCAGCGCGGCCTGAGGCTTTGTCAGAGCAGCGTTAGGAGTAGCATGGCCCAGCATGGCTTCGATTTGTTTCATTCGGCCAGCTTCGGCTTGCGTCCAGTCCTTTATTTCTTCGGCAAACTCTCCCTGCAAAGCATAAGACAAGGGATCAGTAAGCGGCTGCAAAATGGCCAATGCTTCACTGATTTTACCCTGCGCTTTCAGCAATCGGGCCTGCAAACAGGCCAGCTGAACATCCGGGGCCGATTCCGGCGCTGCCACACCAAACGAAGCCGCGCCAGCTTTAGGAAAATTGGCCAAGTCTTTTTCCGCAACATCGACCGCGCCAGTCGCAAGATCCAGCTCTACTAGCCGGGCAAGCCTCTTTCTTGCGGCATCATCAACACCATCAGCCTCGATTTGCCTTAAAGTATCCCGCTCATCGAATGGCAAGCCCAGCGCACGGTACCGCTCAGCCAGAGCATAGCGAAGGACACGTTGCGTTGCCTTTGGGACAAACGCGTTCTGAGTGAGCACTTTGTTCAGTAACGCGGCTTCTGTGGCCTTTTGCCCCATATCTTCGGGAACATGGTCCAACATACCTTGCGCAATACGCCCCAAAACCGTTTCTTCTTTGGGCAATAAAAGATGCGGTTTTGTCTGCAAAAATGCCGTCAATGCATCGCGCATTTGCCCGGCGTGCAATTGCGTCTCCAACAAAACACTTTGAGCCGCCGCTCCAATACCGGCCATACGAAAGCCCGGCATCAAGCTACCAAGCTCACGTGTAGCAGCATCTTCCGCTATCCTACCTTTGGAGAGGTCACGCTCAATTTTCATTAGCTTTGCTTCTGGCCAAATACGCGGTGAAGCACTGTGCGTGAGAGCTGCCAACTCCTGATCAGCATCGGGTAGGTTCTGCCTCACAGCCCAAATGGCCTGTGCCAGAGCTTTTTCGGGCACATCCGGTCCATTCCCGAGCAATTTCTGGGCGGTTTCGTCCCCAAAATGGGCAATCCACAAAGCCGCAGGCCCAAACAAGCCGGCTTTTAAAGGGGCAGAGTAAGAGGAGAGAGCGGGCAAACCTGCGGCAATCATCTGCGCTGTACGGGCTTTTTCGGCCGCATCACTTAAACGAAATGGTAGGCTCTTTGACCCATTGCGCGGATCTGTCGGAAGGGTCCGCATCATCCCCCGCCAGAACTGATCCTCCGGCGCCGTACCACCATCATCCAACAAGGCTTCGTCACGGACACGCCCTAGCAATACGGAAGCAATTTGCTGCAACCGCCTTACGTCACTACGACCTGCTGCTTCGGGCTCGTCCTGCACTATTGTGCGTAAAATCTGATCCGTTTGTGCAGCCAAGCCTAGCCGTGCCGTACTCTCAGCAAGACGTATACGTGTGTTTAGCTTCTCCCCCGGTGACGCCGCTGAAACAGCGAACCAGGCATCCCGTAACGAATCTTTCAAAGACTGCGGGGAAGCATCGCCCAGAGAAACAGCATTCATAGACGCACCGCTATCGGGCAAATTCCGCAGCGCAAAAAGCGTTTCCGTTCCTGCCCCGATTCTATCCAGAATAAAGCGCCCTGAAAGATGCCTCAGTTCAATTGCATCATCATCCGCAGCAACCACCAACCCGATGAGACTGGGCTTAACAGCGTAACCATTCCCCCGAATGTTGCGCTCAAATGCGACACGACCCGACCGGGCCATACCTACCAAAAGGCGCCTCCCCGAAACGGGGTCATCAATTTGTACACTGTCCAAAGCTGTGTCTTGATCAGGGGGCGAAAAACTCAACCCATGCTCCCACCGCCCAAGAGACATGTCTGCCTGCACAGGGGACGCAGTCGAAATTTCCCAACCTGCACCTTGCGGCTTTGCGCCAATTTTCAAACCATCCGGAATTGTCATGGTAATCACGGTTACACCGGGCAGGACATGACATTTAACTGGCGCAAAAGCCCCAACAGCCAAACTACCAAGCGTATCCAGCCCAAACTCGCCCCGTGCGATCAAAACCCCTGTATGCCCCTCCTGAAACATAGCAACGGGCGTACGCTCACCAAGGGGTAGCCAAATACCCGTTACAGCCTCAGTGTTAACCGCATTGAACGAGGGTTGAGCCGCGCTCTCTGGAGGAGGCATAGGCTGGGCGCCCCCATCCGCTTCATGCAGCACAGTCCACCCCACGGGAAGCGTGAGCATACCAGACGGATTTGATAGAACATGCTGCTCACTCCCCGCGGGAGCGGCAGCGGCAGCGGTAACAGCCGCCTCGGCCGTGACCGGATTTGGCCGCCGCATATGTTTGTGCTTGCGGTGAACGACCCCATCCGCTGCACCGACATGCCCTGCCCCTATCGCAAGCGCAAAAACAACGGCTGACCAAAACGCTCTCATCCATTCTGGCCCGTCAATGGCATAGGCTGATTATGCGTATTTGCTAAAAGCTGCGTAGCTAAAATTGCTCTTTGGGGTGACATGACCTCTAAAATGGCCGAGGCTTTACGAGGTGTCATACGGCTCAGCAAACCAACACCAATTCTTAAATCCATAATATTGAAAATTGCGGCAGCATCGACTGGGCTCATTGCTTCATAAATTTTGACCAGCCGATCCGCGTCTTGGTCAATCAAATGAGCTGTCTGCTGACGGCTTGAATCCAGTTTGCTTCGAGCATCGTTCAAAGCATCTAACTTCTTCTGCAATTCACCTTCGGCCGCTTCGACAACCGCTTGCCGCTCAAGCAAATTGCGCTCACGCCTCTCAAGCTCTTTTTGCCTTTCAACTAAAGAAGCCTTCAACAGCGGATCAAGGGGAGCTGGTGTAACGCCATCTCCTGTGCATCCCCCACCAGAACAACCGTTTTGAACAACAATCTTTTTGGCGTTGTCTTTGTGCGTAATGGCCGGTGCTGGCGCTGCGGCTTCCGGAGTGGCCTCTGCACGTGCAGCCTCGAAAACGGTAAAGGGCCCTGCACCCATCCACTGCGATGCCAAATCATAAGTAACCGCGCTTATAAGTAACACCAACACCGCGCTGGCCGAGTACAACAAACGTAGCAACATCGATGCCTCACCCCTGCTTTTGGCGCAACGCGCGCAAGAGTTCTCGTTCGGCTGCGCTCTTACCTAGCCCACCCGTTGCCTCCGCAGCGGCCGGCGCTGCAACCCGAGACGCGCTACTACGGCCCCGCAAAGAGGAGACGGCCATTGGTTCAGGCGGCTTTCTCTGAAAAACGACACCTTCCATTTGCCCGGCTAGCGCCTCTGAACGCTCACACAGCGCGAGCAGGTCTTGTTTCAAGGCCTGTCCCGCTTCCACCGTTTTGGCCAAAGCACGCCCAACCCCATCACTGGATTTCTGGAGTTGGTTAATGCCGGTTTGCGCCTCAGCACTATAATGTCGAAATTGCGCTACCATCTCTTCCAACCCGGAACGATCACGACGCAAGGCCTTCAATGACCTCCCCAAACTCACGCCAACAAAAAGAGCAATTACCATTATAAGTAATAGTAAAAACTCCAGAATAACTTGCACCATGATCATAAATAATCGTCCAAATTATATATAATTTACGTTGTTTGACTTAGATTCTCTCCCTATGAGAACCTCCTCTATACAGACTGCAACATTCCCCTGTTTTTTACCTACACGTCCGTGAAACAAGGTTTTTTCGCCGCAGCACAGGCGTACTTTTCCCTCAGGGTTACGACGTATGATCAGCTGATCCCCTGGCGCCAAAGAAACAATGTCGCTCAATTGCATGACTTGCTCTTCCAAAACCGCATCAAAAGTAATGTCTGTCTGCCAGAGTTCTTGGGCCAAATGGTTTTCCCATATGCCGTCATGACCGAATTTTTCGCCCATAAACTGTTGCAGCAAAATTTCGCGAACCGGCTCTAACGTGGCATGCGGCAAAATGAGATCTACATCTCCGCCCTGCCCATCCATATCAATGCCAAAGCGAGCCATGACGACGCCGTTTGCAGCTCTCGAAATCGTGGCAAAACGTGGGTTCAGTTCCAAACGCTCAAAACGGAAATTAATGGCGCATAACGGGCTGAAGCTTGTTGATAAATCTGACAAAATCATGCGCACAAGCGGCTCAACCAAAGCCCGCTCAATCGCTGTATGATGCCGCCCTTCTTGTCGCTCTGCTGCTTGTGCAGCACCAATAGCCTGTCCCCGGTCACGGCCGCCCATCAGCGAATCAACCACGCTATAAACGAGCGAAGAACTCAAAACGAGAATACCGTACCCGTCCCATTCCTCGGCTTTAAAAACTACAAATGTTGAGCGTGGAGACACATTGTCCAAATAGTCCCCGAAACGCTGTGACCCCAAGCGATCCATAGAAAGTTCGACATTGTCGCTTGTGAAATTTCGCAGACTGGTCGTGAAAATTCTTAAAAGCCGGTCAAACACAACCTCCAGCATCGGCAAGCGTTCATACGAAACATGTGACGAACTTATCAGTCGGGTGAGGCCGGTATCGTCTCGTTCTCCCCCTTGAAAAGAGGCATCACCGCCGAACAAACTATCGATTTCAGCTTGGTTTAGAATGCGACCTTCGTCTTCGTCATCCTCTCCGAAATCAAAGTCATCCATCGAAATGGCTTGCCGAGGGAAAGGCATCTCTTCCGATGCAGCTTCCGCAAGAAAGGTTGTGTCCTCCTCATTCATTGCACAAGAACCTCTACAAAAAAGAGGTCACGCACGGGCAGCGGGGCAAGGATATTCTCGATTTGCACCAACATCGTCTCACGCAGGCGGTAAATACCGACCCCTTCCATTTCATCTGGCCTCATACCGTGCAGGCAGGTCTGGAAAGCATCTTGTATTTGCGGCATCAAAAGAGCCATTTTCGCGGCGTCCGGAGCTCCTTGTGTCTGCACACGAGCCGTAATTTTGACATACCGCGCACGACCATCTCCCGTATCAAGGTTAGACACGATTGTTGGAATAGACACGATGGTTAAGGCTGCTTTCTTCTCATCATGTACGGGCGTTTGCCGATGAAACTTCTGAAATCCAAACACGCCCAGCGTAGCCAAAGCTACTATTACACCGCCAGAAACCAGCAAAAACATACGTTTTTTACTTTTCTTTCCGGTTTCGTCTGCTGTGTCGGGACTCGTACTCATCACCTCAAAACCCTTCCTGTACAACGCAATTTATCCTGCGCTCAGAAGGTTAATTTTAGGTTTACAAGCCGCCATTTCCGTACCGTATCCGCTGGGCTAACAGTCGTATTGTTAGTATCCGGCTGCTCCAGCCAGCGTTCCCGCTACGACCGCTACAGCATGGCTAACCCTGCATATCGCGCACCTGGTTCTGCCGCAGATCCTTGGGGCCCTTATATTCGGGAAGCCTCCAACCGCTCCACCGTGCCAGAAAGCTGGATACGCGCCGTCATGCATCAGGAATCTGGTGGACATGAATATTTAGACGGCCAGCCCATCACATCCAGTTCCGGGGCCATGGGCTTGATGCAACTCATGCCCCAAACTTACGCCGATATGCAGGACCGGCTTAACCTCGGCTCAGATCCTTATGAACCACACGACAATATTGCCGCAGGGTCTGAGTATATCGCCATCCTGTCACGCAAATATGGCTCCCCGGCTTTTCTCGCAGCCTATAATGCGGGGCCACAACGCCTTGAAGCATATCTCAATCAAGGGCGCCCACTCCCCCATGAGACGGTCGCCTATGTCGCAGCCATCACCCCTCACTTAGGGGATACTCCTCCCGCAGCAACATCCTCTGCCTCGTATTCGTCGGCCTCTTCAATTCAGGCGGCATGGGCCAACCGTAATTATACAGCCGTGCCACAACCCTCGGTCGCAGCCCCAACACGCCTCTCAGCCCCTGTATCATCTGTGCCATGCGACCCAGACGCAGCTTACGATACGGCTGATAATTGCAGCATGCCGACGTCAACAACACTTGCTCCGCCCAGCCCGACACCTACCTCTCAAGCATTACCAGCCCCGCCAACCTGGCTTCCCCCTCCGCAAAACGACCGCGCCCCCAACACCTCAACGGCTGCTCCCGTATCAGCGCCACCCTCCCATTACGGAAACTGGAGCGTGCAGGTTGGTGCCTTCAACAATGCAGGACAGGCACGCTTTGCAGCCACAATGGCCCGGCAAGCATCCTTCTCTTTGCTGCAAGCAACACAAACAGTTCTGCAACCCGTCGTTATCAACGGCCGGACACTCTGGCGGTCACGGTTGGTCGGACTGGATTCCCATAGCGCAAGTTCCGCCTGCCGGCAGTTAAATGCCCAAGGCTTGGCCTGCATTGCCAAACCACCGGGACAGTAACGCCTTCTTCCCTGCAAACAGCCCGGCATGATTCATAAAAAAAAACGTGAAATGAGATTTTTTTTGGTCTCGCACCACGCATAAATGAATCATTTCGTTTATGGTCCATGCACTAGAAGCATATCAGCCACGCATGAAGAAGCGGAAACATTCTCACATGCACTACATGTTCACTGCAGGATGTACAGAATGACGTCTAACCCCGTTCCACCGGTCCAACATCAGCCTGACGATACCATCAGTGAAGAAGGCTACCATAAGGATCTGGGTCGCCGTCACATTCAGATGATTGCCATTGGCGGCGCAATCGGTACCGGCCTGTTTCTTGGCGCAGGGTCGCGCCTACAAATTGCAGGCCCTTCTCTCGCTATTGCTTACGCGGTTTGCGGCCTTTTCTGCTTTCTGATCCTACGCGCCCTCGGTGAACTCGTAATGTACCGCCCGACCAGCGGAAGTTTCGTCACATATGCGCGTGAGTTCCTCGGTGAAAAGGCGGCCTATGTCTCAGGTTGGCTTTCTTTCATAAACTGGGCAACGACTGGCATCGTAGATATTACCGCTATCGCACTTTACATGCATTATTGGGCGGTTTTCTCCGCAGTACCTCAATGGGTCTTTGCACTTGGCGCCTTGGCCATCGTCGGCACCATGAACATGATTGGCGTTAAGTACTTTGGTGAAATGGAGTTCTGGTTCTCCCTCATCAAAGTTGTCGCCCTTGTTATTTTCCTTATCGTGGGAATGATTGTTCTCGGTAGCCGCCACCCTATTGCCGGACAAGATACGGGACTGCACCTTATCACCAGCAACGGTGGTTTCTTCCCGCATGGTGTGCTGCCAGCATTGATGTTGATGCAAGGCGTGGTCTTTGCTTATTCGGCCATTGAGCTGATCGGTACCGCAGCAGGCGAATGTCGTAACGCTCGGGAAGTACTTCCGAAAGCAGTGAACAGCGTTATTTGGCGTATTGGCCTGTTCTATGTCGGTTCGGTTGTTCTGCTTGTTTGCATCCTGCCATGGACGGCTTACCACGCGGGCGTAAGCCCCTTCGTTACATTCTTTCAAAAACTAGGTGTCCCTGGCATTGGCACGATCATGAACATCGTCGTTCTGTCTGCCGCACTCTCCAGCTTCAATTCCGGTCTTTATTCGACGGGTCGTATCTTACGCGCACTGTCACTGGGAGGCTCTGCTCCAAAAGCCTTCGCGCGCATGAATAAAAGCTCTGTGCCCTATGTCAGTATTCTCGCCACACTGTGCGTCTACCTCGTCGGCGTTGTGCTGAACTATTTCATCCCTTCTCAAGTATTTGAAATCGTTCTGAACATCGCTGCCATTGGTATTATTGGCACTTGGGCAAGCATCTTGCTGTCTCACATGCGTCTGCGTGCGGCCATAAAAGCTGGCACAATAGCGCCTACAGGTTTCGCTATGCCCGGCGCCCCAATTACCAATTGGGCAACACTGGGATTTCTCGCATTCGTCGTTATCATGATGGCTTTTGATTACCCATCTGGCACATATACCGTCGCCAGCATTCCCGTCATTGCCCTCGCACTGGCGGCAGGGTGGCTGCTTATCAAACGCTCACGCAGCAAAGAAAACTAAGGTTTTACAACGTCAGGACGCTGGATATTTCCAGCGCCCTGACAGAGAACACGCCACGAGATGCCTAGGCGTCCGTTAAATCACATCACCCTCTGCTGATCCAACTAAACCAGCTGATGAGGTATTCCGCTCAGTACCATGCTCGGTATTAGGTGGCGGAAGCCATACCAGACACGCGGTCCCTTGGTTGGGCGCACTTGCAATATGCATCCGCCCCTGGTGGCGATCCACAATATGCCGGACAATCGAAAGCCCGAGACCCGTACCCTGCGTGCGGCCGGTCTGCACAGCGTCAGCCACGCGATAAAAACGCTCGGCTAAGCGCGGCAAATGATGCGCCTCCATCCCTCGACCATCATCTTTAACGCTCAGAACAACACCATTTTCAGTTGGCCAACGATCGTCCTGCGGCACAGCCCGCCGTGCCTGCAAAGTCACGCTCAACAAGTGACCGTCACGCTTACCGTAACGTAACGCGTTTTCGATCAAGTTCAGTATCACCTGCACCAACTCATCCTCATCGGCGCGGATAAAAAGCTCGTCCTCAATATCGAACTTAAGCGCATACCCCTCACCTTCGAAACGTGGGGCGACCTCGTCTAAAACTACCGCCATCAAATCCGAAACATCGACCAGAGTACGCGGCTTTTGGTGCTCATGTGCCTGCACGCGCGACAAATATAATAAACGGTCGATGAGCCGTTTCATACGGGCCGATTGCTGCGCCATCACATCCAAAAACTGGGCACGAACCGCGTCATCTGTATTGGAGCCGCCATTTCTCAAAGCATCAATAAAGCCGCTCAAAGATGCTAAAGGCGTCCTTAATTCGTGGCTGGCATGTGCCACAAAATCAATGCGCATGCGATCCAGAGCGTGCGCCTCTGTCCTATCTGCGAGCAGAACAAGAACACGATCATGCTGCTTCTTCGCGCCGGGAATGCGCCTCAATGCAACAAACATGGTCCTCGTAATGGGCACATCCAGCGTGAAGGTGGTCGAGCAGACAGGTGGAACGTGTTCATCTGACGAATATTCAGCCCTGAGGGCAGCAGAAAGCGCCCCACGCGCAGCCGGGTGGCGCAAGATCGCTCCGATACTATCGCCAAACTGCGCGATTGCTTCCTGATTGGCTTGTAACAAAGCCCCTAACGTATCGAGCAAAAGCACCGAGCCCGGAAAAGAATCAATATAGAGCCCGGACGCCTCTATATCTTCTTGAACCCGGGGATATTCTTCACGCTGAGGAAGCCTGCTGCTTTTCACGGTCCACTTAACGTAGAATGCGTAGCTCCAGCCTACCGCCGCGCAGACCGCAAAAAACACCAAACCAAGCCACAACGGGCCACCACTGCTAAACGCATGAGATAACCCGTGAGGCTTCACCTATTAACCACCTTCTTGCGCGATAGGCCCGTCATCCAAGGCGTATCCTGCCGCACGCACAGTACGGACAAGGTCAATCTCGTTTGGCCCATTGATCGCCTTGCGTAGACGACGAATATGCACGTCAATCGTACGTATCTCGACGTGAATATTCTGCCCCCAAATACGACGGAGCAAATCTTCCCGCGAGAAAACCTTGCGCGGATTACGGATCAGCAAATCAAGGAGACGGTATTCCGTCGGCCCCAAGGACAACAACCGCCCGCCGCGTTCAACGCGGTGAGTTTCAGGGTCCAACGTAATATCCGCAAACGTCAAAACGTCATAAGAAGACTGATGACGCCGCAGGAGCGCCCTCAAGCGCGCATCCAAAGTATCAATGCTGCATGGCTTGATCAGGTAGTCATCAGCGCCAGTATCGAGGCCGCGAATGGCGTCCTGCTCTTCAGAGCGCGCCGTTAACAGCAATACGGGTAAGTCTCGCAACGCAGGATTGCTACGGATACGCCGGCACAAATCCAAACCCGACAAACCCGGCAACATCCAGTCTAAAACGGCTGCATCCGGGCGTGACGTGGCTAGAAACTCCAACGCAGTTTCAGCATCGCCTGCCATTTCGACACGATAGCCGCGCTGCTCAAGGTTGTAGCGCATCATTAAAGATAACGCCGGGTCATCCTCGACAACAAGAATGAGCCCTTTGGCGCGGAGAGTTGTTGAGCCGCTCACTGTTCGTTCTTATCCGCAGAATTTTCAGTTGTCGCGATACCGCCGCGAGGACGAACCGAAGGTAAGTTTTCCCCCGTCACAGCGTAAAAAACGCGCTCAGCAATATTGGTAGCGTGGTCGCCAATACGCTCCAGATTCTTGGCGATAAAGAGCAATTCCGTGCACGGGCGAATATTGCGCGGGTCTTCCATCATATACGTCACCAGCTCCCGAAAGAGCGCCGTATAATACTCGTCCACCGCACGGTCAGAGTGCCAAACTTCCATAGCCCGGCTTGAATCCTGCTGGGTAATCGCATCGATAGACCGACGAAGATTATCCTGTACCAAACGCCCCATTGAACGCAGGCCGGTCAGGGTCAATTGTCCGCTTGCTGTGCGGATACGCAAAGAGCGGCGCGCAATCGAAGATGCGTAATCACCGATACGCTCCAAATCACCCGTAATTTTGAGCGTTGCGACAATTTCCCGCAAATCACTCGCCATTGGGCTACGAAGGGCCAGCAAACGGATGGCAAGGGACTCAACATTACGCTCAAGCGCATCAACGGACGCATCTTGCTGCGTTGTGCTGCTTGCTGCCTCCTCGTTCTGCTCTGAAATAGCAGAAAGCGCCAGCGCAACCTGATTTTCTACAATCCCACCCATTTGGGACACCATAGACCGGAGCTGGCCCAGCTCCTGCTCGTAACTCTTAACGATATGAGATCTGTCGACCATGATGATTATCCAAATCTGCCGGTGATATAATCTTGGGTCTGCTGCTGGCGAGGATTGGTGAATATCCGGTCAGCGGTATCCACTTCGATCAAACGCCCCATGTAAAAGAATGCCACTTGATCTGCACATCGTGCAGCTTGTTGCATGTTGTGGGTCACAATAACGATTGTGAACTCTTCTTTGAGTTCGTCCAAAAGTTCTTCAATACGCGCTGTAGATATGGGGTCCAACGCTGACGTCGGCTCATCCAACAACAGGACTTCAGGACGTGTGGCGATAGAACGTGCAATGCAAAGGCGCTGCTGCTGACCACCTGACAAGCCGCTAGCTGGCGCTTGCAGACGATCGCGGACCTCACCCCAAAGCGCTACACGGGTTAGCACATCCTGCACCCGTTCATCCATTTGAGCGCGCGTTAAACGCTCATGAAGACGTACACCGAACGCAATATTGTCGTAAATTGACATGGGGAAAGGCGTCGGTTTTTGGAACACCATACCAATACGCGCACGCATGATGTTCAGGTCTAATCCGTTTTCAAGAATATTCCGACCATCGAACATAACCTCCCCTTCAGCGCGCTGCCCGGGGTACAAATCATACATACGATTAAAGATACGCAGCAGGGTCGATTTACCACAGCCACTTGGGCCGATCATCGCCGTTACTTTGCGCGCCGGGAAATCAATGCTGACGTCGTGCAGCGCGTGATGCTGACCGTAGTAGAAGTTTAAATTACGGACCGTAAGAGCATTCTGCGGAGCGGCCGCCTGGTTATTATCTGTCATGTCAGGATCCTGTTCAATTATCCGCGGCGTGCCGAAATACGGACAGCAATATTAATCGCGAGTACACCAAGTGTCACCAAAAGCGCTCCCGCCCAAGCGAGTTGCACCCAGTCATCGTAAGATGCACCTGCGTACTGGTAGATTGTCACCGGAAGGCTCGCCATTGGCTTATTAATGCTCAATGACCAGTTCTGATTTCCTAAAGATGTAAAGAGCAAAGGGGCCGTCTCGCCGCTCACACGCGCCAAGGCTAGTAATATCCCTGTCGTCACACCAGTTTTTGCTGCGCGCAAGCAAAGGAAAACTGTAACGCGCCAGCGAGGCGCACCCAAAGCCGCGCCTGCTTCACGCATGGCAACAGGCACCAAGCGCAACATATCTTCAGTCGTTCTAACGATAATCGGAACAGCCAGAATAGCCAACGCAACCGACCCTGCCAAAGCGGAGAAATGGCCGAAAGGTGCAACGAGTACCTGATAAACGAACAGACCAACCAAAATCGACGGTACAGACATCAACACGTCCGATATAAAACGAACACAAGATGCGAAGCGATTTTGGGCAGTACCGTACTCAGCGAGGTAAATACCACATCCAAGACCCAACGGCGTCGCAATCAGAAGACCAATGCCAGTCTGGATCAAACTACCAATAATGGCATTCGCCAACCCACCGCCCGAACCGGGTGCGCCCATAGGCCTTATCAACGCTTCGACCGACAACCCGGCGATACCATTTGATAACAGCGTCCACAAAATGGACGCCAGCACCAACACAAGAATGCCTGATGCTACCGTACCAAAAATTGTTGCAAAAACGTCAAACCTACGGCGGCGTGCAGCGCGCGGGTTAGGTGCCCAGCCTTTTGAAAGCATCTGCTTATCGCTCATTTCGTATCTCCCCGCAGCACACGCGCCAGCGCCAAGCTAACAAAAGAGAGGAGCATCAGAATGAACCCTAGAGCCAGTAATGACGATAATCGTATCGACCCGGCAGGGCTTTCAGGAAATTGTAGCGCAATCAAAGACGCGACTGTACTCCGCGGTGCGAAAAGCGACCAGCCAACATCCGTGACGTTCCCGATGACGAATGTTACCGCCATGGTTTCACCCAGCGCACGCCCCATGCCCAGCACCGCTGCACCAATCATTCCAGAGCGTGACCATGGAACAATGATCTTCCGCATTACATCCCAACGTGTTGCCCCAAGTCCGTAAGCACTCTCACGCAGCATTGGTGGAACCGCATTAAAAACATCACGCATAACCGCCGTCATAAACGGCGCAATCATCACAGCCAGCACCAAGCCTGCAGTAAGCAATCCCGTGCCAAACGGTGCGCCATGGATCAACGGCCCCAAAAGCGGTGTATGTCTGAAGTGGTGCGTTAAAAACGGCTGTATGTGGCGTGCAACAAATGGGACGATGGTGAAAAAGCCCCACATACCGAAAATGATAGACGGCACGGCAGCCAACAACTGAACAGCCATGCCAATAACCGAAGCAACCCTTGGCGATGCAATGGCAGTCAACCAAAATGCCGTACCAAATGCCAAAGGCACAGCAATCAGCACTCCGATGAGAGTGCTTATTATGGTTCCAAACAAAGGCGCCCAAGCACCATATTCATTGGTGACTGGGTTCCAGATGTTATGAAAAACAAATTTCAGACCGAAGATATGTAGAGCATCGCGCCCGCCATACCCCATCAACAACACGAGCCCCCCTAAGACAAGCAGGACCAGAAGCGCACTGCCGCTAACGAGCGTATGGAACAAAGTATCAGTCCAGCTCGATTTTTTATCTTCCATTCCCGAAGACAAACTCGCTGAGCGCTGAGATTCGGACTGCCTAGTTGGGGCAAGGGTCATGCTGGTTAGGCTCTAACATATTAAGTTCTGACGTTACGGCGCGACGAAAGGCCGCTTTCATGAGGGATTACCGCTCCCTCCCATGAGACACAACCTTAAGCTGTTAACCTCAGGGTGAAAGATTTATGTCAGCCAGTGTCTTGCGTTTTTTTCATACTATTGGAAAGCCTCTATAAAAATAGACCCCTGACAAAAAATAATCTTAGTGCCAGAGTATCTTTCGACTAGTTGTGATTTTTTTACTTTTGGATACAGTTTGCAGAAATGAGAATTTACTGCGAATGAAATAGAGGTAGATATCAGAGATGAAAAAAGGTAATGAAAATTTTTCCTATAATATAGAAAGCACCGACAATGGAATAATTGTTGGATGGATATACAATAAAACAAACAAATCTCCGACTTACATACATGTGATAATTGATAATCAAGAAATAGGGAAAATAGATTGCTTAGAAACCAGACAAGACGTACAAAATGCCTTTAATCTTCCTGTAAATAATTACGGAATTAATTTTCTAATTCCATACAGATTTTACGACGGGAAAGAACACACTCTTTCTATTCGCCTCCCCGACAGAAGCCCTATACCGCTTCCATCCCCTGATGACCCTTCTGCCCCGTTGCAAGAAAGCATCTGTTTTAAAATAAATTACATTCCCGAAATTGTAAGCCACGCTGATGGCATTGTGCATGGCGCGGTCCGCGGATGGGCACTTCAACGCAAGTCCCCAGATGCCGAGTTGAGCGGTGACGTCGTCGTATCCCTTTTGATTGACGGACGACCGACCACTCAAGTCCGCGCAGACCTCTACCGCGGCGATGTCGCGGCCGCACTTGGCTGCCCACCCAATTGCGGCTTTGAACTTCCTATTCCGCTCCATTTCCGTGGCAACACACAGCACACGTTTGAAGTCATCACTCTCCCTGAAAAAACTCCAATCCCAGGGACACCAATTGTCAGCTCAATAACAGACGACGCGCTTGAAACACGCCTCGTCACTCTCATGAACGTCATTGACGGCCTCCATCGCGAACTCAGCCTTCTTCGTAAAGACGTTCGCTCACTTATACCCAAGCGCCCACACACACTGCGCGATTACGACCAGTGGGCACGCCGTTACTACCCTCTGCGCCGCAACCTTGCTGCAAAAGAGCGCGCCCTTGAGGCAAATCAGCTCGATAAAAATGCACAGCCGCTTATCACTGTATTGTGCCCAACTTACCGCCCGCTCAAGAGCGACTTTGAAGCGGCAATCCACTCTGTAATCAATCAGACCTATCCAAACTGGGAATTAATCATCGTTGATGATTGCGGAAAGTCGGCTGAGACCACCAACATTATCACGGCTTTTGCTACTCAGGATTCCCGGATCCGCCCTATTATTTTAGATAAGAATGCAGGCATATCCGACGCAACCAACATCGCCATGGATGCTGCCAAAGGCGAATACGTCGTATTTTTTGATCATGACGACCTGCTGGAAGACATAGCTTTGGAAGTCATGCTGAGAGCAGCTCAAAAAACCGGAGCAAAATTACTCTACTCCGACGAAGACAAGATCGACCAAGCCGGTTATTTTCTAGAACCCAATTTCAAACCAGACTACAATCACCGTTATCTCTTGGGATGCAATTATATCTGCCACCTGACAATGATCAGTGCAGAGACCATGCGAGCAGTCGGTCATTTATCTAAGAAATACGACGGTGCCCAAGACCACGACTTTGTTCTTAGAGCCACTGAAATCCTGAAGCCCGAACAGATTCATCACGTCCCAGAACTTCTTTACCACTGGCGGAAAACCCCCAACTCCACTGCCGTGACCGTTGCCAACAAAACTTACGCCGTTGACGCTGGCGTTCGGTGCGTCAAAGACCACCTTGAGCGCACGAAGAAGAAAGCGAAAGTATCGTCCATCAATGATCTTACCGTTTATCGGGTTCAATACTCCCTAGCAAAACAGCCTGAAGTTACAATAATTATTCCATTCCGCAATCAATACGAAACAACCAAGAACTGCGTTGATTGTATTATTAAAAATACTTCCTATAAAAATTATAAGATAATTCTAGCAGATAACTGGTCAACCGAAAAAGATACGGTCGATTATCTCGAGTCGATAAAAGAAAATAAAAAAATAGAAGTTTTACACATTGAGGAAGATTTTAATTATTCACTCATCAATAACAAAGCTGTCCATAAAAGCCATTCGCCTTTTATTCTCTTTCTGAATAACGACGTTTTTGTTGAACAAAAAGACTGGCTTAACGTCGCTGTAAGTGAAGCTTTGGCCGCACCTGATATCGGCGCAGTTGGCCTTAAGCTTTTATACCCTAACAACACGGTACAACATGCCGGTGTCGTTGTTGGAGCCCCCGCTATTGGCGCTCACATCCACCGCGGCATACCTGCCAATGATTATGGTTACATCGGCCGCAGCATGCTTACCCACGAGGTCACTGCTGTAACCGCAGCAGCCATGCTCGTGCGCAGAGATATTTTCGATGCTGTTGGTGGGTTCGATGAAAATGAGCTTACTGTTGCCTATAACGACATCGACCTGTGTCTGAAAATTCGTAAGGCCGGATTCCGCATCATCTTCTCTGCGGATTCCATTGCTGTTCATCACGAAAGTTTAAGTCGCGGCAGCGACGACCGCCCGGAGCATGAAACACGTTTCTTCCTTGAAACCCAAACCATGCTCAACCGTTGGGAAAGCGAACAGCTCTTCAAACACGACCCGGCCTACTCCCGTTTCTTTCGGGTTGACCACCAACCTTTTTTCG
The DNA here is from genome assembly GCF_006542335.1 of Neokomagataea tanensis. GTDB lineage: Bacteria > Pseudomonadota > Alphaproteobacteria > Acetobacterales > Acetobacteraceae > Gluconobacter > Gluconobacter tanensis. Next base: position 1,321,887 of record NZ_CP032485.1, on the reverse strand, counting down.
AACTCGTCGAGCCTGAACTCTTGACGTCTGGCGAGGTAGACCAAAGTGTTTAAGAAGCACTGTAGCTTGAAAAGGATTGCGTAACATGTCGACCAGTTCCTATCGTCACGCCACCAAAAACAGCACGGCTGACAACACCAAGAACGTGTCTATCGAACTGTTGAACGCGCGCTTGGCTGACCTCATCGACCTAGCCCTGACCATCAAACAAGCACACTGGAACCTCAAAGGCCCACAATTCATCGGCGTGCACGAAATGCTCGACGGCTTCCGCAAGGGCGTTGACGGCTACGTCGACACTGCTGCAGAGCGCGCTGTCCAGCTCGGCGGCACGGCATTCGGTACGGTCCAAAACGTCGCAAAGTCCACATCTTGCGCCGCTTATCCGACGGATATCTACAAGGTTACAGATCACATTAACGCACTGATTGAGCGTTACGCCGTCGTAGCAAATAACGTGCGTGAAGCGATCACAATCACCGCGGAAGCCGGCGACGACGACACTTCAGACCTGTTCACCGAAGTTTCCCGCGGGCTGGACAAAGACCTCTGGTTCCTAGAGGCACACGTCCAAGAACCAAACAATTAATTTTCTGGTGAGAAAGAAGAAAAACTTGACTGTCCCCACTTTGAGTACAGTCTTTTTCTTCCAGAAATTCTAATTATGTGACACTGTATAAAAGGACGGATAGAGTTCTTCTCTATCCGTCCTTTTATAATCTTGTCGTGCTATCTTTTGAGCGTTACCAATAAACACATCAATTCGACATATCTTACATGTGTCGCATTCGGTTAAACATTTGACGGGAAAACACGGATGAGCGTCTCTGCAGCGGGTTTGGGTGATAGCAACTCCAATTGGGATCTCTCGGAATGGGACGCCTTGCGCGAAGATTCCGTACAAGACAAACCAGCACATGATGCGCCGGTTGCTGCTGAAGTTCCTACCTCCGTAGCTCAGGAAGCCCCAGAAAACAGCGTCGCTGAGACGGTTGAAGCTGCCCCGGAGCCACCAGCCACAACAGCATCAGAAACAGCTCCTCAACGCATTACGCTTGAATCACTTCCCGCCACCGACCATCAAGCCAGAGAATACTTCTCACAAAACGGTGCCGATACCCTCGAAACCGCTTTTGCGCTGGCTAACATCCTGCACACTAACCGCAACGTCTCCGAAGCAGCGCGCGCTTACTATCAAGCCTACGAACTGCATCCAAAAGAGCCAAACCGCTACCCGCTTCCGCAGACATTGCTCCAAGCCAGCCTGTTGTGCCGCCTCAAATCCGGGCAACATATCCCCGCTGAGGACCTACTCGCACTGCGTTCCCTGAACATTCCTTTCGCCAATTATATTGACGGTACCGCACAAGCGTGGAGCGGCGCTGACGCCCACCACGCTTTGAATACAATTGGCAACTCGTATGACGAATTTCACACCGGTGAAGAAATCGACAGCATCACATTAGAGATTGCTCGTCGCGTTTCCCCCTCACCTTTTGAACCCAGCACAACGGCAGAACAATACACACGTATCCCCCGCAAACTCTTCATGTACTGGGATAAGAACCCACCTGAAGAAATTCAAAAGAATTTCGAACTACACAAAAATATTCCGCATTTCGAATCGCATTTCTTCAACAAAGAAGAAGCTGCTGAATGGCTCTACCAGCACTACGGTATTGAAGCCCGATCCATCTTTCTTTCAGCGCGCCACCCGGCAGAAGCCGCCGACTTCCTGCGCGTACACGTTATTCAGCTTTTAGGCGGCTGGTGGATGGATGCAGACATCCGCGTCAAAGACTCGAGTGCCCTGAAATTCATGGCCAACCGTGAGGCAGGTGCAACATTTTTCCTTACCCACAACAACGTGGTTCACAACGATTTCTTTGGGTCCGTTGCTAATAGCGACGTGCTGAGTGACTGCCTGCTGTCCCTGTATCGTAACTGCTACCTGCATCACGGCCTATTCATCGCTTATAAAACAGGACCAGGCGTATTTAACCGCGCACTTAACCGCGTGGCACACCGCAGCCTGCTAGGGCAGCCACCTGCCAAGAAAATTGAAATCTTTGACCATCACGCCTTTAACGACATGATCGAAGAATTCGACACACCTTACAAACACCAACTACCGTCTTGGTATACTGCCTGAACAAAAAACGGCCCCTTTCGGGGCCGTTTTTTTATTTAAAGGGCGCGCGCCAGATGTTCACGCGCAAATTTGAACGGATCCTCTTGAGCAATCTGGCTCTCGTCTCCAGAAGTAACCGCACTTTCCTGCTCTACTTCCTCCAACGGCGAAAGCTGTATCGCCTTCTGCCGTGGCGCGCTTAAACCTTCCAGAACGAAAGTTACTAAAAAGCGGAAATCCTCTTCGCCTAATGGAGAAGGTTTTTCGCCTTTTTGGCGCTGAACCAGCCATCCATCGGTCAAAGCCTGCAAACTACCCCAGTCCGCACCCGCCTCACCCGTGACACGCTGTCTTAGCGTATCAATTGAAGCTTTCGCCAAATCTTCTACATCAGATTCTGCAACGCGTTGTGGCGCTCTCGCAGGTCCTTTTTTTAAGACCCAACCCTGCAGCAAGTCCGTAAAACCAGGAAATAATTCTTCAGACACGCACATTCCCCTCGTTCAAATCAGACCTGTTGCACAGGTGCAAACTCGGAACCGACTGACCTAGTTTGAACATTAACCTTAACACAGATTATCACCATGACTGAATTATCAACGGCAATACACCCTGAAAAGTTGAAAGAACTCTTTATTGCATTCAAGCTTTTTTAAATATTATCTGCTAGGATTATTCTTTAACGATGTGCATCTACTCACAGAAGATTGGTCCATGAGCGAAAATAACGAGCACACCCATTTTTCCCCTTCCACAGCAGATCTCGCTGGTGACGGGCAGGCTGCTGCTTACTTAGAGCGCCATGGTGCCGATACTGTCGAACACGCCTTTGCAATCGCCAATATCCTACACATCCATAACAAAGTTTTAGAGGCGTCTGCGTTTTATCGTCACGCTTTTGATTTGCACAGCAAATCACAAACAGAATACCCACTCCCTCAATCACTTCTTCAAGTACGCCTTTTGTGTCTGCTTAAGGCAGCACAAAAACTACCTGAGGAAGAGATTAACGAACTGTCTACCTACTCCCCCGTCATGGCTGGCTACATTCGTGGCATTCGCGCGGCATGGCAGGAAAACAATAATGAAAAAAGCCTTGCTCTGGTTGGCAACGCTTTTGAAGCCTTCCATTCCGGTGAAGAGATTGACCGTCTCTATCTCGAAATTGCTCTCAACTGGATACGGTCATTCGGTGATAGCGGCTTCCCAGATTCTGAGCCAGCTATCCCGCATCACCTCTACATGTACTGGGATAACAACCCTCCCCCAGAAATTCAGGCGAACATCCAGCTTCACCGTGAGATGCTTGGTGATTCGTTCACAATTTTTGACCAAAGCAGCGCAGCAGACTGGCTGTACGATCATTACGGACAAGAAGCCAAAGACCTCTTCTTGCAAGTTCGCCACCCAGCAGAGGGCGCTGACCTGCTTCGGCTGCATGTAATCTTAACTCACGGCGGCTGGTGGCTGGACGCAGATTTGCGCGTCAAATCTCCACAGGCATGGCAAGAACTAAAAGACGTCAAAACCCACTGCCAGCTTTTCACCACAGACAACTACGTGCTGCATAACGATTTCTTCGGAGCAGCCCCCACCAATCCTATCATAACCAACGCCCTGATGACCGCTTGGGCTAATATGTTCAGGCATCCCGGCTTGTACATTGCTTTCAAAACAGGACCTGGAGTGCTGAACCGTGCCGTAAGCCGGGCACTTTACCAAAGCTTGCAGCTCGAAGCTCTCCTGCCAGCAATGCGCGTTGATAATCAGCCAGCATTTGACCGCTTCGTCGAGGAATACGAAGTGCAATACAAAAACGCTGGCGCTTCTTGGCACTCACAGTAAGGCCAAGCTTTCGTTGCTACTGACCCATCTTCAAAGGGTCAGTAGAGCAACTATTCGATTCAAGAAAAAGTTCTTTTCCCGGCTATTACATCATCCACAAGCGTCTCGTAGCGCGTGATGTAATTATCCATGGCAAATGCCTGTTCCGCGTAACGCCGTGCAGCACGACCAAGGCGCTGAGCCAAAGTCCTATCTTCCAATACTTCTAAAATAGCATCAGCAATACGATCTGGCTCCAAGAAGGGTACCAACCTGCCTGTGACGCCATCCTCAACGAACTCGCTAACAGGTGCCGTATCACTTCCTATGATCGCACATGAAGCAGCCATTGCTTCTCGCAGGGACCACGACGCGACAAACGGATAAGTAAGATATACGTGGGCATCAGAACGCTGGATAAGCGTACTGAAATCATCATAGTCCACATGCCCAACGAAATGGATTTTGTCCAAATTCAGCTGGCCTGATAATTCGCTGAGCATGTTGTCCCGCCAACAGCCGCCCTTGGGAGGAGGGTTGCCATAACTCACGCTGTCACCGCCCACAAGAACGATACGGGCATCGGGCCGAGCCGCCTGCACCTTCGCTAGTGAACGCATAAAAACATGAAAACCACGATACGGTTCAAGGTTACGCGCAACATACGTAACCAAGGGTTCTCTTGCTGAAATCTGTATATCTTTAATCTTGATGTTACGATTTCTCAGACGTCCATCTCTCTTGCATTTTTCGAGATTAACCCCCTCGTACAACAAGGCCATTTTTGACCGCGCCCAGTCTGGATATGTGGAGCGCTGAAACAGCGTCGGGGTCTGCCCAACACTATTGGGCAAATTCAAAGCCTGTAAATTAATGGCATTTTTGACACGTACGATGGACGCCAAATCAGCAGCAACGGGAAATTCAGGATCAAACCCGACATCGTTACAATCGTAACGATAGAAAAACTCTAGATACCCCAAAATAGGTGTGTTCGGGTACACATCCCCAAGGTTGAGCAACTCACCCCAGCCATGATGGCCTATGATGATGTCCGGGACATACCCAAGTTGTTTTAGTGTTTGTGCTGCACGCGCTACGGCCTCAGCGCGCAGCAAACCCCGTTCAAAGTCGTGCAGGTAGGGATGCGTTGTCTCTGCTGGCTCGCGCTCGGTCCTGTAAATTACGCGCCTTACCCCAGAAATCTCTCCTTTACTTGCCTCAGAAAGGAATACGATTTCGTGTCCACCTTGGGCACTAAGATGGCGGACAAAATGTAAAAACTGTCCCGGAAAATTTTGATGAACAAAAAGGTAACGCACGAGACATCCTGACGAGGGAGTGAAACATGTCTCCCTTTGGCAAACCCCTGCTTCACATAGCCTCTGCACGACTATGTGAAGCTCTATAACTGGAGGTTACTTAGCGGGCGCTGCCTTGCGGCGGCTGGTCGCTTTTGGTTTTTTAGCTGCTGGCTCGTCTTTTGCCGGTGCCTGCACAGGTACGATCTCAAGCAAGAAAGCTTCCAGCGGTGCCAAGCTCTCTGCCTCTAAGGCTTCAGTCCCATCGACCGGGCCGAGACGAGTGCCGTCCGTGAATGTTGCCGTCAAACGCACTTCATGCGTCTCAGCGGAACCATTCTTGAGGCGCACACGCAAACCGAGAATTGGCAGAGCCATGCCACGGGAGCCACAATATTGGCCGCCCTCAGCCCACGGAGACAACCATCCCTTACCCAGTACAGCTTGGTACTCAATATCTTCGGCTGGAATGTGCTTCACAGGCGCAATGGCAAAACCTTCAATCCATGTCTGGCTTTCTGGATTGCCCATCCACTCCCCAACAACGCCGCCAACATCGCCACGACGCTGGACATGTGCGGAGATTTCCAAGTCCTTAGCGGAAGTCGTCGCTTGCTCTGCGGCCGCTGCAGTCGCAGCAACAGGCGTTGGGCTAGCGAGTTGCACAACCTGCAACTGTGGAGCAGGCGCGTCATTTGCCGGGTCTTGATACGTCGTAACCAGAATAGCAGCTGGCCCACGAAGGACACGAACCAATGCCGCTCCCTTGCTGCCGCCAATCCATCCATCTTCATCAAACGTGCTGATGCTGACCAACCCTGCTGGGGTTGCTGGTGCCTTGGATATACGCACACCCGGCAGTCCATTAGGTTCTGGATCCGCCTGACCTGGGGCATGGAAAATGCAGAAGACACCAGCATCTAAAACCATGAGTCGCGCACCGGCTCTCAGGTCAATAACCCGATTTTGTACAGGCGTCTCTTCAGAGTTTGTCATTCTTTACTCCCCAAAAGCCCAACACACCCGGGCACCATTACGGAACTCAACGCTAATAAATCTGCCTCGTTCTTTAGAGTATGTAACACCGTAATGGCATTACTCTAACACTCGGCTGGCTTAGTGTAGCTGTCTTTACAAACTGGTAAACCCATACTCTTGTAAATTATTGGCCCCATCGTTGCATAATAAAACGTAAGAGCTGTAATGAAGATGCACCTAAAGGCAAAATAATTCCATTTCGCTGTCTCACACGCTCGGCTTGTGCACCAATATCGAAACAAAAAACCTCCAGCCCCGCCTTCCATAAAAGGCTTAATGCATAACACCATGTCTCTGGCGCTATAGATGGAATAAAACCTAAGTCAGGACTGTATCGATCAATAATATCTATTGCTTCGTTTTCCTTGTATTCACCCGTAACAATAACGCCTTCATCCATTAATTTTTCGTCTTGAGGTGTGTGCCCTACAAGAATTATTTTAACGGGTAAGTTATGCATGCGTATATCGCGTGCCATATTGAGCAGGACTTCAAAGCCCTTCCACTGCCCAATACCTCCAACGACGCATAACCGTAATATTCGTCCTCGTTGTACGTCAGTTCTTTTGAAGGTACGTGTACGTAACAATGCTTCGTCTTCCAAGGCCTCGACAGCGAATTCATAACCAGGAAAATGGCGCCGAAAACGCCGCGCAGTATCTTCCGAAGGCGTGATCCGCCTCCTCGCCCCCATAGTTCCTCTTTTGAACGCTCAACCCGCTGCTTTACTGATAGCCCCTCATTGAGCACGTCGCCCCATCGCTCAACACAAGTCTCACACCCGGCAACATCTGGCTCGCCACAATACCGCCCATGCCCATCCAACAAAGACACGCGCGGGCAAAACCAAACGTGGTCATGGACAAACACGTCGTACGGTATTCGCAGTACCTTATGAAGACGGCGTATAAGCGGAGCATGCCCAATCAGCTGGTGCCACTCGATCAGCCTTATATTCAATTCTGATAAAGCGCTGATGAAAGCATCTTCGCTTTCTGGCAAATCATAAATCAAATTCTGCGGATTAAACTTCTGCTCGTCAGTTTCAGCAGCTGGCCGGGTAATTTGGCACCCTTTTTCTAATGGCCTGAGCACGTAAGCAGGCTCACCATTTTGCTCGTAACGTGCAGCACGCTCACGAACAACGCGCTCAACACCCCCGCCACCAGCATGCACGACCAATAACACGCCCCCACTCTTGTGAGGGCTTTTCGCCAACAAAGCCTTGTCCAAACTTTGCCGGAACACCCTTAAGGGGTCGTGTTCAATAAAGTCTGCGACGTAAGCATCATATCCGGGGTGTAGCGCATTTAAAATGTCTAGATTGCGCGCCATAAGCCAGCGCTTCCCGGCACCGAAGGAAACAGAGCCTTTATGCAAAACATACACATCCGGAGCTATACGGTGCTTAAAACCTAAAGCACTCGCCCTCAGGCAAAAATCGTTCTCTTCCCCATAACCTTGGGCAAAAACATCTTCCCTCAAAAAGCCAGTCTGCCGCAAACATGCCGCAGATATCGCCATGCAAAACCCATTCGCCGTCGGGATATCTATTTCCGTGTTAGCCCCACCAAACAGTTTACTGCAAAGCCGGTCCAACAGCGCCGCTTCTTGCCGAGAGGGCACCGGATTGTGCTCTTTGACTGATGGGTATGAGAAGATACTCGCGTCATTACTGAACGGCGTTACCGTCCCTACCCCCGCCACTCGCAAGCGCCTCAACACCCGCTCAACCCAGCCTTGGGGTACAATCACATCACTATTAAGCAGTATTACATCCCCGTCCCCGGCAACGCGCAATCCGGCATTTACCGCCACGGGGAAGCCCTGATTTTTTTCAAAACGGACTAATTCTATACGACGTGATACCGCTAAGCCGTCCAATGCCGTGGCCAGGTCAGATTCAGGTGTCGCATCATCCACAACGATAATACGCGTGTCAGATGGGACTGTCTTCAAAACACTGGCAATACATTGCAGCGTTACGTCCCGGTCACGATACACCGGTATGACAATGCTACATCCGCCGGTTTCTGGCTCATGAACTGCGGGAGTAACCTCGTTTGCAATGCGCTTGGGGCGCAAATCTTCAGCAAGATCGTCTACTTCGCCAGCAAGTAAGTCCCCAATATCGAGTCTGATCGGTGCGCCTGTTACTATACGGCCATGATCATCTGTGACTTCAGCAAGGTCGCCTTGAGCAGAGCGCAATTCCGCTTTCGGGATACGAAAAGAGCGCGGGCGCGCAAGCGGCACATCGCTGGCAATGCTCTGAGCTATTTCCGTAGCCTCAAAGACCGAGCCATTATTCAGCCGTAAGCGCGGTATGTAATCTGGGTCCGACGGATACCACGCCCAACCGAAAAGGCCCGATCTGTCTGCTGTAACAAGAGCCTCAATTCGCGTGAGTGCATCAACCTGAACCGGACTCCCAAGCAAATGGCAGCCATTTTTTTTAACCGAAATATTTCGAGCGCGCGCCCAACCTTCCGGTAGCCAGAAACAACCGGATCGCCCAGAACCTATGTCTTGCCCGTCCAAATAGATTTTAACGCGCCCTGCGGCTTCAATATGGATCGACCCGTTATTGGACGCACAACACCAGCCGGCCTTGCCGAAATACTGCACAACCCGCTGCGGCAAGCCATGCATGTCCGCCATAATATTAAACGTCGCGAGGGCCTCACGCAGTCGCTTGAGTGCAGCGTCCCATTCATTTGCCTGAACTAGGCACTCAATTTCTAGAAAAGCAGCCTCACGCAGACGATATTTTTCGCGTAGCGCACCCATCTTGAGGCCTGCTTCCTCAAAACGGCCCATACGCATGTCAACCAGCGCTAACGCCCATGTTATGTTGGGACTAGCGCGCGCCATACGCCCCGCCCGCTCCAACCAGAACTGCGCAGCAGGCAAATCATTTTGCGCTAGTGCCTGCTCACCGCGCTGAAAGGCTTCCTGCGCACGGGCAGCATGAATTTCTCGCCACGCAGCACGATCTGCATCCGTGATGACGTTGCCATAACCTGCGTATCCCGCCTGATTACGGTCTGTCGGAGTAGTAAATTTAGACGAGTCAACCACTATCAAAGAAATCAGAACGTATCTTCAAACATTTTCTTCTACGTGATCACATGCCGCCCGTGCTTGCTCTGCGCCTTCAATGCCCTGTGCTACAGCACGCTCTATCCAGATACGGCCCTCAACTGGATCTTTGACACCAGCAAGCCCCTTAACCAAATATCTTCCAAGCATAAGCTGGGCCAGCCCATTGCCGCGTTGCGCAGCTTTTCGGAACCATTTTTGAGCCTCGGGACGATCTTCCGGCACATCATGCCCCCCGCCCAACATTGCCGCCAACGAGAACATCGCGTCTACATTTCCACTTTCGGCAGCCGCAGCATAAAGCTTGAGCGCCTTAGCATGATCACGCCTGTTATTGATCTGACCTGTTACGAGGAATTGCCCTACGACGGCCTGTGCCTCAGCCATACCCGCATCTGCCGCTTTTTCCATCCAGTAGAGGGCCTGCGTTGGATCTACTGCAACACCCCGCCCTTCTAACAGCATCCGGCCATACCAATACTGAGCATTGACGACGCCGTCCGTTGCACGCTGCATCCAACGCGCTGCTTCTTTATTATCTGATGCGCCTACACCTTCGGCATAACACACCCCGAGATTAAACGCCCCGACGAGATCTCCCTTCTCAGCAGAACGTTCAAACCTTTGACGAAGTGATTCTTTCTCAGCATCCGTAGCGCGGGTACCCATCAGGATCAGATTTCCGAAATCAGCATCCGCTTGAGCATCCCCCGATTCCGACGCTATTTTAAACCAATGCGCCGCCGCATCTGGGTCACGATGTACCCCGTTCCCAGTCAAATATAGCAGCCCCAGAGCACGCGCTGCGCCTGCGTGTTTTTGTTCAGCTGCCAGTCTGTACCATTTAGCAGCTTCCATCATATTTGGCGGCAAATCGCCGCCATTAGCATTCAAATCACCTAAAACAGCAGCACTATCGGCATCACCATTCAGCGCAGCACGCCGCAACCACGTCTCAGCACGTCCGTAGTGCCGGTCAATTCCGGTACCTTCCAACAGCATCAGGCCGTAGCGCCCCTGCGAGAAGACACTGCCTTTCTCCGCAGCTTGGTTGTAATACTCAGCCGCGCGACTATGGCTCTGCGGCAGACCCACACCAGCTTCGCTCATGCGGCCCAAAAACTCGAATGCAGTCCCTAAACCGCCTTTGCTTGCCTCAATGAAATGCCGTGCTGCGTATTGGCGTTTTTCATCCGTATCGGCTTCATTCAAAAGCGCAAGCGCAAGACCCAAATGCCCTTGTGAGCATCCTGCCTGTGCCGATTTTTGATACCACTCACGCGCGGCTGAATCATCCCTCAAGTCTGAGGGACCATTTGTTAAAATATAGCCTAAAAGTGCTTGAGCATCAGCTGAGCCGTCAACAGCAGCTTTCTGGGCCCAATACTTTCCTTGGTGGAAATCAGGAATGCGCTCCCCTTGCTGAGGTTTAATCGCAAGGTCCAACCCCCCGGTTTCACTTCGAATTTCAAACCCTTCAGGAAGGCCAACGGTATACAACGTGGCTAAAATAAAGCTGGCCTCAGTATGGCCGGCTTCAGCCGCTTGTAACATCCAGCGTGCGCCATCTTCCAGGCTTGGCGGGACGCCTTTCCCATCCAAATAGGCACGCCCAAGACGAAATTTTGCGTCTGTATTGCCGTCTTTCGCCAATTGCCCAAGGAGTTGAACGCCTCTTACAGCGCTCTTACTCTCCAAAAGCTCCAAAGCATAACCCAGCTTGGCTTGTGGGTTTATAAAAGCTGAAAAGCGCTGCTTTAAAGACATAGTGAAGATCTCATTCCGCAAAAGACGTTTCGGGGTGCCCCCTTCAGGAGCACCCGTGCAATCAGATCAGGGTTCTCTCATACCGTTGCTGATAAGCGGGGCAATATTGTTGAACAGATATTGCATGACCGTGCGCTTACCGACGTTAATATCAGCTGTTGCAGGCATACCGGGCGCCGGATGGAAGAATGATGGCTGCCCGTGGAGCGTGTAACGATCAATGCGCAACCGCACGCGGTAATACATTTTATCCGACACTTCTGACGAAGATTCCGGAGCAAAAGAGTCCGCACTGATCACATGCACAGTCGCCTCTGCACCGCCGTATTGGGTGTAGGGGAATGCCGCAAATTTCACGAGCGCACGATTGCCCTGCTGCACAAACGCCGCATCGCTCGCTTGCATAACAGCTTCCAACTCTAGGCCAGCCCCCGTCGGCACGAGCGTAATAAACTGCTCTGCTGACTGCATGACAGAACCGATCGATACTTTAGCAATCGTCAGCACGATTCCATCTTCCGGTGCACGTAACAAAATCAAGTCGTGCCGGAGATGCGCTTTCTCATACTCACTTCTGTATTCGTCCAATCTGTGCTGCGTGTCGGACAGATTTGTATAAATCTGCGCCTTCCAATTCGCCGCATAGCTTTCTTGCTCAGCGCGCGTCGCTGCAAGTTTGTTAGCAAGGCTATTCGCTGTCTGCTGCGCTGCGATTTCTGCGCGCTCGGCTTCCATCAGGTCACTTTGCGCTGACAACGCCGATAAACGAGAGCCCACTTGGTCTGCTTGCTCGCGTTGGCGCATTTTCAACACCTCTGAATAGAGGCGTGTTTTGCTGCCATACATCGCAGCACTCGCGCGGGTTCCTTGGAGGTCGTTCTGAATACCCGCAATTTGCTGGTTATAATCCTCCATCCGCGCTGTGTACTCAGCATGACGCCGCTGGAAGGCAGCCGCCTGTTGTACTGACGCTGGCACTTTCATGTCAGGCGTGTACATGCGTTCTTCGGCTTCAGCGCGCAAACGATCTGCTTCGGCCTGATAGGACGCTACCTGCAACTGAGTATTTACAATATCAGCGCCAGTTAACGTCGGGTCTAAATGCGCCAGCACATCGCCCTTGTGCACATAATCACCCACATGAACATCGATCGACTTCACAATCGAAATCTCAAGAGGCTGCACCAAAATTGTAGGCTGGGTAGACGTTAAACGGCCGGAGGTTGAAACTACACGATTAATGGGAAACCAAATCATGCCCACCAAGCATGCAAAGAACAAACACGCCACCAGCCACACCATGTAACGGGCAGAGGCCGTTGCGGGCAGGTTTACATAGCCTTGCGTTGGAGAATGGAACTCCAAAAGCGCTATAGGCATATCCCCAGGCGCAAAAGGGTCCGTCGCGGGGCGTGGACCAGTCGGACCTTCGTGAATCTGAGCGTTATTGTGCTCTGAATCATTGTGAGGGGTCATATCAGATGCAGCCATGCTCTTATTCTCCCTCACCATAGGGCTCGACATCTTGCGAAGCCGTATTGTTCAAATGGCGGTTCTGTTGCAGCCACAGCGTACGATAAATTTCGCAACGCTCTAACAACACTGCATGCGGGGCAATATCGACCAGCTCACCGTGATCCATCACGGCGATCTGATCACAATCCACCAACGAGGACAGACGGTGGGATACGATAACCATCGTACGTCCCTTACCGATCCGCTTCAGGTTCGCGTTCACCAGAGCTTCTGATTCGGGGTCCAAAGCAGATGTTGCTTCATCCAAGATCATCAGTTTTGGATCGCTGATCACAGCACGCGCAATAGCCAAGCGCTGCCTTTGACCACCAGAGATATTGGTGGAGCCTTCTTCAATCCACGTATCGTACCCGGCGGGCATACGTTCAATGAACTCTTCAGCCCCAGCCAAACGTGCAGCCCGGATAGCATCTTCAATCGTCAGGCCCGGACGGCCCGCTGTAATATTATCCATAATCGTGCCACGGAACAGGAAGTTATCCTGCAATACGACACCAAATGAACGCCGCAGATGCGTAAGGTTAATTTCACGCAGGTCGACACCATCAAGGCGCAAATAACCCAGATAGTTACGGCTCACACCTTGCAGCAATCGTGTGATGGTAGATTTACCCGAGCCCGAACGCCCCACCAACCCCAACATCGTACCCGCTGGAATCTCAAAGTTCACATCTTTAAGGGCTTTGGTTGTCGAACCAGGATAGGAAAAGTTAATATTTACGAAAGACAGGGCGCCCTTGATAACCGGGCGCATGCCTGTCGTGAGTGCCTTAGTTTCGGTCGGCTGATTCAACACAGCACCGGCTTCGCCCAAGGACACCGTAACTTCGTTAAAGGCTTCCATCAGCTTCGCAAGGCCGACCAGCGGTGCCGCAACACGGCCACCCAACAACATAAAGCCCGCCAATGTACCGCCGGACAGATTGCTGTGATTGGTTAAAACCAGATATGCACCAACCAAAATCACACCACGATTGATAAACGTATCAAACGGCATGATGAGGGTTTGAGGCCAAGCGGCCGTACGGCCTGCAGCAAGCTTCCAGCGCACAACATCCGCCGTTACCCGGTCCCACTCCTCGCGGCGCGTTGGCTCAAGCGCAAGTGTCTTTACCGTACGGATACCCGCAATGCTTTCGTACAGTACTGAACTACGTTTCATCTCAGCACGGATCTGACGAGACATCACGCGTGTTACAATAGGCAGGAACAAGATAACGATAAGGCCGATACAGCCAGCGCCAGCCAATGTCATCCACGCCATCGTTGCACTCAACATGAACAGGATGGGCAGCACAACAATAAGTGTAAACAGGTCCAGAAAGGTCGTCATCAACTGACCCGTCAGGAAGTCACGCACCTTAAAGATCGCCATGAAGCGACCCAAAATCTCACCCGTCTGCTCACGTTCGTAAAATTCCAACGGCAGGGCAAGCAATCGGTTGAAAGCATGCAAGGAAATACGCGCATCAAGACGAGAAGACAGCACCAGCGACAATTCGCGCCGGCCATACGTGATCAAAATTTCGTAGAAACTGAGAATAATAACGAAGCCAATCATCGAGATCAGCGTCGCCATTGAGTGGTAATTAATAACGCGGTCGATAACCTGCATCACAATCAACGCAGGGAAAATCTGAAGTATTGACAAAACCACAGATGCCAGCGCGATGTCGCGTAATATCTTTTTCTCACGCAGGACCATCTTGGCAAACCACAAGAGGTCAAACCGCGCATCAGCCTCGCTCTCGTCTCGGCGGCGTTTTACGAGGAGAACATCTCCCGTCCAAACCTGACTAAGACGAACTTCATCGACAGCAACCGGTGTATCACCATCTCCGCCAAGAGGGTCACGCAGCCAAACGACCCCTCGCTCCGGGTCAGAGGCGATCATCAATCCGGCCGAACCATCTCGGAACATCAGCACGACGGGCGGTGTGTTACCCATCCGCACGAGGTACCGCCAACGCAGCCTCATGCCTTTGGCGACAGCACCTTGTTCATTCAACCAACGCGCCAGCGATGCCGGTGACGGAGATGCCTCACCTGGCTCAGCTGCAAAATCTCGAATATCCAGATCAAGCCCGTGGAAACGAGCCGCCGCCAATGCGGCATAAAGTCGGATCAATGCCGGAGTTACTTTGGTCCCCGGTCCTGACACATGCTGCGTCTGCTCCACGAAAATTCCTCTATGCTGCGGTCCCGCACAGGCGGCGTCGTAGTCTATGATAGCCACTCATAATTTATGAATAGTCAAGACTAACTGTTTCGTCACCTCTTTCTCGGCAAGATATTTGTATTTATTCATAAAAGAGCAGATTTACACAACAATCACCGCTAGAATCTTTTTAAAATCACTACTTCTTAACAATACTCTCCACTGTATCACCGCAAAAACCGTGGCTATTACAGCGCAGTACGCCTAAAATTTGAGGTTCCCATGCAACTTTCCCATGACTATGCCTCCTTGCCCGAGGCTTTTTCAAAACAACCAGCCCTACCGCCGCTACCGCCGCAGCCTCCTCACCTTTTAATGTTGAACACGCCTTGGGCTGAACATTTACAAATTTCGCCTGATTGGCTCGCCACACAGGACGGCATAGTCTTCCTGACCCGCGGCACACTTGTCGGGCATCCCAACCCCATCGCCATGGCTTACGCAGGTCACCAATTCGGCCATTTTGTACCGTCACTGGGAGATGGACGAGCCGTCCTCGTTGGTGAAGTCACTGCACAAGATGGCTTGAAACACGACCTGCACCTCAAAGGATGGGGACCAACACCCTTTTCCCGCAACGGAGATGGAAAAGCCGCTTTAGGGCCAGTCTTGCGTGAAGTTCTGATCAGCGAAGCCATGGCGGCATTAGGCATTCCAACCACACGCAGCCTTGCAGCAAGCCTCACGGGAGACACTGTCTATCGTGACACCCCCCTACCCGGTGCAGTGCTTGCCCGCACTGCTAGAAGCCACGTCCGCACCGGGACGTTTCAATACTTCGCTGCGCGTCAAGACTACGCCGCACTTACAGCACTGACAGACCACGTCACTGCACGTTTATATCCGGAACATAACGACGCACCGAATAAAGCACTTGCTCTTTTAGAAGCCGTTATTCGAAAACAGGCAAAACTTATCGCACAATGGATGCATGTAGGCTTTATCCACGGTGTGATGAACACGGACAATATGTCTATCGCCGGAGAAACGATTGATTACGGTCCATGCGCCTTCTTGGATAGTTACGACCCCGAGGCATGCTTTAGTTTCATCGACCGTGGGAAACGCTACGCCTATGCCCAGCAACCCAATGTCGCGCTATGGAACCTTGGGCGCTTCGCAGAGTGCCTCTTACCCCTTATTCATCACGACGATGCACAAGCCGTAGAACAAGCTACTGAGCTACTAAAAACCTTCGATACGCTTTTCGCGGAACACTATCTCGAAGGCTGGCGTACAAAGCTTGGCTTGTCAGGCGAACAACCATCCGACACGACGCTCATCGCACAGTTTTTGGAGCTTCTACACAAACAAAAACTTGATTTCACACAGTCTTTTCGAACCCTGAACGCCGTCGCGCACGCCAATGACCCTGCGGCTTTCCTCGCGCTCTGCTCTGATTCCACATCCGCGCAAACATGGCTCGAAAACTGGCAAAGGCGCTTAGCTACAGAATCTATATCTCAGGGTGAGCGCTTCAAAATGATGCAGAACACAAACCCTTGCATCATCCCGCGCAATCATCTCGTCGAAGACGCAATCAACGCCGCGTATGACGGTGACCTCAGTCGTTTTAAAACCCTCAGGGAAGCGTTGCGCACCCCATTTGCAGACCACGATAAGGCTTTTACGCGCCCTCCTCAACCGGAGGAGTGCATCGCAAACACATTTTGTGGAACCTAACCTCAAGCAGCCGTTGGGGCGGTAGCCAAGACCTGCGGCGTCTTGGCTTTTCTGCTACCGAATAAGCGGCGCGCACGTTCAGCAAGCAAATCTACATCTGGCAAAATTGTGTCGTGAAGCTCTTGGACGGATTCATGCGTTGCGTAAAATCGGAATCCTTCCCGATCAGCGGTCATAATCGCAGTACCGAGGAAAACTCCCTCGACGTGGATGACCGTGGAATTCAACATGGATTTCTGACCTTCAATATATCAACCCTAAGAGCGGGCTCCTTGAGAACACGCGTCATGCCACAATGTTCCATTTAGCCGCGTGACCATTTTGTGATATCGGAAGGCTATTTCGTGGCACTGAGAACTCTTCTCAGTAGGTTGCCTTTGCGTACGACCCTGAAAATTATGCCTTTGGCGTGAGAGATTAACTTACCATGACCACATCCGAGCGCCGCGCTGCTGATTTGCCTCACCTCTGGCTCCCCTACTCCCAGATGCAGACAACTCCTTGGCCCGCTACAGCAATTCGGACTTCAGGAAGCACCATCTTTTTGGACAATGGGCAGGAGTTGGTGGACGGCATCGCGTCGTGGTGGACCGCTTGTCATGGCTACAATCACCCTCACCTGCGTGCGGCTCTTATGGCGCAATGCGAGGTCATGCCGCACGTTATGTTCGGCGGGATGGTCCACGAACCAGCCAAACGCCTTGCTAGCCGTTTAGCGTCTCTCCTACCGGGAGATTTGGAGCGTGTCTTCTTCACAGATTCCGGCTCAGTGGCCATGGAAGTCGCCGTGAAAATGGCCATTCAATTCCAGTTAAACAACAAGCGTAGCGCGCGCACCAAAGTTCTCTCTTTTCGCGGAGGGTATCACGGTGACACCCTCGGAATGATGTCAATCTGCGACCCAGAAGAGGGGATGCACAACCTTTTCTCCGGGGCCCTGCCTCAGCAAATTATCGCAGACCTGCCTGTAGATACTGCCAGCACAGAAGCATTAGAACGCGTGCTACAAGAGCGCGAACATGAAATCGCCGCCATCGTCACAGAGCCTTTGGTCCAAGGGGCCGGGGGCATGCTCTTTCACGCCCCATCAGTACTTAAAACGCTCCGCACCTTATGCGATCGCTTCAATATTTTATTGATTTTAGATGAAGTCTTTACCGGTTTTGGCCGCACAGGGACCATGTTTGCCTGTGAGCAGGCTCAGATCGTGCCAGACATTGTGGCCCTCTCGAAAGCTCTAACCGGCGGCACCATGGCCCTCGCAGCGACCGTCGCACGGCAGACCGTTTTCTCGGCTTTCCTGTCTGACGATCCGGGCAAAGCGCTCATGCACGGCCCCACTTTTATGGCCAATCCACTCGCTTGTGCGGTTGCCAATGCATCTTTGGATGTTTTTGAGCAAGAGCCCCGCCTCGAGCAGGTATCTCGCATTGAAGCTCAGCTTAAAAATGAACTCGCGCCCTGCGCCAGCTTGCCCAACGTCCGTGACGTTCGCGTTCTCGGAGCAATCGGGGTTGTTGAGCTGGAAAACATGCCTAACCCCGAACATCTCAAGCAGGCGTTCTTGAAACTAGGGGTTTGGATCCGACCCTTCCGGAATATCGTTTATCTTACCCCGGCCTTTACCGTTACCCCGCGCGAGTTATCCCAGCTCACCAGCGCTATTTATACTGTCCTGAAGCACGCCTCATGACCCTGTTTGACCCTCATTTTGAAGCTGCTTTGCATGAGCGTAACGCTCAGGGCACCCAACGCGTCTTACGCGCGGTCACGCGCAACCACGGCACTATCCAACGTGAGGGCCGCACGTTGGTTGATGTCGCCTCAAATGATTATCTCAGACTAGCTGATCATCCTTTGCTGCGTTCACGCTCTGCGGAGTGGGCCCAGCGCTACGGTACAAGCGCTCGCGCGTCACGCCTAGTTACTGGCACGCTTGACCTTCACGAAGCGGTCGAAGAGAAAATTGCCGCGTTTAAAAAAACAAACAGCGCACTGCTTTTTGCTAGCGGGTGGCAGGCCAATGCCGCAGTGATCCCTGCGCTCTGTGCCCTCTCCCAAGCGCAAACCGGCCATAAAATTTTAGCATTCACTGACCGTTTGAACCACGCAAGCTTGCACCACGGATTTGCTGCCGCCGGTATACGCCAAAACCGCTTTGCCCATAACGACTTAGTCCATCTTGAGCATTTGCTGGAACGCCACGCAGACACACCCGGCCTCCGCATGATTGTGACAGAATCGGTTTTCTCAATGGACGGAGACCGAGCGGATATAGCCGCCTTAAGGGCAATAGCAGACCGCCACCAAGCCCTGCTTTATCTCGATGAAGCTCATTCGACCGGTGTGCTTGGTCAAGATGGACGCGGGATAGCCGATGGTATGGCGGATATCATTATGGGGACGTGCTCCAAGGCCATGGGAGGAATGGGAGCCTTCGTAGCTGGCTCAACGGCGATGCGTGATTATCTCACCAATTTTGCATCAGGCCTAATCTACAGCACCGCCCTGCCCCCCTCCGTCTTGGGAGCAATTGACGCGGCCATTGAGGTTTTACCAACATTGAACAACGCTAGATCAATGTTACATGACGGCGCTTCCCACCTCCGCATGCGCCTTCACGAGGCAGGCCTGTCTACCCTCGATTCCAGCACGCAAATCATCCCCGTTGTGTTTGGTACGGCCGAACGGACCTTAAGCGCCGCCAGCCGACTTGACGACGCTGGCTTTCTCGTCGGCGCTATTCGTCCGCCTACAGTCCCGCAGGGTAGCGCCCGCCTTAGACTG